>NZ_FMUD01000023.1:0-95481 GCF_900100825.1 Agrobacterium sp. DSM 25558 | reverse complement strand
ACCTCTATGCTGTCTTGGAGTTTTTTGAGGCGCGGGGCGGGCAGCTTTATGGGTTTCGGTTTCGTGATCCGGTTGATTTCCGGTCTTGCCCGCCGCTGACGGTGCCGAGCGCGATGGACCAGCGGATCGGGACCGGGGATGGTGTCACAAAGACGTTTCCGCTGGTGAAGACCTATGCCGATGCCGGTGGCGGGTGGACGCGAGCCATTGCCAAGCCGGTGGAAGGATCGGTTTTGGTTTCGGTGAATGGCGTGGCGACGACGGGTTTCAGCACGGACCATGAAACGGGCATCGTTATGTTCGCGGCGGGGCATGTTCCTGCTGTCGGGGCGGCGGTTCGGGCGGGTTTCGAGTTCGACGTGCCAGTGCGGTTTGATATTGACCGCATCGATGTGAGCCTGAGTGCTTTCGAGGCCGGGCGCATTCCTTCCATTCCGCTGGTGGAGATTTTGCCGTGAAGACAGTGCCAGAGGGTTTTGCCGCGCATCTTGGTGGCGAGGCGACGACGACGTGTCATTGTTGGAAGGTGAGCCTGCGCGACGGCGTGGTGCTGGGTTTTACCGAGCATGACGAGGCGCTGACATTTGGCGGCGTGACCTATCTGGCCGCAAGCGGTTTTCAGGCAGGCGAAAATGATAGCGAGACGGGACTTGCGGCCAGCAGCGGCGAGGTGGCGGGTGGGTTTTCCAGCGAGGCGGTCCGTGAGGCCGATCTGGCTGCGGGACGTTGCGACGGCGCGAAAGTGGAGCTTTACCGCGTCAACTGGCAGGTGCCGGAGCAGCATGTGTTGCTGAAGGTGCGGGAGATTGGCGAGGTGACGCGGGCGGGCGGTGCCTTTACGGCGGAGCTGCGCAGTTTCGCGCACAGGCTAAGCCAGCCGCAGGGCCGGGTCTATGGACGGCGATGCGATGCGGCACTGGGTGATGCCAGGTGCGGGACTGATATTGCAGCGTTTCGGGTTAACGGCGCGGTGGTTTCCGTGGATGGCACCGGGCGGATGGTGGTGTCCGGGCTGGGTGCTTTTGCCGAAGGTTTTTTCCGGCAGGGCAAGCTGATGTTTTCAAGCGGCGCGAATGCGGGCCGCAGTTTCGATCTGGATGACCATGCGCTGCGCGACGGGGTGGCGAGTTTGAGTTTCTGGTTACCGCTGGAGGTGGCACCGCAGGCGGGTGATGCGTTCACCGTGACGGCGGGGTGCGACAAGAGCTTTGGCGTCTGCAAGGCGAAGTTTGCCAACCACCTGAATTTTAGAGGCTTTCCGCATATGCCGGGGGCGGATTTTGCCTATTCCTATGTGACGAGCCGCACCCAGCACGATGGCGGAGCGCTGTTTTCATGAGCGATATCGGTGAACGGGTTTTGGCGGTGGCGGATAGCTGGATCGGCACGCCGTACCGGCATCAGGCCTGCCTGAAAGGCGTGGGCTGCGATTGCCTGGGCTTGGTGCGCGGTATCTGGCGCGAGCTTTATGGTGATGAGCCGGAATTGCCGCCACCCTATGCGCGCGACTGGGCGGAGCGTGGCGGTGAGGACCGGCTGATGGCGGCAGCGGTGCGGCATTTTCAGCCCATTGCCAACATGGCGCAAGCGTTGCCGGGCGACATGCTGCTGTTTCGCTGGCGTCCGGAATTTGCGGCCAAGCATGTGGGCATTCTGGCCGGACCCGATCACTTCATTCATGCCTATGAGGGGGCGTCCGTGCTGCGCTCGGCGCTGGTGCCGTCGTGGCGCAGGCGCATTGCGGGGGTGTTTCGATTTCCGGAGGGGTGAGGGACGGGGTTTCTTCTCCCCGATGGGGAGAAGGTGGCCTGAAAGGCCGGATGAGGGGGCAACGTTGCCGTACCCGTTGACCCTTGCCCCCTCATCCCGCTGCCGCGAACTTCTCCCCCTCGGGGAGAAGAAACCCGGCCGTACAGTCTCATTCATCCATAAAAGTCCCGTAAGATAAAAAGAGATAAGATATGGCAACCCTTGTTCTACAGGCGGCGGGCGCTGCACTTGGCAGTATTTTTGGACCTGTTGGTGCCATTATCGGCAGGGCGGCGGGGGCGCTGGCGGGGAGCGCGGTCGATGGCGCGCTGTTTTCCTCTTCTAAAACGGTGAGCGGTGCGCGGCTTTCGACGGCGCGTATTCCTGGGGCCGAGGAGGGGGCGGCGATTGCGCGTGCTTATGGCACGGTGCGGATTGGCGGCACGCTGATCTGGGCCACGCGCTTCGAGGAAAGCGTGACGCGGGAGCGGCAGGGCGGCAAGAGTTCCAGCAGCAGCAGCACGACCGTCGAGACGTTTCAATATTTCGCCAATCTCGCCGTGGGCCTGTGCGAAGGCGAGGCTGCCATGGTGCGGCGGGTGTGGGCGGATGGGCAGGAGCTTGACCTGACCGGCATCGAAATGCGGTTCTACCCCGGCAGCGAGACGCAGCTTCCCGATCCGCTGATCGAGGCCAGACAAGGGGCGGGCATTGCGCCGGCCTATCGCGGATTGTCTTATGTGGTGTTCGAGCGGTTGCCGTTGGATGGTTTCGGCAATCGTATTCCGCTGCTGCAGTTCGAGGTGGTGAGGCCCATCGGCAAGCTGGAGGGGCAGATGCGGGCGGTGACGGTGATACCCGGCGCGACGGAGCATGGCTATGCGACGGTTGCGGTGTCCGAACGGTCCGGAGCGGGTGAAAGCCGGGTGATGAACCGGAATACGCTGGCGGCGGCAACCGACTGGCAGGCCTCCATCGACGAATTGCAGGCGCTGTGCCCCAATCTGGAAAGCGTGGCGCTGGTGGTGACGTGGTTCGGTACCGACATGCGTGCCGGGGAATGCCGCATTCTGCCCGGTGTGGAGGTGGGCTTCCGCGACCGCGAAAGTGCCACATGGTCTGTTGCTGACATGGGCCGTGGACAGGCGCGGCTGGTGAGCCAGCGCGATGGCGGCCCGGCCTATGGCGGCACGCCGAGCGATACATCGGTGTTGCAGGCCATTGCCGATTTGAAGGCGCGGGGCTTGAAGGTATGCCTTTATCCGTTTGTGATGATGGATGTGCCAGCGGGCAATGCTCTGCCCGACCCCTATGGCAAGGTGGAACAGGATGCCTATGGCTGGCGCGGCAATATTACCTGCCACCCGGCGGCGGGGCAGAGCGGGAGTGCTGACCGCACGGTTACGGGGCGGGCGCAAATCTCGACCTTCTGCAATCGGGCCGACGGGTACCGCCGCATGGTGCTGCATTATGCGGCGCTGGCGAAGCAGGCAGGCGGGGTGGATGCGTTTCTGATCGGCTCTGAATTGCGTGGCCTGACGCGGGTGCGGGATCAGGCGAATGCCTTTCCCTTCGTAGAGGAACTGGTGCGGCTGGCGGGTGACGTGCGCGCCGTTGTGGGCGCTGCGACGAAGCTGACTTACGCTGCCGACTGGAGCGAATATTTTGGGTATCACCCGGCGGATGGGTCGGGTGACGTGTTCTTTAATCTCGATGCGCTTTGGGCGAGCCAGCATATCGATGCTGTGGGCATCGACAATTATATGCCGCTATCCGACTGGCGCGACGAGGATGTGCTTGAGGGTAACCCGGATGGTTTTGAGGGTGCCGACGATGCGGCGGGGTTTGGGCGCAGCATTGAGGGCGGCGAGGGGTTCGACTGGTATTATGCCAGCGAAGCAGACCGGGAGGGCCGCAAGCGCAGCGCCATTTATGACGGGTTGAAGGGCAAGCACTGGGTTTATCGCAACAAGGATTTGGCAGGCTGGTGGCAGAACCGCCATTATGACCGGGTGGGCGGCGTGGAACGTGCGGCACCAAGTACCTGGGTGCCGGGCATGAAACCGTTCTGGTTGACCGAGCTGGGTTGCCCCGCGATCGACAAGGGCGCGAACCGGCCGAACACCTTCATCGACCCGAAATCATCCGAAAGCGCCTATCCCCATTTTTCCAGCCGGATGCGCGCAGACAGCCAGCAGCGGCGGTTTCTGGAGGCGCATCATGACCATTGGGCGGGTGGTTCTGCGCTTCAGGGCATGGTTGATCCAGCCAGGGTTTTCGTCTGGACATGGGATGCACGACCTTACCCGGCATTTCCGCAGAACACGGCGACGTGGAGCGATGGAGCGAACTGGCGCACCGGCCATTGGCTGAATGGCAGGCTGGGGGCGACGACGCTGGCTGATCTGATCGCGGCGGTTCTGACGGAACATGGCTTTGCGGATTTTGATGTGTCCGCTGTCACCGGTGACGTGGCTGGTTATGCCCAGGGCGACGTGACGGCGGCGCGCAGCCTGCTGGAGCCGCTGCTGGAAGCGTTTCAGGTGGATGTGATCGAGGATGGAGCGATGTTGCGCTTCGTCTCTCGCGGGAAGGCTGCGACGAAGACGACGATGGTGTCTGCTTTTGCGGATATCGAGGACTCGGCGCTGTGGTCTGAAGCGCGTGGGCACGAGAGCGATTTTGCGGCGGAGGCGGTGCTGACCGCGTATAATCCGGCGCTGGATTACGAGCAGGCCAGCGTGCGCTCGCGCCGCATAGACAATGCCGGCAACCGGGTGGTGCGGTATGATCTGGGCGCTGTGCTGGCGCAGGAGACCGCGCAGAATGCGGTGGAGGCGCTGTTGCGCGATAACCGGCTGGCGCGCCGCACGGTGCGCTTTTCGATTGCGCCGAACGAGATCGCGCTCGACCCCGGTGACTGTGTGGAGCTGGAGGGCGGGCCGACCGGACGGTTTCTGGTGAGCCGGATCGAAGACGGTGATGTGAGGCGCATCGAGGCGCGGGAATTTGCGCCATCGGCCATTGCCCTTTCCGGCGAGACGGAAACGCCACGCACGGGAAGCGGGGGTGCATCCAGCGGGTTCGACCCTGACATCGTGCTGATGGATCTGCCGCGATATGAGGCGGGTGATGCGCCGGGCTTTGCGCGGATTGCGGCTTTTGCCAAGCCATGGCGACGCATGGCGCTGTCCGTTTCTGCCGGAACCGAAGGGTATGAGGCGCGGGCGCTGCTGGATCAGCCAGCGAAGATCGGCGCGCTTGCGAGCGCTTTACCCATGGGATTTGCCGGAAGGTTCAATGTATCTGGCGCAATCGAGATTACGCTGCCTTACGGCGATCTGGCCTCTGCCACCGACCTTGCGGTGCTGAATGGCGCGAACCGCATCGCTGTTCGTTGCGTGGGTGGTGCCTGGGAGATTGCCGCTTTTGCAAAGTCGGAAGAGGTAGCGGCGAACCGCTGGCGGCTATCGCGGTTGTTGCGCGGGCTTGTGGGAACCGAGGACGCTATGGCGGCGGGTGCCATTGTCGGTGCCGAAGTGGGGTGTTGGACGCGGGCGTGGTGCCGATGGGGCTGCGCGCCGACGAGCGCGGTTTGCAGCTGAACTGGATCATCGAGGCGGCGGGTGCGCAAATTTCGAGCGTCGGGCCGTTTGCCTTCGCGGGTGGAATGCGGGCGGAAACGCCGCTGGCACCGGTACATCTGCGCGGGGTGCGAAGGGCGGACGGCGTGCGCCTGACATGGGTGCGGCGCGGGCGCGTGGAAGCCGATGGCTGGGACGCTGCCGATATTCCGCTGGACGAGGTGGCCGAGCGCTACCGGGTCGAGATCCTATCCGACGATGTGGTGCGGCGAACAATCGAGGTGAGCGAGGCAGCTTGCCTTTATGCCGCGAGCGACGAGGTGGCGGATTTCGGTTCGCCGCAGACCACGCTTGTGATTCGGGTGCGCCAGCTTGGCCGGGCGGTGCCGCGGGGCATCGCCACCAGCGCCGTTTTGAGGGTTTAAACTTCACAATAACGTCAACCGAGAAAGGGTAGAGCATGGACAATATGAAAGCCTGGTATCAGTCGAAAACCGTCTGGGGCGCGCTGATTGCGGTGTTGGCACCGCTGCTGCATGTGGTGGGCTTGAACCTGCCTGTTGGGTTCGAAGGCGAGCTTGCCGAGGGGCTGGTGACGGTGGCCGGCGGCGTGGGTGGGTTGATTGCTTTGTATGGGCGATTGGCTGCGACGAGTTCGATTAGGTAGGGGATTGCTGCTTGTAGGGCAGTGGGTGTGGCTAGCCCCCCTCTGCCCTGCCGGGCATCTCCCCCACAGGTGGGGAGATCGACTCGCGGGTAGGTCTCGGCCACCTCTAGCGGTCCGGATGGGGCAAGGGCTGTTTCGCCCGTTCTTCATCCCTAGAGGCTGCGAGGAGGTGGTGAGCATGCGTCTTGCCTATCTCCCCACCTGTGGGGGAGATGCCGGCAGGCAGAGGGGGGCTAGCCGCGCGCGCTGCCGCTCACATCACGCTCAACTCCACCACCCCCCACATTCATTTGCCATTCAGACGCTTTGCGATACATATTCGGCCAAGAATTCGTTTCGACGTGCATCCGATTTTTCTTTGGAAGTTTTTTGCAATGGCATCACCCCTCATCATCGCGACGCTTGCAGCCGGTCTCTCCGGCTTTCCTGCGCCGCAGGTCGATGGGCAGGGTGTGCAGGTGCAGGGTCGGGTGCAGCAGGTTGCGAGCGACTGCAGCTCTGCCGTTTCCCGCGTGGTGCGCGAGACGGGCGGCCAGCTGCTGTCCGTTTATCCCAGCAATGACGGCCAGAATTGTGTCGTGACCGTGCTCGTTCAGGGCAATGGCGAGCGCCCTCGCAAGGTGACGATGCGCGTACCGATGTAGACCGTCGCAATCCCTAAATTTCTGATGTAGAGATGATTTGAATGACCGTCGCACTGCAGAAGTGACGGGTGGAATGAAAAGGGACGGACGATGCGCATTCTTGTGGTCGAGGACGATACCAACCTCAATCGACAGTTGACCGACGCGCTGAAAGAAGCGGGTTATGTCGTCGATCAGGCCTTTGACGGCGAAGAGGGGCATTATCTCGGCGATACCGAGCCCTATGACGCCATCGTTCTCGATATCGGCCTGCCGCAGATGGACGGTATTACCGTTGTGGAAAAATGGCGTGCCAGCGGCAAATCCATGCCGGTTCTGATCCTGACCGCGCGCGACCGTTGGAGCGACAAGGTGGCGGGTATCGATGCCGGTGCCGATGACTATGTGACGAAGCCGTTCCATGTGGAGGAAATTCTAGCGCGTGTGCGCGCGTTGATCCGCCGTGCTGCGGGCCATGCGTCATCAGAAATCGTTTGTGGTCCGGTGCGGCTTGACACCAAATCCTCCAAGGCGACCGTCAACGGCACGACGCTGAAATTGACCTCTCACGAGTTCCGTCTTCTGTCCTACCTCATGCACCACATGGGCGAGGTGGTATCCCGCACCGAGTTGGTCGAGCACATGTACGATCAGGATTTCGACCGCGATTCCAACACGATCGAGGTGTTCGTTGGCCGTTTGCGCAAGAAGCTGGGCGTCGATCTGATCGAGACCATCCGCGGTCTCGGCTACCGGATGCAAGCACCCGCAGATGCGAAGTAATTCACTCACCGCCCGCGTTCTACTGCTGGCCTCGGCATGGTCTGCCCTGGCGCTGGTGGTGATCGCGGTGGTGATTTCCACGCTTTACCGACAGGGCGTGGAGCGCAGTTTTACCGATCTGCTGCGCGCGCAACTCTATAACGTCATCAACTCCATTACCGTTTCCAACGAAAATACGCTGGCCGGTAGCCCGCAGCTGGGCGATCTCCGGTTTTCGCAGCCCGAGACTGGCTGGTACTGGGTGGTGGAGCCGCTGGGTAATTTTCAGACGGCTCCGCTCGTTTCCTCATCGCTTGGCGTCTCGACGCTGCCTGTGCCCAGTATTCTGGATGTGCCGTTCGACAATCGTTACGAGCGTTATTACGTGGTGACGGACGAGGCGAAAAACCGTGTGCAGGTGGCTGAGACGGAGGTGGTTCTGGACGGCGAGGGGCGGGCGGCGCGCTTTCGCGTGACAGGCAACCTGAATGTCGTGGAAGACGATGTCAGTGACTTCTCCAACAGTCTCTATCTGGCGCTTGCCGTCTTCGGAGTCGGCAGTCTTGTGGTGAACGGCCTTGCCATTCTCTACAGCTTGCGACCGCTGGACAGGGCGCGCGTCGCGCTGGGCAAAATCCGGGCTGGCGATGCGGAGCGGTTGGAGGGCGAATTCCCAAGTGAAATTCAGCCTTTAGCAACCGAAGTGAATGCGCTAATCGAAAGCAACCGGCGGCTTGTGGAGCGGGCGCGCATGCAGGTGGGCAATCTGGCGCATTCGCTGAAAACACCGATTGCCGTTTTGCTGAACGAGGCGCGCACGCTGGACAGCCACCATGGCGATCTGGTGCGGGGACAGGTGGATGCGATGCAGGCGCAGGTGCAGTCCTATCTTTCCCGCGCCCGCATTGCCGCGCAGCGCGGCTCCATTCTGGCGCGAGTGGAAGCCGAACCGGCGCTGGAGCGGCTGGTGCGGGTGATGCGCCGCCTGAACCCGGAAAAGACATTCGAGCTGGACATGCAGCAGCCAGGAACGATTCTGGCGATGGAGCAGCAGGATCTGGAAGAGGCCGTCGGCAATCTCCTGGAAAATGCGGGACGCTTTGCTGAAACCAAGGTGGTGATCACGGTGATGCCGGGGACGCACCCATCTTCCGACCCAGATGTGACGCGCAGATCATGGGTGACGTTGCTGGTGGAAGATGACGGGCCGGGGTTGGAGCCGGAGCAGATCACCGAAGCGATGAAGCGCGGCAGGCGTCTGGACGAAAGCCGACCGGGGACCGGGCTTGGGCTTTCCATCGTCAGCGAGGTGGTTTCCGAGTACCACGGTACCTTTGCGATGTCGCGCAGCCCGCTTGGCGGGCTAAAAGCCGAATTGCTTCTTCCCGGACTTTCGAAAGAGCTTGCATGACGGCCAAAAACTGGCAAGACATTTTGTGACGCATGACCGCGCCAGGATGGCGCGTGGATAAGGAGTGTATTCTTGGTTTACGTGATGGGCAAAGCCGGATCTGCCGGGATGAAATCCAACTTTATGCGCCCTGCCGTGGTTTCGCTGATCTGCCTTTCGGCACTCAGCTCCTGTACCACATCCAACACCCGTGGCTCAGGTGGCGGTTTGATGGGTCGCGGTGGCGCGTCGGCAACGCCTTATATTTCAAGCCTTCAGGGCGGTATCGTCGGCAGAAGCGGCTTGCAGCTGGGCCGTAGCGACTTCAACAAGGCGCTGGAAGCGGAATATCGTGCGCTGGAAACCGCACCCGGCGGCCAAGCTGTCGTGTGGGGTGATGGCGATACGCGTGGCGAAGTCATCGCCAATGCGCCCTACCAGGTCGGCAACCAGAATTGCCGCCAATACACTCATAATCTAACAGTAAACGGCAAGCAGGCGAAGGTGCGTGGCGCTGCCTGTCGCAACACCGATGGCACCTGGACGCCGCTGATCTGACGGTTGCTTGACGCATGTCAAGGCAGGCGCAAGGCTGATCGTTAGAACGAGAGGCGTGGTGGAAATCGATCGAAGCGGATCGGTTCCACGGCGTTACGCGGCATAGTGCCTCAAATTCACGTCATCCTGCTGCGGCTTATTTCAAAGCGGCGCGCATTCGAGTAATTGAAACGGCATGTTCTGGATTTTTATCGCCATGTTGACGGCGGCCGTGGCCATCGTTCTGACTTATCCGCTGATGCGCAGCAGCGGCGTAGCCGACACTGCCCGAGAAGGCGAGGTGGCTGTCTATCGCGACCAACTGGCCGAATTGCAGCGCGAGCGTGAGAGCGGGCTGATCGGCGAGACGGAAGCGGAGTATGCCCGCGCCGAAATCGGGCGGCGGCTGTTGGCCGCGGCCTCCGGAAAAACGGGCGAGGTTTCAGCCATTTCGCCACGGAAGCACAATGCACTGGCCAGCCTCGTAACGGTGCTTTTGCCGCTGATGGGGCTCTGTCTTTATTTGTTCATGGGCAGTCCTGGTATGCCGGACATGCCGCTACAGGCGCGTCTGGAAAAGCCCGGCAACGACATGAACCTGATGATCGCCAAGGCCGAACGGCATCTGGCGCAGAACCCGGATGATGGTGCCGGATGGGACGTGCTGGCCCCGATCTATTTCAAGACCATGCGTTTGGGCGATGCTGAAATGGCCTATCGCAATGCCATCCGTCTTCAGGGTGAAAACCCTGAGCGTTTGACCGGTCTCGCCGAAACGTTGATTGCCGCCAATGACGGTGTCGTCATCGATGATGCGCGCTCCGCATTGGAAGATGCGGAAAAGATGAGCCCGGGCAATCCGCGTGTGCGATTCTATCTGGCGCTTTCGCTGGAGCAGGCGGGCAAAACGGATGAGGCGCGCAATTCCTTTGCCGCGCTGCTGAAGGATTCGCCCGAGGGCGCGCCGTGGATACCGCTGTTGCAGGCGCATCTGCAAAACACCGGCGGTGCCGACATTGCCGCTGCGCCTAAGGCGCAAGCGCCCGGCGGGCCAAGCGCCGAGGACGTGGCTGCGGCCAGCAATATGTCGGCGGAAGACCGGCAGGCGATGGTGGCGGGCATGGTAGACAGTCTCGATGCGCGGCTGAAGGAAAACCCCGATAATTTCGAGGGCTGGATGCGGCTGGTGCGCTCCTACGCCATGTTGAAGAATGACGAAAAGGCGCGTCAGGCTCTGGCCGATGGCCTGAAAGCCTTTCCGCCCGCCGGTGAGCAGGGCAAGCAGCTTCTGGCGCTGGCACAGCAGTTGGGCGTGAATGTGCAGGGAGTGACGCAATGACCCGCAAGCAGAAAAGACTGGCGATCATTGGCGGCGGCGTCAGCTTCATCATGATTGCGGCGTTTCTGGTGATGTTCGCCTTCGGCCAGTCGATTGCCTATTTCTACATGCCCGGCGATCTGGAAAAGACCAGCGTTGCGCCGGGAACGCGTATCCGCCTTGGTGGGCTGGTGGCCGAAGGTTCGGTCAAGCGCGGCGAGGGCCGCACGGTGAGCTTTGCGGTGACCGATGGCGGCGCAACGGTGCCCGTGAGCTATACCGGCATTCTGCCGGACCTGTTTCGCGAGGGGCAGGGTGTTGTGACCGAGGGTACCTTCGATGCTGCCACGCATGCCTTTGTGGCCGATAGCGTTCTTGCCAAGCATGATGAAAACTACATGCCCAAGGAAGTTGCTGACCGACTGAAAGACAAGGGCCTTTGGCAGCAGGCACCAGACGGTGTGACAAAGACCGGAGCGACGCAATGATTACCGAAATCGGCCATTATGCTCTGGTGCTGGCGCTTGGTGTGGCGCTCGTCGTTTCTACGCTGCCAGCGTTCGGTGCACGCCGCAATGACAAGGCATTGATGGATATTGCGCCCATCGGCTCCGTACTGCTGTTTCTTCTGGTGGGCATTGCCTTTGCCGCGCTGACGCATGCCTATGCGGTGTCGGATTTCTCACTGAAGAACGTTTATGAGAACTCCCATTCGCTGATGCCGATGCTCTACAAGCTGACCGGCGTGTGGGGCAACCATGAGGGATCAATGCTGCTGTGGCTGCTGATCCTGGTGCTGTTCAGCGCCATGGTGGCCGTCTATGGCCGCAATCTGCCCGATACGCTGCGGGCCAATGTGCTGGCCGTGCAGGCATGGGTAACGACGGCATTTCTGCTGTTCATTCTGCTGACGTCCAATCCATTTGCGCGGCTGTCGCCGGTGCCAGCGGAAGGGCAGGACCTCAACCCGGTGCTTCAGGACTTCGGCCTGGCGATCCACCCGCCGCTGCTTTATCTCGGTTATGTCGGTTTTTCGGTCTGTTTCTCCTTTGCTGTCGCGGCCCTGATGGAAGGGCGCATCGATGCTGCATGGGCGCGCTGGGTACGGCCGTGGACGCTGGCGGCATGGACGTTTCTGACGGCAGGCATTTCAATGGGCTCCTATTGGGCCTATTACGAACTCGGCTGGGGCGGCTGGTGGTTCTGGGACCCGGTGGAGAATGCGTCCTTCATGCCATGGCTGGCCGGAACGGCGTTGCTGCATTCGGCGCTGGTGATGGAAAAGCGCGAGGCGTTGAAAATCTGGACCGTGCTGCTGGCGATCATGACCTTTTCGCTGTCGCTGCTCGGCACCTTCCTTGTGCGCTCCGGTGTGCTGACCTCCGTCCATGCATTCGCGACTGATCCGAGCCGCGGCATTTTCATTCTGTGCATTCTGATGATTTTCATTGGCGGTGCGTTTTCACTGTTTGCATGGCGTGCGCCGATGCTCAAAGCGGGCGGGTTGTTCGCGCCGGTATCTCGTGAGGGTGCGCTGGTTCTCAACAATCTAATTCTAACAGTTTCCACCGCAACCGTGCTGATCGGAACGCTTTATCCGCTGGTTCTGGAAACGTTGACCGGCGAGAAGATTTCCGTCGGTGCGCCCTTCTTCAATCTGACGTTCGGTCTGTTGATGATTCCCATTCTGATCGTGACGCCCTTCGGGCCGATGATGGCGTGGAAGCGTGGCGATTTGCTGGGTGCGTTTCAACGGCTGTATGTGGCGGCGGCGTTTGCCTGTGTTGCGGGTTTGACGCTGTGGTATATCGAGCATGGCGGGCCTGTCATGGCGGTGTTGGGCATGATCGCCGGGTTCTGGCTGATCTTCGGGGCGCTGGCCGATCTGTGGTATCGCGCCAATTTCGGCAAGCTGGCCTTTGGGATTGCGCTGCGGCGTCTGAAAGGTCTGCCGCGCTCCACCTTCGGCACGACGCTGGCACATATGGGGCTCGGCATCAGCGTGTTGGGCATCGTTGCCGTCACGACCTTCGAGACGGAAACCGTTGTCGAGATGAAGCAGGGCGCGGCTGTGGATGCGGGCGGCTATAGCCTGACCTTCGATGGTATCCGTCATCATGTCGGGCCGAACTATACTGAGGATCGCGGTCATTTCACAGCGCGTAAAGGCGGGGCCGAGGTGGCTGACGTGTGGTCCTCCAAGCGGCTCTATACGGCCCGGCGCATGCCGACCACGGAAGCTGGCATCATGACCTTCGGGCTTTCGCAGCTTTACGTGTCATTGGGCGACCCGATGGCCGATGGCGGCATGGTGGTTCGCATCTGGTGGAAGCCGTTCATTCTGTGCATCTGGGGTGGGACGGTGTTCATGATGATTGGCGGATTGGTTTCGCTGTCGGACCGACGGTTGCGCGTGGGTGCGCCGAGGCGGAAAGCGAAGGTTGCACCGGTGTTGGAGCCTGCGGAATGATGGGGTTCCATCTTCCCTCATTCCTGTGCTTGTCACAGGAATCCAGTGCGCCCAAGTCTTTGGGCGCGAAAGAGTCATTCACGGCGCAGACGCGCCGTGGCTGGATTCCTGTGACGAGCACAGGAATGAGGGAGGTTTTCTCTACGGTTGCCGTTCTCATCACCCTCCTTTTCACATCACTCCCCGCATTCGCCTTCAACCCCGACGAAGTCCTCTCCGACCCGGCGCTGGAAGCCCGCGCACGGGCGCTGACGGTGCAGCTGCGCTGTATGGTGTGCCAGAACCAGTCCATCGATGACAGCAATGCCGAGTTGGCGCGGGATCTACGCGTGCTGGTGCGCGAGCGGTTGACGCAGGGGGATAGCGACGAGGCGGTGGTCGATTATGTCGTGTCGCGCTATGGCGAATTTGTTTTGCTGAAACCGCGTTTTAGTGCGCGTACCATTGCGTTGTGGGGCGCGCCGATTGCGCTGATTTTGATTGGCGCGACGGCGATTTTTGTTTTTGCCCGGCGTCGGGTGGCGGTGTCTGAGGGGCAGAAGCTGACGGTGGATGAGGAAGCGCGGATTCGGGATTTGTTGGGGTAGGGGTGAGTGGGGGTGGCTTGCGACATACAATGCAAGCTGGCACCCGTGGCTTACCCCCCTCTGTCCTGCCGGACATCTCCCCCACAAGGAGGGAGATTGGCTAGACGCAGGCTCCGCACTCCATCCGCAGCATTCAAGGTGGCCGGAACCTAACCACGAGTTGATCTCCCCACCTGTGGGGGAGATGTCCGGCAGGACAGAGGGGGGTAAGCGCCACACTCAGCCCTATATTGTGGCGACTTCCACTAAAGATAAAAGGCAATATATTTCAACAATTTATACTCCATCCATAACCCTCCCTCCCGCAAATCCCCCAACATTACGGATTTTTCACGCGCCAGACACTTCGCTGTAAGGTGCGGGCACCTATATCTTCATCATCCACCGCTTCCCCGATCCACCGGGGCTCCAGTCTGAATGAAGAAAGAAGGTAAGTTCCATGTCTAATTTGCAAAACGGACGTCCCTCGTTGAAGACCATCCTCAAGTCTTCCGCTGTTGGCGGTCTGGCGGCTCTGATGCTGACGACGGGCGTCGCTGGACCAATCGCTCATTCTTTCGCAACACCCGTTGAAGTGACCGCGCCGCAGGTGCCGAGCTTCGCCAACGTTGTTGACGCGGTTTCGCCTGCCGTCGTCTCTGTGCGCGTACAATCCAATGTGCAGCCGGCTTCCGATGATAACAGCGGCTATTCCTTCAATTTCGGCGGTCGTGGACTCGACCAGCTTCCCGATGATCACCCGCTGAAGCGTTTCTTCAAGGAATTTGGCGGACCGGGTGCCGGTGAAGGCGACAAGCGCGCCGACCGTGGTCCGAAGGCCCACCGCGACGGTAAAGGTCCGCTGCGCCCAACCGCGCAGGGCTCCGGCTTCTTCATCTCCGAAGACGGCTATATCGTTACCAACAACCACGTTGTAGATGATGGTTCTGCCTATACGGTTGTTATGAATGACGGCACGGAACTCGATGCCAAGCTGATTGGCCGCGACACACGCACCGATCTGGCCGTGCTGAAAGTGGACGTGAACCGCAAGTTTACTTACGTTCAGTTTGCCGATGACAGCAAAATCCGCGTCGGTGACTGGGTCGTGGCTGTCGGCAACCCATTCGGTCTTGGTGGCACCGTAACATCCGGTATCGTCTCTGCCCGTGGTCGTGACATCGGCTCCGGTCCTTATGACGATTACCTCCAGATCGACGCTGCCGTGAACCGTGGTAACTCTGGTGGTCCGGCCTTCAACCTGAACGGCGAAGTCGTCGGTATCAACACTGCGATCTTCTCTCCATCTGGCGGTAATGTGGGTATTGCCTTCGCTATTCCCGCATCCGTTGCCAAGGATGTCGTTCAGGACCTGATCAAGGACGGTAAGGTCGAACGCGGCTGGCTCGGTGTGCAGATTCAGCCCGTGAGCAAGGACATCGCTGAATCGCTTGGTCTCGCCGAGGCAAGTGGTGCGCTGGTGGTTGCTCCGCAGGCGGGTTCGCCTGGCGACAAGGCCGGTATCAAGCAGGGTGACATCATCACCGCGCTGAATGGCGATACGGTCAAGGACGCCCGTGATCTGTCACGCCGCATCGGTGCCATGGCTCCGAATACCAAGGTCGAGCTTTCGCTGTGGCGCGGTGGTAAGGCGCACCCGGTAACTGTGACCTTGGGCGATCTTGCCAGCGACGATGCCTCCAAGGCAACGGCCAGCCAGAATGATGACAAGGGTAGCCAGCCTTCCAGCGAAAAAGCGCTGTCCAGCCTTGGTCTGACGGTTGCGCCTTCTGACGATGGTGCGGGCCTTGCGATCACCGATGTCGATCCAGACTCCGACGCCGCAGCGCGTGGTCTGAAGACCGGCGAAAAGATCACCTCGGTCAACAACCAGCAGGTCGCTTCTGCTGCCGATGTCGAGAAGATCCTCTCGCAGGCCAAGAAGGACGGTCGTTCCAAGGCTCTGTTCCAGATACAGACGGAAGATGGCAGCCGCTTCATCGCGCTGGATATCGACCAGGGTTGATCATGATACTGTGGCGGGAGGGGCAATTGCCTCTCCCGCTAATCTTCAGTGAGGATCACGCCGCGACATCTTCGGAGAAAACACATGGAAAACAAGACACAGGAATCATCTCCCGCATCTGTTTCCGGTTGTGCGGTTGATGTTGACAACGCTATTGTCCCGCACATGAAGATTCTTGTTATCGAAGACGATCTGGAAGCTGCGGCCTATATGACCAAGGCGTTTCGGGAAGCGGGCATTGTGGCCGATCACGCCAGCGATGGCGAGAGCGGCCTGTTTATGGGCGTGGAGAATGCCTATGACGTGATGGTTATCGACCGCATGCTGCCGCGCCGTGACGGGCTTTCCGTTATCAGTGAGCTGCGCAGACGTGGCATTGAAACACCGGTGCTGATCCTGTCGGCGCTTGGGCAGGTGGATGACCGCGTGACGGGTCTGCGGGCTGGCGGTGATGATTATCTGCCGAAGCCCTATGCTTTCAGCGAGCTGTTGGCGCGTATCGAGGTCTTGGGTCGTCGCAAGGGCAAGCCGGAGCAGGACATGGTCTACCGTGTCGGCGATCTGGAACTGGATCGTCTTTCCCATGACGTGCGCCGCGCCGGTAAGGAAATTCTACTGCAGCCGCGCGAGTTTCGCCTGCTTGAATATTTGATGAAGAACGCGGGTCAGGTTGTGACGCGCACCATGCTTTTGGAGAATGTCTGGGACTACCACTTCGATCCGCAGACGAATGTCATCGACGTGCATGTGTCGCGCCTTCGCTCGAAAATCGAGAAGGATTTCGACAAGCCACTTCTGAAAACCATTCGTGGTGCTGGCTATATGATGAAGGACGAGGGGTAAAGCCGCCTCATGGCACGTCTTCGTCTTCTGTTCAGCTCGACGGCGGTGCGCCTTTCGGCGCTTTACATCCTGCTTTTTGCGCTTTGTGCCGCCTTTCTTGTTTTCTATGTTACGGCGCTGTCCGAGGGTCTGCTGAACCAGCAGACGCGCGACGCCGTGCAACAGGAAGTCAACGACGTCCAGCGTGTCTATAATCGCGGTGGCATCAATCCGCTGTTGCGGATGATGGAACGGCGCGCGCGGCAGCCGGGAGCGAGCCTTTATGTGATCGCCGGGCCGAATGGCGAAATACTGGCTGGCAACGTCGCTTCCGTGCAGCCCGGTGTGTTCGACAATGAGGGCTGGACCGAATTTCCCTTTGGTTACGAGCGCTATTCCGAAAGCGGCGACGCCGTAAAACATCTCGCCACCGCCAATATTTTCCGCCTCGATAATGGCCTGCGTATTTTGGTCGGTCGCGATCTGGGCGAGCCGACGAAGTTCCGACTGCTGGTGCGCAATGCCCTGATGGTGGCCTTGGCTATTATGGGTGGCGGTGCCGTTCTCATCTGGTTTGCAATCGGTCGCAATGCGCTGAAGCGTCTCAACCGCATGTCGGATGCGACCAAGAAAATCATGGCGGGCGATCTTTCTCAGCGCCTGCCGCAAGGTCGTTCCGGCGACGAGTTCGACCGTCTCTCGGGTTCGCTCAACGCCATGCTGGGGCGTATCGAGAAGCTGAACGAGGGTCTGCGGCAGGTTTCCGACAACATCGCGCATGATCTCAAAACACCGCTGACGCGGCTGCGCAACAAGGCGACAGAAGCGCTGGAAGACCGGGATGACGACAAGCGCCGTTCTGCATTGGAGGGCATCATTGCGGAATCGGACCAGTTGATCCGCACCTTCAATGCGCTTTTGATGATTTCCCGCGTCGAGGCAGGCTCGATTGCCGCCGAGATGAGCGATGTGGATGTGTCTGCGATTGCGGAAGATAGCGCCGAGCTTTACGAGCCTGTCGCCGACGAAGAAGGTTTAACGCTGACGGCGGATATTACGCCTGGGCTGATCGTGCAGGGTAACCGCGAACTGATCGGCCAGGCGCTGACCAATCTGATCGACAACGCCATAAAATACGCCAGTGGGCATGAGGGCAAGAAGGGGCTTGCCGTGCGGCTGGTGCGGCAGGACGATGACATCGTGCTATCCGTTGCCGATAATGGCCCGGGTGTTCCCGCTGACAAGCGCGACGAGGTGATCAAGCGCTTCGTGCGGTTGGACGAAAGCCGTTCCAAGCCCGGAACGGGTCTGGGCCTTTCGCTTGTCGAGGCGGTGATGGAGCTGCATGGCGGTTCGCTGCGGCTTTCCGATACGGATCCCGACAATGCACAAGCGCCGGGCCTGACTGTTTCGATGGTTTTTCCTATGACTACACCTTAAGGTCCTCTCTGTTTTCCCTCATCCCTGTGCTCGTCACAGGGATCCAGTCAGCCCAAGTCTTTGGGCTGAGGAGAGTCCTTTGACCGAGCAGACGCTCGGTCGCTGGGTTCCTGTGACAGGCACAGGAATGAGGGAACATGAAGTGTATGGGGTGAGGGAGAGAGACATTGCAAAATGCCGCAACCGTCGAAAGACGGCTGGAAGATGTGCAGCCGGGTGTTATTCGCGCCTATACGCAGACGGAGCTGAAATCCGTTCTCTCTACCCTGAAGGACATCGGTAAAAGCGAGCCTGATGTCGCGGCGCTTCTGGCGAGTGACAGGCCGCTGAAAGATTTCTTGGCGCAGGCATTGTCGCTATCTCCCTATTTACGTGATGCGGCGGTGGCCGATGAGGGATTGCTGACGCTGGCGATATCAGGTCCGCTGGATGCAACGCTGGCGCGTTTGGTTGAAGACGCCCGCAATTGTTGGCGGCCGGATGGTGACGGCGTTGTCCCGACGGAAGCTGAGGTGATGACGCGGCTGCGCATTGCCAAGCGAAGGCTCTCCTTCATTTCCGCCATGGCCGATCTGGCGCGGATTTTCGTGGCGCGCGACACCACGCATTGGCTGAGCGATATGGCCGATGCCAGCCTCGCCGCTGCCATCGATCACCTGCTTCTGGCCAACCATCGCAGCGGCAAGCTGACGCTGAAAAATATCGAGGTGCCAAGCGAGGGCTCTGGTCTGATCGTGCTCGGCATGGGCAAGCTGGGTGCGCAGGAGCTGAATTATTCGTCCGATATCGATGCCGTCGTGTTCTTCGAGCCGACCTCGGGCATCATACCGGACCCGCTGGATGCGCTGGAAATATTCGGCCGAATGATGCGGCGGCTGATCCGCATAATGCAGGAGCGCACGGCCGATGGTTATGTGTTTCGAACCGATCTGCGGCTGCGCCCGGACCCCGGCTCGACACCGCTTGCCATACCCGTTGAGGCGGCGCTGACCTATTATGAAGGCAGGGGGCAGAACTGGGAGCGCGCTGCCTACATCAAGGCGCGGCCGGTGGCGGGGGATATCAAGGCTGGAGAAGGTTTCATGCGGGAACTGACGCCCTTCGTGTTTCGCAAATATCTGGATTATGCCGCGATTGCGGATATCCACTCCATCAAACGGCAGATTCACGCGCATAAGGGCCACGGCGCGATTGCGGTGAAGGGGCATAATGTCAAGCTCGGTCGCGGCGGCATTCGCGAGATCGAGTTCTTTGCGCAGACGCAGCAGCTGATTGCGGGCGGGCGGATGGCACCGCTGCGGGTGCGCTCCACGCAGGAGGCGTTGGCGGCTTTGACGGAGGCGAAGTGGATCGACGCCGGAACACGCGACAAGCTGACCGATGCCTACTGGTTTCTGCGTGAGGTGGAGCACCGCATTCAGATGGTGCGGGACGAGCAGACGCATATTCTGCCGGATACTGAAACGGAGCTGAAGCGCATCGCTTTCATGCTGGGCTTTGCCGATACCAAGAGCTTTTCTGAGAAATTGGAAGGTGTGTTGCGCTTGGTGGAGCGCAAATATTCGGCGCTGTTCGAGCAGGAAACCAAGCTTTCTGGCGAAAGCGGTAATCTGGTTTTTACCGGGCAAAGGGATGACCCCGACACGCTGAAGACGCTGGCGAGGTTGGGCTTCGAACGGCCGGAATCCATGTCGGGCGTCATTCGCACATGGCACAACGGACGTTACCGCGCCACGCAATCCGTCGAGGCGCGGGAGCGATTGACGGAACTGACGCCGGAACTTTTGCAAGCCTTCGGCAGGAGCAAGCGGGCCGATGAAGCGCTGTTGCGGTTCGACAATTTTCTCTCCGGCCTGCCTGCCGGCATCCAGCTTTTTTCCTTGCTTGGAAATAATCCGGCGCTGCTATCACTGCTGGTAACGATCATGTCATCAGCGCCGCGCTTGGCGGAAATCATTGCCGCGCGCCCGCACGTGTTCGACGGCATGCTGGACCCGGCTTTGATGACGGACGTTCCAACGCGCGACTATCTCGGCCAGCGCATGCAGGGGTTTCTGGCACCGGCGCGGCACTATGAAGACATTCTCGACAGGCTGCGCATCTTTGCTGCCGAACAGCGTTTCCTGATCGGCGTGCGGTTGTTGACTGGTGCTATCCGCGGAGAGGTAGCGGGACGGGCCTTTACCTATCTCGCGGATCTGGTGATCGAAGCCGCAGTGAAGGCTGTGATGGTTGAGATGGAAGCGGCTCATGGCAGATATCCTGACGGTCGTGTCGCGATCGTCGGCATGGGCAAGCTCGGCTCGTTCGAACTGACAGCGGGTTCGGATGTCGATCTGATCCTACTGTATGATTACGACGATGCGGCGTCTGAATCGGATGGGGCAAAGCCGCTGGATGCCGTCAGATATTTTAGCCGCATCACGCAAAGGCTGATCTCGGCTCTATCAGCACCGACGGCCGAAGGTGTGCTTTACGAGGTGGACATGCGGCTGCGCCCCTCCGGCAACAAGGGGCCGGTGGCGACGCGCATTTCGACGTTCGAGAAATATCAGCGCGAGGAAGCCTGGACGTGGGAGCATCTGGCCCTGTCGCGCGCACGGTTGATCTGCGGTGATGCTTCGTTGATTGCGGATGCCGAGCGGATCATTGCATCGGTTCTCTCGCAGAAACGGGATGTGGCAAAGATTGCTGCTGACGTTGCCGAGATGCGCAAGCTGATCGGCGAGGAGAAGCCGCCTGCCAATGGTTGGGATTTCAAGCTCATCCCCGGCGGTCTGATCGATCTGGAATTCATTGCGCAATATCTGACACTGGTCGCGCCCGCAAAAGGGCTACCGACGCATGTAGCGGGTGAAAGCACGGCGGATGTGTGGAAACGCGTAGCCGCAGGGGCGATGGAGCCGCAGACCTATGACGACTGCATGGCGGCTCTGAACCTTTTCACCGAACTCTCCCAGATCATCCGCCTGTGCATCGAGGGCGACTTCTCACCCAAGGAGGCACCTGCCGGACTGATCGATCTCGTCTGCCGTGCGGGAGACTGCCCCGATATCGGCACGCTGGAGGGTGATGTGAAACGGCTTTCGAAAACTGTGCGGAAGGCATTTTCTTCGGTTGTGGCGGTGAAGGACTAAATTATAGGATGTGCCAACCTCAAGCTGGAGACAGGCAGATGATTGGATACACCATGGTTGGCACGACGGATCTGGATCGCGCCGTGCGGTTTTATGATCCGGTGTTTACCGAGATGGGCTTGGAGCAATGCTACAAGGATGAGCAGACTGCATTCTGGGGCGACAAGACGGATGTCAACGCGCCGCGGTTTGCCACGGGTTATCCGTTCGATGGCGGCAAGGCTGGCGTTGGTAATGGCACCATGACGGCATTTCTGATCGCTGGTTCCGAAACGATCGACAGGCTGCACGGCCTCGCAATGGCGAATGGTGGATCGGACGAGGGCGCGCCGGGGCTGCGTCCCGATTATGGCGAAGGGTTTTACGCGGCCTATGTTCGCGACCCCGATGGCAATAAAATCGCTTTTGTCTGCTACGATGTCAGGAAGAGCAACGAGGTGCCTTGAGCATCGATCTCCAAACACCATCTGTGTTTCAGGTTTCGGCGTAACAGCGCGGATCAATCCATTGTCGGCATGGATTGATCCGTTTGCGTGCCGCGTCCGTAAACAGGATCAAACACAAGGGCATATTATGTTTCATCTCATATTTGGCATTCCGTGGCTGGTTGTCGTCGCGCGATTTATCCAGCCGCTGCCATGGGTGTGGTCTGTAAAGATTGCTCTGGGTCTTATCCTCCTCGTCGCGTCGCAGTATCACCTGATCAATCGGCTCTCTTCAGGCTCCGTGTTTTCGCCCGAATTCCCACGTCCGCTGATCATTGCCATTAATGTGCTGATGGGCGCTATCCTGCTGCTGGCGATGTTTCAGATCGCACTGGACGTCGTGTCGATTGTCATCACCCCGTTCAAGGGGCGTTTTCCGGCTGTTCCGGTCGGCATTCGTTATGCCATGGGCATTGCTGCATTCGGGCTTGCTGCTTTCGGCGTCAGTCAGGCGATCCGAGTTCCGCCGTTGAAGGATATCGAGATAACGATCCCGGGCCTGCCAGCCGCCTTTGAAGGCTATCAGATGGTACAACTGACGGACCTCCACATCAGTCGCCTGTTCGACAGTGAATGGGCAAAGGAGGTCGTTGCACGAACGAATGCGCTGAATGCCGATCTCATCGTCATCACGGGCGACCTGATCGATGGCAATATCGAAAGCCGTAAACAGGACATCGCGCCGCTTGCTGATCTCAAGGCGCGTGACGGCGTCTACACCATTCCGGGAAATCATGAGTATTTCTTCGGCTATGAAGAGTGGATGGCCTATTATCGCGGCCTGAACATGATGACGTTGGCCAACAACCATGCCGTCATCGAGCGCAATGGCGAAAGTCTCGTCATTGCAGGCGTGACGGACCTGTCATCATCCAGAACCGGCTTTCCGCCACCCGATGTCGCCGCAGCGATCAAAGGCGCGCCCGAAGCTGCACCCATCATTTTGCTCGACCATCAGCCGATGGAAGCGGCACGGAATGCACAGCTGGGCGTGGCAGTTCAGCTATCCGGCCATACCCACGGCGGCATGGTCCTAGGCTTGGACCGTCTCGTTGCGCGCGCCAACAAAGGCTTCGTCTCAGGCTTTTACCAGGTGGGCGGCATGCAGCTGTACGTGAACAATGGAACGGCGCTGTGGCCCGGTTTCGCGTTGAGGCTGGGTATCCCGTCGGAATTGACACGCATCACGCTTCGTCGCGGTTCTTAAAAAGCAATGCCGCCGCTCTCTGGAAAGAGAAGCGGCGGCATGTTTGAAAATATCATTACGCTGCGTATTGGGCGGCTTCGTCATGTGGAATGAAGAGGGTGACGACCGTGCCCTTGCCGACGCAGGAACGGATTTTCATCGTGCCGCCATGGAGTTTGACGAGAGAGCGGGAGATGGCAAGTCCTAGTCCGGAGCCGCCCTGGCTCTTGGCATATTGGCTTTGAACCTGCTCGAAAGGCTGACCGATCTTATCGATGGCGGCAGAGGGAATGCCGATGCCGGTATCGGCGATGGTCAGCATCAGACCCTTTTCGTGAACATGTGTGCGAAGCTCCACGCGCCCGCCATTGCCGGTAAATTTGACTGCGTTGGACAGAAGGTTGAGCATGATCTGTTTCATCGCACGCCGGTCGCCTGTCATGTGCATGTCCCGGCAGACGCGTTGCTGAATGGCGATGTTTTTCTGGGCGGCTTGGATCGCGGTTAGGCGAAGCGTTTCCTCGACCAGCGGCACCAGATCGACCTTTTCGCGGTTGATCCGCATATGACCGGCTTCGATCTTTGACATGTCGAGGATGTCGTTGATGACGTTGAGCAGATGCTTGCCGCTATCGTGGATATCGCGGGCATATTCGCTGTATTTCGGTGAACCGACAGGGCCGAACATTTCAGCCAGCAGGATTTCCGAGAAGCCGAGAATGGCGTTGAGCGGTGTGCGCAACTCGTGGCTCATATTGGCGAGAAATTCGGATTTCGCCGTGTTGGCGGCTTCCGCACGTTCTTTTTCAGCCTGATAATTGGCGTTGGCGTCGGACAGTTCGGTCTTCTGTCGCTCCAGCTTGTGGCGGGACGCGGAGAGGTCACCAATCGTTGCCATCAGGCGCTTTTCGGAATCGCGCAGGCGCTCTTCGTGGCGCTTGAGAAGAGTGATGTTGGTGCCGACGGAAACGAGGCCTCCGTCGCGGGTGCGGCGGTCATTGATCTGCAGCCAGCGGGCATCGGCAAGCTGGACTTCCGTGGTGCGCGACAGGCCAGACTGATCCGGGTCGGCAACGCGACGCTCGACCACGGGGCGGCAGGCTGCGGCGTTGACGACGGACCGTTCCGTGCCGGCAACCAGCACGCTGTCCGGCAGACCGTAGGCTTGCTGGAAGTGGGCGTTGCACATGACCAAGCGGTCGTTCTTGTCCCACAATACGAAGGCTTCCGATGTACTTTCGATGGCGTCTGCCAGACGCTGGTCCGCTTCGGCGTAACGCTGGGCCAGACGGTGCTGCTCCGTCACATCCATGGCGATGCCGATGACGCGCGGACCGTTGGAGGTGCGGATGACCTGAGCGCGTGCGCGCAGCCAGACATAATGGCCGTGAGCGTGGCGCATGCGGAAGATCTGATCGATCTGGCGAAGGTCGCCACAACCGACGGAGCGGGCCAGTTCGTAGAGATTGCCCTCTTCGGAATGCATCATGCGCGCCGCATCGCTGAACGATAGCGGTTCGGTTTTAGGAGGAAGGCCGAGAATTTCGTAAAGCGAGGTAGACCAGAACATGCGGCGGGTGGAAAGGTCGAAATCCCACAGGCCGCAGCGACCGCGCGACAGTGCCGTTTCGACGCGCAGATTGGATTCCACGAAAATTTCGTCAGCGGTGCGGGCGCGTTTCACCTGCATGTAATAGGCATAGAGAATGACGAGCAGGATCGCTGAAATACCGGTGAACAGGGTGACGTTCATGGCAACTTCGCTGCGCCAGAACGAACGGATGGGCTCCAGCGAACGGGCTGCGATGATCATGCCACCATCGGTGCCGAGCGGCAGCATCGTGGCGTAATGCGGGGTGCCTTCGATATCGGTTTCGATGGTACCGGGCGCATCGGGAAAGCGGCGGATGATGGCGATCTCAGGCAGGAGGTTGGTCAGAGATGCGCCAGGATAAATCGAGGCCTGGTGTCCGATGCCTCCGAAAATTCTGCCATTAGCACCAGCGACCAGCAGCAGCGTGTCCTTATCCAGACTACCTGCGGGGAAGGCGGTGTTGAGCCGGGCTTCCACGGCCGTCCTGTCCTGTATCATAAACATGGCTTCGTTGCCGGTGAGAGCCGCTTTTGCCGCCAGAGCAGCAAGAGCGGTGGTCTGCCGCGCAGATTCCTCCATGCGACCGGACTCGGCCATGATTCCCAGCATACGCGAGGCGGCAACCACGATGAGAAAAGCGAGAATAAGCACGGGGATCAGCCGCTTGAGCAGCGATTCCAGATGAGGCAATTTGAGACCGTCTTTCGGGCCTGTGGTCAACGCCACCAGATTTCCCGAAAACCTCTCACTCCATGCAGCAATATCACATATTTTGGCAAACGGGCGCTCATCGCCCGCGGTAGCCCGCCGCACGTTCGTCATTGTCCCGCCTTGATTGTCCCTCGGTTAATTCGAAGCAGAAGCCCGAATCTGACACCAGTGAATCAAAGCTGATTCGGCTTGTCCAGAGCTGATGGTTAAAAGAATTTTAACCCCTTGAACCGACTCCGTATTTTTTTGGGACAGGTTTGGCGACCCCGTCAAAAGTCGCCAAACTCACGTAACGTCAAGCCTTTAGCACGCGCTCGACGATGTCGCGAACGTCTGTCGAGAGGGCAGGCGAGCGTTCGATTGTCGTCAGTGCAGCACGGGCGTGATCGGCCCTGACAGGCTCCAGAGAGCGCCATGAGCGCATGGATGTGAGGATGCGCGCGGCCAACTGCGGATTGCGTTTGTCGATGGTAACGATCTGCTCGGCGAGGAAGCGGTACGCTTCACCATCCGCACGGTTGAAGCCCGTTGGATTTCCGAAGGCGAAGGTACCGATGAGCGAACGAACGCGATTCGGATTGGTGCCAACGAAATGCTTTGAGCCGGTGAGCGACTTGATGCGGCCAAGCGCACCTTCGCCGGGAATGGCAGCCTGAATGGACAGCCACTTGTCCAGCACCAGTGCGTTGTCTGCAAACCGAGCTTCGAATGTCGCCAGCGCCTGTGCAGCCTCGGACGAATCCGGGAAACGCTGCGTCAAAATGCTGAGCGCGTGAGCGAGATCGGTCATATTGCTTGCAGCCGCGAAGGCATCCGCAGCGCGCTTCGGCGTTTCTTCCGCAAAGGACAGATAGCTCATGGCGATGTTGCGCAGGGAACGTCGACCGGCGCTCGTCGCATCCGGCGAATATGTCCCCTTGTCTTCGAAGGCGTCAAACAGCGACGTCAACGTCTCCACGCCGGCCTTGGCGATGGCTGCCATGGCCGCGTTGCGTGCCGTGTGGATGGCATCAGGGTCGTTACCGCTGCCGATTTCACGGGCGATATCGGACTCACTCGGCAGAGCAAGCACCTGAGCACGGAAAGCTGGCTCCAGCGCGTCGTCACCGATGATTTCGATGAGCGTGTTGATGAAGGCCGCGTCGAACTCCACAGTAGAGCCATTGCGAACGGCGTTCGTTGCCTTGACGAGGTTCGGCATGGCGAGTGTCGTCAGCGCCTGCCAGCGGGAGAACAGGTCCGTGTCATGACGAGCGATCTGGACCATGTCGTCGGCGGATTGCTCGAGATGCAGATTGATCGGTGCCGAAAAGCTGCGATTGAGCGACAGCACCGGACGCGACGAAATTCCGCTGAAGGTGAAGGTCTGGCTGCGTTCTGTCAGATGCAGAACGCCGTCCTTGTATTCGCCGCCTTCCACTTTCGAAGGTTCGCCAATCTGGCCGTTATCGAGGATGAGCGCGGTGGACAGCGGAATGTGCAAGGCCTGCTTGTTGCTCTGACCCGGTGTGGCCGGAACGGTTTGCTCCAGCGACAGCGTGAACGTAGAGGATGCGGCGTCGTAGCTGGTCGACGCGCTGACCAGCGGCGTGCCAGCCTGAATGTACCAGCGGAAGAACTGGCTAAGATCGCGGCCGCTTGCCTCTTCAAAGCATTTGACGAAATCTTCGACAGTGGCAGCGTCTCCGTCATGGCGCTCGAAGTAAAGATCCATACCCTTTCGGAAATCGTCTTCACCGAGAATGGTGGCGATCATGCCGGTGATCTCGGCACCCTTCTCATAGACGGTCGTCGTATAGAAATTGTTGATTTCGCGGTATTTATCGGGACGTGGCGGATGCGCCAGCGGGCCGCCATCTTCCGGGAACTGTTCCGATTTCAGGTGACGCACATCGGCAATACGCTTGACCGGGCGCGAGCGCATGTCGGACGAAAATTCCTGATCGCGATAGACGGTCAGGCCTTCTTTCAGGCAAAGCTGAAACCAGTCGCGGCAGGTGATGCGGTTGCCGGTCCAGTTGTGGAAATATTCGTGCGCGATGATGCGTTCGATATTGGCGTAATCGGCATCGGTTGCGGTCTCAGGGTCGGCCAGAACGTATTTATCGTTGAAGACGTTGAGACCCTTGTTCTCCATCGCGCCCATGTTGAAATCGGACACGGCGACGATCATGAAAATATCCAGATCGTATTCTCGACCGAAGCGCTCTTCATCCCATTTCATGGAGCGTTTCAACGCATCCATGGCGTAGGCCGCGCGCGGCTCCTTGCCGTGCTCGACATAGATTTTCAGCGCGACATCACGACCGGACATGGTGGTGAAGGTATCTTCGATCAAGCCGAGGTCACCGGCTACCAGCGCGAAGAGATAGCTTGGCTTGGGATGCGGATCGAACCACGCCGCGAAGTGACGACCTTCATCATAATTGCCGCCACCGAGGAAGTTGCCGTTGGACAGCAGGAAGGTGTTGCCCTCCTTGGCCGCGACGATGGTGATGGTATAGGGTGCCAGAACATCGGGTCTGTCAGGGAAATAGGTGATGCGACGAAAGCCTTCGGCCTCGCACTGGGTGCAATAGACACCGTTGGTGCGATACAGACCCATCAACTGCGTATTGGTTTCCGGGTTGATGTAGTTCGTCACACAGATTTCGAACGGCGCTTCCTCGGGCAGGTCACGGATGGTGAGACTGTCCGGCGTCGCATCGTACTGCGCCGCGGGAACGTCGATCTGGTCTAGCAATAGGCCTGAAAGCGTCAACTCGTCGCCATCAAGGACCAGCGGGGCCGATGTATCGACGCCTTCACGACGATGGAAAATCAGTCGCGCTTCGACCTTGGTATTTTGCGGATCGAGTTCGAAAGTGAGGTCAACTCGTTCGAGAACGAAATCGGTAGGGCGATAATCCGCCAGGTGAACGATCTGGCCCGTGTCTGTTCGCATGACTATTCCTGAATGAACCTTGTCTGCCACATCTCAGGTTTCATGCCACATGTAACCTGAAGCTAAAATCAATATAGGGTCACGTTCATGTGAGATTCACAGGACATTCTGTCCTGTTCGCTTTCTTGCCAGACGGTTGATTTTGTTAGGATCAATGAACGTGTCTCGCATTGCCACATTATTTCATTAAATGTTGAACGATTACTAAAGTTATTGCCATCGCGAAATTATATTACAGTAAAACGTTCAATTGGTTAGCAATTCTGTTATGCGCCTAGGTCAGTTTTCAGGTTTTGAAGCCAAGACTGGTGCGAATGGCATCTTCATTTTCGGTTTGCTGAACGACCACGCGATACCAGCCCAGGCCATCGTAATCTTCGTATCCAATGGTTTTCGTAAAAGCCACGATCGCGCCGTTGCTGTCATAATAGCTACCGCGCACAGCGCCCGCATTCTTCTGGAGATTAAAGCGGGTGAAGCGCAAAGCCGGATTGCTGCTGGCGATCACCCGCATATCGCCATCCAGCAACATCACGAGCGTCCGGTCGGCGACCTGTGGGGGCAAATTGGCTTCTTTTTCGACAATGGCGCGGCCCTGCTCCTGCCAGTCGAAGTAGACGCCCAGCGTTCCCAGCAGGGCACCATCGTTTCTGCCGCCTTCTCTGATGCCTGTTGCGTAGACCAAAACGTCGCGATTGTCATGCAGCGGGCTGCTTTTGACCTGATCAACGATGTACTCATCACCACTGCGGCACTGCGAGGCCGCGATGAACCACGGCTCCCGTGTCAGGTTGCGGCCTTGCAGGTCGCGCTGGTATCGAGGGTTGGCGGATGCGATCACGGAACCCCGAAGGTCGGTCATGACCAGATCGATATAAACCGTGTAGAAACGGTTGATGGCACCCAGACGCTCCGACGCGAATGCGGCATCCGCCTTGTCTCGGCTTTGCAGGGCCTGCCACAGTGACGTATCTGTCGCCCACCAGCGAACATCGGCCGTGCGCTCGAACAGATTGCGGACGATAAGCTGGACCAGCGTCTGTGCCGTATCCGTCAGGCGAACGCCCTCCATTTCCTCGACAAGCGCTTCCGCCATATCGCGGCTGAGACCGATGCGGCTGAGAACGGTATCTTGAAATGTCGACGAGATATCCGAAGCGATCTGCGCGAGGCGCTGTACTTCGTTGGCGACGACGGAAAAGCCCTTGCCAGCCTCACCGGCTCTTGCCGCTTCGATCAAGGCGTTGATTGCCAATAGCCGGATTTGTTTGACGATGTGGGTGTTGTCAGTGCTGAACTGCTTGAGATCCGTCGACATGCCGTCCGTAACCACCCGCATACTGCGCGGTGTGGCCGATAGCGATGTGTTTTTCGCAGCTGCCTTCGAAACCGGATTCATGAATGACCATCAATTCTCAATAGAGAGGTGAACCACCAGTCTTGCCGTTCGCTGGATTGCAAAACCAAGATTTCACGTGCCAGAAGTAGAATATATCGTGATTAACATTTCATTTCGATCAAGATACGATAAGTAGTCATGCAGTTAAGTGTCGGAGCTTACTAAAGCGGCAAATGCATTTGTTTCCAGCAGTTTTTCAAGGATTTTGCCGCCTGTTTTCCAAAGCGTGGCATTTGCGCATAGTTTCGGCCAAAAAAATAATGATCGACACGATATGGATGAGTTTGTTTCCGACTCACGATGATAATCTGTTATCCAATTCGGCACGTGCAGGCTGGTGCTGCCGCCTGTGAAATGCAACCGGTTCATGCCCTGAACCTATGAATGCCAGTTCTCATGAGTGCCGCCGCCTATAACCCCATCCGGGGCATAAGCTTCAAGCTGATATCCGTTGCATTTTTTCTGGTCATGCAGACATGCATCAAAGCGGCCGGTCCGGATGTGCCGGCAGGTGAGATCACTTTTTTTCGCTCCACCTTCGCCATCGTTCCCATCGTTATCTATCTCGCATGGTTGCGCAGCCTTTCCAGTGCCTTTTACACCAAGAACCTGGCGGGTCATTTCAAGCGGGGTTTTCTCGGCATCGTTTCGATGATCTGCGGTTTCTACGGATTGAGCTTGTTGCCGCTGCCGGAATTCATTGCCATCGGTTATGCGTCTCCGCTGATGGCGGTCGTCTTCGCCGCCGTGCTGCTGGGCGAAACGGTGCGCGTCTATCGTTGGTCTGCGGTTCTCGTCGGCATGACCGGCGTGGTCGTCATTCTATGGCCCAAGCTGACATTGTTGCAAGCGGGCGGCTTTGCGGCAGGCGAGGGGATTGGTGCGCTCGCGGTGCTGTTGGGTGCGGTGCTGGGTGGGCTGGCCATGGTGCAGGTGCGTCAGTTGGTGGTAACGGAAAAGACCGCCACCATCGTTTTGTATTTTTCGCTGACCGGCAGCCTGCTATCCGCTCTCAGCCTGCCATTCGACTGGGAGTGGCTGGATATGAAGCAGACCATTCTGTTGATGTCCTGCGGTATCGCCGGCGGCATAGCCCAGATTTTTCTCACCGAAAGCTATCGTCACGCGGAAGTCTCAACAATTGCGCCGTTCGAGTACAGCTCGATCCTGTTCGGTATCACGGTTTCCTACGTGCTTTTCGGCGACATCCCGACGATGACCATGTTGATCGGGACGGGGATCGTGATTTCTGCTGGCATATTCATCATTTTTAGAGAACATCAGCTGGGACTTGCCCGTAAAGCAGCAAGAAAAGCGTCCACGCCGCAAGGGTGAGGCAGTATTTGCCGTCTATTTCATCACTGACCATGATGGATGTAGAAAAGCTGTATTTTTATCAAAGTTTTATTCAATTTTCACCCGAACGTGTTATTCAATAATGCGGTGGTAAGGGTAAAATCTGGGTGGCATATCGTGTTTGGGGTAAAACGCGTAAGGTCCTGTTGGGTTCGGCTGTCTTTAACAGACGGATACGTGACACAATGGGCAAGTAGCATGGCGGCAAGGCGCTGCCGATCTGCGAATTTCTTTCCGTCATTGTCGCAGGAATGGCTATGACGTATTCACATGCCGATCTTGTTGCGCATCCCCATTTGCTGGGAGCGATAAGAGCGCTCGCGCTCACTCTTCGCGGTGCTTATCACGACAATCCGCGCATTGCGCGGCTGCTTTCGGCACACCAGAAGTGGCTGATGACGCAAGCCGGGATGGCTCTCAATCTCGAGTTGGGTGCCACTGGCTTTACGGTTGCGCAGGTGCGTGATCTGGTAACGCAAAATGGTGTTGCCAGCCGCAACACGGTTCAGAACTATCTCGATCAGCTCGAAATCTATCGCTACATCGAAAGAGTTCCTCCCGTTTCCGTGCGCCCGCGGCGATACAGAGCGACCGCTGTCAGCCAGCAATCGATTTTTATGTGGTATGTCGCCAACCTCAGCGCACTCGATGGGCTTGATGGTGGAACGCGGGCAGCGCAGATGCTGGCGCGTCCCGAGCTCCTAGTGCTCGCACAGCCGCGCGCCGCACGACAATGCCTCCAAGACAGAAACTGGGTCGAGCCGCCGGAGCGCGTCGGGCTTTTTCTGTGGACGGAAGCCGGTGCGCTTGTGATGGACGATTTCATCAGCCGCATAAAAGATGCCGAAAAGCAAAGCGACCGCATAGATATCGGCTTTGTCGATGCGCGCGCCATGGCCTCCGAATTCATGATGTCGCGTACACATCTGCAGCGCCTGCTCAACAAGGCTGCCGAACAGGGCACAATGGGCTGGCACGATGACAGCCTGCGTAGCGGCATGTGGTTTTCACGCGATTTTCTCGATGAATACTGCAAATGGCAGGCCATTAAGTTCGCTTATGTGGACGAAGCGTTTGCCGAGGCACTGAAATCGATCTGAGTCAGAGCAAGATCAGGCGTTGTCGATCTTGCTCTTCTCCAGCTGGAATTTCGATCCGTGCTTGTCGCTCCCTTTCGCCGTCCAGAGGCTGGAAGCTGGATCGTAGCCCAGACTCATCAGATCGCCAGGGATGGCACCAAAGACAGCTTTGAAACGCCTTGCTCCAATCTTGAGGAGGTAGTGCGGTATCATCTGATCTATATGGTAATGCGGATTGCGTGCGAGAACCGAGAGGAGCGATGCCGCGAAGCGTCTCGAAAACAGACGAACGTCTTCGGAGTTCTTGTAATAAACCGCATTAGCGAGGATTTTGTGCCAGGATTTGCGGGCATGCGGCCTGAAAACGAACGCGCCCTCGGCTTTCAGTTTGACGAGTTTTTTCCACGGAGACGTTCTCGCGATCGTATCGATGTCGAGAATGAGGAGCCGCCCGACTTTCAGATCCAGCAACTGATCTGCGACGATGAAGCGGGAGCAGTTGTAATAGATATTGACCTTCTTTGGCAGGTCTAACCCCATGAGCGTATCGACGCTGAAGCTTATGGCGAGATTTTCAAGGCTTGAGCGGAGATCTTCGATCTGAGCGATAACATCTGGGCTCGGCTTGATAAGATGGAGATGGACATGAAATGTCCCTTCAATCATCGATAGCGACCTCAAAAAAGAGATCGCATAGTCCCAGAAATAGACCTCGTCGCAGGCAACGAGAATGACGTCTTTTCCCTTGATGTCATGGGGAATATTCATCTTGATAGAGGCAGTATAGCGTGAGAGGTGATCAGAGAAAAAATGTCTCGATACTGATGCGCGAAGGCAATCCGCGAAGATGATGCCTCTCCAGAGCAAATTATGACGCTTTATCTTTATCGGGCCGGCTTCGCAGCAGTCCATATCCGTTGTCATGAAGTTACCGCGTACTAAAATGTGCTTCGGGCCGGTTAGCCGAATTTTTGAATACAGATCAGTAATTGCAAAATCAAGGATGGCAAGACTAACGCAGGTAGAAAAACCAGGCGCCAAGAGAAATAACCGTAAAAATATACGGCGATTAGCGCTGCCAAAGCTCGGTGGAATAAATATGCCGAAAGAAAAAGTAAAAGCCAAAACGCAAAAGCGCCTCTCCATCGGAAAGGCGCTGCAAAGCGTCGGACTATGATGCCTTCAATGCCGGAGGCAGAAGGCGATCTTATCAGCGCTCGCGGAAATCCGCGAAGACTGCCGAAGGGCGTGTTGTGCGAACCTGCTGAGTAGACGCGCGAGCGGTCAGCTGTTCGTTGGTTCCACCGAAGCGGTGGTAGCCATCACTGGAGCGCGGGCCAAGGCCTGCGAGCCGGAGTGTTTCAAAGCCGGAGTGAACCGGACGGAAGCGAGTGGTCATTGCCTTGGTTCCTTAAACCGTTTCCTCCCAAGACGAGATGACTTATTGCAGCGCAGCACAGATTCGGCAAGAAACGCAAATGGGCCGCTGTTATGCGCCATTTGCATGGCTATTTTCATAAATGATTCACATTGATCAAAAAGGAAGCATTCACATTTGGCGAATGTTGGCCTGAAATGCTAATAAATCCTGCCATGCCAATGGTTTACTGGCTGGAGCGTTCAAAAGCTCCTGTGGATGCAATGTGGCAATGGCAGGCACAGTTCCGTGTCCGGATGCGACATCACGCCACTGTCCGCGCAGTGTATGGATGGTGCCGGTGCCGCCAAAGAAAAATCGGGCGGTAAAGTTGCCCAAAAGCAACAGTGCTTTGGGCTCTGCCAGCGCAACTTGTCGCTCTATGAAGGGGCGGCAGATTTCCATCTCCGGCCCTGAAGGTGAGCGGTTGCCCGGCGGGCGCCACGGCACGACATTGGTCAGCAGCAGATTGGCGCGATCAAGCCCGATGGCCGCCAGCATGCGATCCAGCAACAAGCCGGTTTTGCCGAGGAAGGGCTGGCCTTCGCGGTCGTCATCCGCATCCGGCATGGGGCCGATGACCATGATGCCGGAGGAGGGGTCACCTTCGGCGAAGATGGTGTTGCGGGCGCTGTTCTTGAGATTGCAGCCGTTGAAGCTTTCCAGCGCGGACTTGAGTTCGGAAAGGGAGCGGGCGCTTTCCGCTGCAAACCGCGCCGCTGCGATGGCCTGCTCATCCGGCATGGCAACATTGGTCTGGATGGGCGGCGCAGCGGGTGCGGCACGCGAAGGCGCAGCCGTGCGTCGGCCTGTCTCGGTCTGGGCGGGAGCCCGGGATGCAGGCTCTGCCTGTTGGGGCTGCTGCTGAGCTTCTCTTTGAGCGGGACGGCTCTGGCGGCTTGCGGAAAACTCGGCGAAGCGATCGATGGACGTGTCTTCCAGCAACCAGTCCACACCCGCATCCGCATGAAAATGCAAAAGCGCCGCCAGTTCTGCAGAGGAAAGGTCTTGGGCCGAAATCATGGGACTAGAACTACCCTATGTGCTGGCCCCACGAAACCCTGTAATTACGCTGTCCAGCGCGCAATATCGCCGCTTTCGCCGATCATGGCCAGACCATGGGCGATGGAGAGCAATTCACCGCCGCTCTCGATTTTGTCCGCATCGAAACGCCGGGTGAAAAGCTGGCGCACGGCAGGCACGAAAGAGGTGCCGCCGGTGAGGAACACCTTGTCGATCGCTTCAGGCGCGGTCTGGGTCTTTTCCAGAACCTCATCCAGCGCACCTTCGATCTTGGCCAGATCGTCGCTGATCCACTGATCGAAGTCCGAACGCTTGACGACCTTGCGGCCAGCCTTGCCCAGCGGCGAGAAGTTGAACTCCGCTTCTTCGTTTGAAGACAAAGCCATCTTGGTAGCGGAGATGGCCTGGTAGAGCGGGTAGCCCTCATCATGCTCGACAAGGTCGATGAACATTTCCAGCTTTTCCGGCTCCAATGCAGACCGTACCAGCGATTTCAGATCGGCAAACTCCTTGGTGGTCTTGAAGATCGACAGCTGGTTCCAGCGTCCGAAATTGACGTAATAACCGCCTGGCACATCCAGTATCTTGTCGAAGCTCTTGAACTTGCTGCCCTTGCCGATTTCCGGCGACACCAGATTGTCGATCATGCGGAAGTCGAAGTGATCTCCCGCCACGCCGACGCCGGAGTGACCGATGGGGTTCGCGGAAAGCTTGCCGGCATGGGTTTCGAAACGGATCAGCGAATAGTCGGTGGTGCCTCCGCCAAAGTCGGCGACCAGAACATTGGCGTCCTTCTTGAGGCTCTGCGCAAAGTAATAGGCGGCGGCAACGGGTTCATAGACATAGTGGATTTCCGGAAAACCGGCGCGGGTGAGCGCGTCGTTGTAACGCGCAATCGCCAGGGCCTCATCCGGGTTGCCACCTGCAAAGCGAACCGGACGACCGGCGATGACGGTGGAAACGTCCTGCGGCCACTCATCGCCCGCATAGGTCTTCAGCTTGCGCAGGAACACCTCCATCAGGTCTTCGAAGCTCTGGCGCTTGGCATAGACCAGCGTACCCTGAAACAGCGACGAGGCGGCAAAGGTCTTGATGGATTGCAGAAAGCGGCAATCGCCGGGATTGTCGATGAACTGGCGAATGGCGGCATGGCCCGCCTCCACCTGAAGGGCAGCGGCACCGAATGTGCCGGATTTCATGAAAGACAGCGCGGTGCGCATGCTGTCCGTGGTCCCGGCGCTGCTGGTAAAGCGCATGGAATGGCTGGTGTTGTTGCTGTCGGAGAGTGCCATGACCGTGTTGGTCGTGCCGAAATCGAGGCCGAGTGTCCGTGTCATTGCAATGATTCCTTGGTTTTTAGACAGGTCGAAATAGGCCGAGGCATGCTCAAGCCCGTCAGTCCGGATGCCCATGGCATCGGTGATTTTTGAGGAGGGCGCGTCATTGCATGACGGCTGGCCCATGGCAAGCGGGGAGGCTCAGTTTTTTGCCATTTGTGCGGCCCGGCTTTGCTGCGCCTCTTCCTGCAGCCATTTGGAAAACGTTGCCATGGCAGGCGTAACGGCTCGAGATTTCAGCCGCGTCAGCCAATAGCATCCTTTTGAGACATAGACCGGGAAAGGCTGCTCCAGCAGGCCGGAAGAAAGTTGTCGGCTGAACATCAGCGGCGGGGCAAGCGCAACACCGGCACCCTGCAAGGCGGCTTCGATCATCAAGACGGACGAATCGAACACGATGCCACGGATTTTCGGGGCCGAGACACCGGCGGCCTCGAACCATTCCGGCCATTCATCCACGCGGTAGGAGCGCAGCAGCGGCTGGGCGGCGATATCCTGCGGCGAGCTCAGCTGGCGTGCGATTGCGGGAATACACAGCGCTGAATGTGGTGCCTCGAACAGCTCTTCCGCTTCCGTATCGTGCCATGCACCGTTGCCGAAGCGAATGGCGTAATCCAGCCCCTCGGCGGCGATGTCGACGCGGTTGTTGTTGGTGGAAAGCCTGATATCGATGAACGGATAACGCGCCTGAAACGTGCCAAGCCGCGGCAACAACCAGCCGATTGCGAATGTGCCCACGGCACCGAGCGTCAGCACATCGCGCAGATGCCCGTCCTCGAAGCGTTGCAACATATCGGCCATGCGATCGAACGAATCGCGCAGCGTCGGCAGAAGGGCAAGCCCGTCTTGGGTAATCATCAATCCGCGCGGCAGACGCCGGAACAGTTCCACGCCCAGCGTCTGCTCCAGAAGCTTGACCTGATGGCTGATGGCAGTTTGCGTGACACACAGTTCTATGGCCGCACGGGTGAAGCTGAGATGCCGCGCGGCGGCTTCAAAGGCACGTAAAGCGTTAAAAGGAAGATGTGGGCGTACCATGACAAGACCAACTATAATTCATGCCTGAAGGCAGATATCATCATTTGTCGGCACGCAACAGGTCGGAATACAAAGACGACGCCACAGCCAAAGGGAGAGTGTTGATGACGATCAAACGGCGCATAGGTTTCGTAATTTGTTCAGTATTTACAATCGGTTGTTTTGGTTCTTTCGGCGTTCATGCTGCGGAAACTGTGCAATGCACCGTCATTCTCGACGCAAAAAGTGGTGAGGCGCTGCACCGAAACGGAGAATGCGACAAGGCTTTCGCACCGCAATCCAGCTTCAAGCTGCCATTGGCCATCATGGGCTATGACGCGGGAATTCTGAAGGACGAAACGACGCCGCGATGGGACTACAAGGCGGCATGGAAGAGGCCGAAGCGCGAGCAGCAGCCCACCGACCCGACCATTTGGGAAAGGGACAGCATCGTCTGGTACTCGCAGGAAATCACCAGACGTCTGGGGAAAGAGAAGTTTGCCGATTATGTGCGCCGCTTCGATTATGGCAATGCCGACGTACGCGGTGTGAAGGGCCAGACGGATGGGCTGACGGAATCCTGGCTCATGTCCTCGCTGAAAATTTCACCTGATGGACAAGTGGATTTCTTGCGCCGTTTCCTGAATGCGAAGTTGCCGGTTTCCAAGGTGGCCTATGACAAGACCATGGCCATCATTCCGAAGTTTCCCGCTGCCGATGGCTGGCAGGTTCAGGGCAAAACGGGCTCTGGCCGCATGCGAACCAAAGCGGGCAAATATGACGGCGACAGCTGGCTTGGATGGTTCGTGGGCTGGGCGCAGAAGGGCGACAGGCGGGTGGTTTTCGCCAAGCTCAACATCCAGGACTGGAAAGGCGATGGGCCGATCAGCTTCGCCACACGTGATGCGTTGATTGCCGACCTGCCGAAACTGGTGAAATAGGTCTAGCGGACAAAACGGCGGGCGGCGAAAATCAAGGCCAGCCCGACGATGGCCACCACTGCGCCGCGCAACATCCACGGGCTCTGGTTGATCATGAAACTGGAGGCGGGGTAGGGGAAATATCCGCTGCCCTGCCCAATCCAGACAAGGCCGATGAGCGCAAGCAGTGCGCCGAGAACGGTCAGCGAAACCCGAAGTATATTCATGATGAGCCTCGACAAGAGAAAACCTCTCCGGAGCTTACTCCGAAGAGGTTGGAATAGCCATGCGTTCGCACCGGTTTGCGTTGGCTTTCGCCGAATATGTCCCAGCGAGTCTAGCGCGGTTCCATTTCACAAGGGCGTATCCGTCAGTTGACGGATTGACCCTGTTTGGATTTCAGCGAACTCAACTGTTCGCGCATCGTCTCCTGCACAAAGGTGCTGACATCGTTCATGGACATTCCATAATCCACGAGGCTGAGGACGAGGTTGGTGATATCGGCACGGTCTGCTTCGCTCACACCCGGCAGATTGAGTGCACTGGCATGTTCGTCCATGAATGGTACGCGACGATAGAACCCTGTTCCGAAAATATGGAGCCACATGCGCTCCAGAATATAGCCGTTTGCGGCCGCTGCCCCGACGGAGAATTCGTAAATCAGTTCCTTCGACTCAGCTGGAAGTCTGGCTACGCCCTCGTTGCGAACGGCAAAGATCGCGCCGTAGGAGAAAACGCCGACGCTGTGTTTTTCCGCCTGATCGGCAAGCGCATCCAGCTTCCATTTGCGCAAGGCGTGGGCGGCGATATTCCCGGTATTGGGTGATATGCCTTCGAGCGTCTTGAACACGAGGCCCATGTTCCAGGCACCGGCATCGACAAATTCCAGCGCAACCCAGTCCATGAGGGAAAATGGTTCCGGGCGAACGCGAAGATGAAGCGGGAAGTATTCCTCATAACGGGCTAGGCTGGCTGCCGGAGGAATGTTTCTGGCCGTAAGCCACTGCCATGACAGCGCCTGGACATCGTCCCATTTGCGCCAGTTTTTCAAAAGATCGATAAAATCAGGGCTATGTGTCATCGGATCACCCTGCGAGAACACGGTGAAATTCCGATCGTCCGTCGCGCGGGTCATCATATGGTGAATATAGGTTTCGGACTCGCGGCCGACATTGGGCCGTGCAACGATTTCATCCGCGCGGGCAAGCACTTCCGGTGACGTGATCTCTTCGCCCTTGTTATAAATAATGACTTTAAAATCTGCCGGAATATCAGCGATCCATTCAAGTGGCTCGCTGTATCTCGCTAGAACGATCGTATGCATGGAGTCCCTCTGATCAATATTAGAGCCACCATTATTGCGGGCTCTATATACATGAGAGGTAGCCATCTAAGCTTGTGTGGACGTTGTGTGGCGAGGTTTTACGCAGACGGTAACGTATTGGCGCAAAGTAAAGGCAAGCTGCTCGAGCTGAAGCTCGAGCAGTATCGTTGTCTCAAATGGACTTTGATGCGCCGCCATCCACCCGCAGCATCGTGCCGGTGATGTAGCTGGCTGGCTCGGAGCACAGGAATGCTCCGGCGGCGGCAAATTCCTCGACCTTGCCCAGCCGTCCGGCGGGAATGGTCTTGAGCGATGCTTCGCGCACCTCTTCAGGGCTTTTGCCAAGGCGCTTGGCGTTGGCACCATCCAGTTCATCGATGCGGTCCGTATGGATGCGTCCGGGCAGCAACAGGTTGGCGGTGACGCCGGAGCCAGCGACTTCCGTCGCCAGAGTCTTGTTCCAGCCCACCAGCGCGCCCCGCAAAGTGTTGGAGAGCGCCAGATTGGGAATGGGCTCGAACACGCCGGAGGAGGCGACGGTGAGAATACGGCCCCAGCCTTGTTCCTTCATCTGCGGCAGCAGGGCACCGGTGAGCGTGATGACACGCAGCACCATGGACTGAAAGAAGGTCTCCAGCTTGACGATGGTAATGTCCTGCGCCGTGCCGGGCGTGGGGCCGCCGGTGTTGTTGACGAGAATATCGATGCCGCCGAGCTTCTCGTTTACGGCCTCGACCATGGATGCCACGAAATTCTCCTGCGACAGGTCGCCCTGGACCCAATCCGCCTTGCCTTTGCCCAGCGCATTGATGGCATCCACGTTGGCGGCCAGTTTCTCGCTGGTGCGCCCGACGAGCAGCACATGTGCGCCTTCTTTCGCAAGCGCTGTCGCAATGCCGAGGCCAAGGCCGCGAGAGGAAGCCAGAACGAGCGCGCGTTTGCCGGAAATGCCGAGATCCATGATGTATTCTCCTGAAAGATGCTGCATGCGGTTATAGGGGTGGCCCGGCCGGTTTTGAAGGTCTTGGCAGGTTTATTTCGATATCGTCTTCCGCACGGAGTTGGGAGTAAGCTACTTGATCCACCCTACAGCCTTGACCTCCCCATAAATCTCTTTAACTTACGTGAACGTAAGAGTAAGATATTACCGTTAAACCCGAGAATGTAATACGCTCTGAGCAGGATTTGCCGCACTTCCACCTCGACAATGAGTTTGTGCTTTGCGAAGAAGGAATTGGCTGGCGCGGTGGGGTAATGAACCCTGCGGCTGCGGGCGCGTTAGAAAACAACGCCGGACGGGACCGGTGAGCTGAGAGGGATGGACATGACGGAAGCGATGGAACTGCCGGAACGCGAAGCGATGGAATTCGACGTTGTCATCGTCGGCGCTGGACCTGCGGGTTTATCTGCGGCGATACGGCTGAAACAGGTCAATCCGGACCTTTCCGTCGTGGTTCTGGAAAAGGGTGCCGAAGTCGGCGCACATATTCTGTCCGGTGCCGTTGTCGATCCGATCGGCATCGACCGCCTGCTGCCAGGCTGGCGTGAAGAGGAGGGGCATCCCTTCAAGACCGAAGTGAAGGACGACCAGTTCCTGCTGCTCGGCCCGGCTGGGTCCATCCGCCTTCCAAATTTTCTGATGCCGCCACTGATGAGCAACCACGGCAATTATATCGTCTCTCTCGGGCTGGTCTGTCGGTGGTTGGCGGAAAAAGCCGAGGCACTTGGCGTCGAAATCTATCCCGGCTTTGCGGCAACCGAAGTGCTTTACAATGACAAAGGTGCCGTCATCGGCGTCGCGACCGGCGATATGGGCGTTGAGCGAAACGGCGAGCCGGGACCGGCCTTCACGCGCGGCATGGAACTGCATGGCAAATATGTGCTGATCGGCGAGGGTGTGCGTGGATCGCTGGCCAAACAGCTCATCCAAAAATTCGATCTGTCCAAGGATAGCGATGTCCAGAAATACGGCATCGGCATCAAGGAACTCTGGCAGGTCAAGCCGGAAAAGCACCGGCCCGGCCTCGTGCAGCACTCTTTCGGCTGGCCGCTGGGTATGAAAACCGGGGGCGGGTCGTTCCTCTACCATCTCGAAGACAACCTCGTTGCCGTCGGCTTCGTGGTGCATCTGAACTACAAGAACCCCTATCTCTATCCTTTCGAAGAGTTCCAGCGTTACAAGACGCATCCGGCAATCCGCGACACCTTTGAAGGCGGCAAACGCCTGTCCTATGGCGCGCGTGCGATTACCGAAGGCGGATATCAGTCCGTGCCGAAGCTGACCTTCCCCGGCGGCGCGCTGATCGGCTGTTCCGCCGGTTTCGTCAACGTGCCACGCATCAAGGGCAGCCATAATGCAGTGCTATCCGGCCTGATGGCAGCGGACAGGATTGCCGATGCTCTGGCGGCCGGTCGCGCCAATGATGAGGTAATCGAGATCGAAAACGAATGGCGCGACAGCGACATCGGCAAGGATCTCAAGCGCGTGCGCAACGTCAAGCCGCTGTGGTCGAAGCTCGGCACCGCCATCGGCGTCGGTCTGGGTGGCCTGGATATGTGGACCAACCAGCTGCTGGGCTTCTCCATTTTCGGCACGCTGAAACACGGCAAGACGGATGCGGAAAGCCTGGAGCCCGCCAAGTTCCACAAGCCGATTGCCTATCCGAAGCCCGATGGCGTGCTCACCTTCGACCGCCTGTCTTCCGTCTTCATCTCCTCTACCAACCATGAGGAAGACCAGCCGGTGCACCTGCAGGTCAAGGACATGGATTTGCAGAAGCGCTCCGAACACGATGTCTATGCCGGTCCTTCGACACGCTACTGTCCGGCCGGTGTGTATGAGTGGGTGGAAAAGGACGGCGAAGAGGTTTACGTCATCAATGCGCAAAACTGCGTCCACTGCAAAACCTGCGACATCAAGGACCCCAACCAGAATATCAACTGGGTACCGCCGCAGGGCGGTGAGGGACCGGTTTACGCCAATATGTGATGCCGTTTCCGCAAGGAAAATTTCATGGTCATGATACGTGCCGCGCGGGTTGATGAATTTGCGCGGCTGACAGAGATCGAACTCGATGCCTTCGTTGTCTGGGCGCAAGCCTGTGGTGTGACATCGCAGCCTTACGCCTCGCCGGAATTCATTCTCCAGCGCAGTTTTGATCAGGACCTTCTGTTTGTCGCGGAGACGGATGCGACCGGCCACGTCGCGGGTTTTGCCGCCGGGCAAGCGGTGGGGAGCTATCTCTATATCGTCGAGATCGATGTCGAGCGCGCCGCGCAGGGACAAGGCATCGGTCGCGCGCTGATGGCAGCCATGCTTGGCAAGGCTCGGGAGGCGGGACACAAATATGCGGTCCTCACGACGGATCGGTTTGCACCCTTCAACGCGCCATTCTATGCGAAGATGGGATTTCGTATTCTGGAAAAGTGGGAGACACCACCTTTCCTGCAAGAGAGGCTGGACCAGCAGATAGCCGATGGTCTTGACCCCGCCCGTCGCGTGGCGATGCATCTGGACCTGCGCGCACACTGAAACAGGACGGCACTATCAGCCATGACCAAAGTTTTGATCCACCCCGTCAAGCGCTCGGACGGGCAGGAAATCGTGGCGGCGAATGTGCTCAGTCGCGATTACCACGCGCCGTGGGCGCAACCATTTACGGATATGATTGGCTTCGATGCGTGGTTCGGACAGCTGCTGACCGGGCCGAACGCGTCTTTCATCGCGCGCGATGTTGAGAGCAACGGCATCGTTGGTGTCTTCAATCTCACGCAGATTGTTTGGGGAGCGTTTCGCAGCGCTTATCTCGGATATTACGGCAACGTTGCCTTCGCCCATCGCGGACTGATGGCTGACGCCCTGGAACAGGTGAAAAATCATGCCTTCAACGCGTTCGGCTTGCATCGAATTGAGGCCAATATTCAGCCCGGCAATGTGGCCTCGATCAACCTTGTGCGTCGTGCCGGGTTCTCAAAAGAGGGTTACTCCCCGCACTATCTTCAGATCAACGGCGAGTGGTGCGACCACGAACGCTGGGCCTTGGTGTCGGGCGACGATCGGGGCGTTTGATGCCTGCCATTTTTCAGAAAAATATCGTTGGTGACCTTGACCGTAACCCGTGCTTTCCAGTTTGGTATTTGCAGGAGTCCCGCGAATGTCATACGTGTATGGGCGTAGCCCGACAGGTGCAAACGGATATGCTGGCAAGGTCGGGTGTGGGAGCAGATGATGAAGACGGCAGCAGGCAAAGTTTTTTTCAACCACAGTCCGAGGGTTGTTTGGGGGGCGGTTCTGACGGTGTTTGCGGCTTTGACCATTCCGGCGAACCACAGCCAGGCTGCCAGCTGCCGCTCCGATGCCGGTGCCGGGATTGACTGGAGTGCGTGCAACAAGCGGCTGTTGATGCTGGGTGGCAGCGTGCTCGACGGTGCGGATTTGCGGGGAACGGATTTTACCTTCACCGATCTTCGCGGCTCGTCTTTCAAGAAGGCCAATCTGGAAAAAGCAAAGCTCATTCGCACCTCGCTCGCCTCATCGCAGTTGCAGGGTGGAAATTTCATCAAGGTTGAAGCCTATCGCGGTGATTTCAGCGATGCGGATGCGGAAAACGCCAAGTTCAACAATGCGGAAATGCAGCGCGCCAGTTTTCAGAATGCCAAGCTCGTTGGCACTGATTTTACAAAGGCGGAACTCGGCCGGGCCGATTTCGAGGGCGCAACGCTGACAGGCGCGAAATTCACCATGGCCAACCTGTCACGCTCCCGCTTCGAAGGCGCAAAATTCTCCGGGCCTATCGATTTCGAAAACGCGTTCCTGCTTCTGGCACGCATCGAAGGACTGGACCTTTCCTCAGCAACCGGACTTGAGCAGAAGCAGATCGATATTGCCTGTGGCGATCCCAAGACCAAGCTGCCGCAGGGGCTAACGACACCGACATCGTGGCCTTGCCCGGAGGATCCGGACGAGGATTGAGGTCGGTTGGAGGTCGAGGGTGTGGCTTACCCCCCTCTGTCCTGCCGGACATCTCCCCCTCAAGGGGGGAGATTGGCTGGGCTTGGGCCCCCGGGTTCATCCGCACCGTCATCACACACCGCGTTCGCAACGTTCAAGATGGCCGAGCGCTATCTGCCAGTCGATCTCCCCACCTGAGGGGGAGATGCCTGGCAAGGCAGAGGGGGTAGCGGCAGTCTCCGCCGCCTACCGCGTCCCCGCCATTAAAACCCCGACAAAACAATCTTCCCCCTCGCAGTCCCACTCTCAATCAGCGCATGCGCCTTAATGAGATTGGTGGCGTTGATGGTGCCGAAGACCTCCGTCAGCGTTGTCTTGATCTTGCCAGCATCCACCAGTTCAGAAACGTGGTTCAGCAATTTGTGCTGCTCGAGAATATCAGCCGTTTCGAAGACCGGGCGGGCAAACATCATTTCCCAGTGGATGGAGATGGCCTTGCGCTTGAACGGCATGGCATCGAAACCATTCGCGGGATCATCGATCAGCGCAAACCGTCCCTGAGGCGCGATGAGCGCGATGCTGTCGGCGGCGTGAATGTCGCTTTGCGTGGTGGAAAAGACGAAGCCGGGTGCGCTGAGGCCAAGGGCCTTCACCTGTTGGGCCAGTGGTTGGCTGTGATCGATGACATGATGCGCGCCGAGTGCCTTTGCCCATTCCTTGGTTTCGGGCCTTGAGGCCGTGGCGATGACGGTAAGGTCGGTGAGCTGTCGAACGAGCTGGATTGCGATGGAGCCGACGCCGCCTGCGCCGCCGATGATGAGAATGGCATTGGCCGCACCCGCGACCGGGTCCTTCACCTTCAGCCGGTCAAACAGCGCCTCGTAAGCGGTGATGGCGGTGAGGGGCAGGGCTGCGGCTTCCTCGAAGCTGAGGCTTCTGGGCTTCTTGCCGACGATACGCTCATCGACCAGATGGAACTCACTGTTGGAGCCAGGGCGGTTGATGGCACCGGCGTAAAACACCTCGTCGCCCGGCTTGAACAACGTGACGCTTTCGCCCACCGCTTTGACGATGCCCGCCGCATCAAAGCCCAGAATACGGGTCTGCCCGTCTTCCGGCGGCTGGTTGCGGCGCACCTTGGTATCAACCGGATTGACCGATACGGCCTTCACCTCGACCAGAAGATCATGCCCCTTGGCTTCCGGCACGGGAACATCGATGTCGATCAGCGCATCTGCTTCCGTGACGGGTTTTGCGTTTTTATAACCGATAGCACGCATGGCGTTTTCTCCTTCGCTTGTTGCGTTGGCCTCTACTTGATAGATATGGACAAGACCTGCAAGAATGCACATATTCTGTATATACGTACAAAAAGGATACTGTGATGTCCCGACCCCGCGCCAAACTGACCGGCAACTTTCCCGGTTGTCCGGTGGAATCCACGCTGAGTTTTCTGGATGGAAAATGGAAGGGCGTGATCCTCTATCACCTCATGAATGAGGGAACGCTGCGCTTCAACGGGCTGCGCCGCCACATTCCAAGCGTCACGCAGCGCATGCTGACCAAGCAGTTGCGCGAGCTGGAAGAGGCTGGGCTGATTTCCCGCAAGGTCTTTGCCGTTGTGCCGCCGCGCGTGGATTATGCGCTGACGCCGCTTGGCCTCACCATGCAGCCGGTCATTGCCGCTTTGAAGGCATGGGGTGACGCGCATGTGATCTGCAAGGATGGCGAAAAGCGTATGGTGTCTCCCGACGAGATTATCGAGCCGCTGGCCGCTGCCTGATAACAAGACCTATTGCGCGCATCTGTCTGTGGGCTTACGGATTTACGAAACTCTTCACACAGAGAAAAATTCCGCATTGCAACATGGAACTGCCCGGATTGCTTCATAGCGTCGCGGCAGTGATTCTCAGTCAGGGACGACAAGCATGGGTATTGGTTGGATCGAGGCCGCGATTCTCGGTTTTATTCAAGGTCTTACGGAATTTTTGCCAATTTCCTCCAGCGCGCATCTCAGGATCGCGGGAGAGTTTTTGGGAACGGGTGAAGACCCGGGTGCCGCCTTCACCGCCATTATTCAGATCGGCACTGAACTGGCGGTGCTGGTCTATTTCTGGTCCGATATCATGCGGATTGCTATGGCATGGCTTCGCCAGAACCTGCGCCTCGGCGGCAGTTACGATGCTGCGGATGCGCGCATGGGCTGGCTTATCATCATAGGCTCGGTGCCGATCGTGCTGCTTGGCCTGTTGTTCAAGGATGCCATCGAAACCTCGCTGCGCAACCTTTACATCACCGCCGTAATGTTGATCGTCTTCGGTATCATCCTCGGTTATGCGGATAAGATCGGCAAGAAGAAGTACCAGCTGAACAAGCTCATCTGGCGCGATGGCATCCTGTTCGGTTTCGCACAGGCCATGGCGCTCATCCCCGGCGTTTCCCGCTCCGGCGGCACCATCACGGCAGGCCTGCTGTTGGGTTATACGCGCGAGGCTGCTGCGCGCTATTCCTTCCTGCTGGCCGTTCCCGCAGTGTTTGGCTCGGGCTTCTACCAGCTCTACAAAAGCATCGGCCAGGTCAATCCGGTCGGCTGGGGACCCACCGCACTGGCAACGCTGATATCCTTCATCGTGGGATATGCCGTCATCGTCGTCTTCCTGAAGCTGGTCTCAACCAAAAGCTACATGCCGTTCGTCTGGTACCGCATCGTCATCGGCGTTGTTTTGCTGGCGCTGCTGGGCACGGGTACGATCAGCGCAACGTAAGGCAACGCTTGAGAATATCGTTTATCTGGTCATGCCGTTGATTAGCGGCATGGCCCTCAACTGCTCGAAATACTAAACACATCCAAACCGTTCACATCCTCTTCCAGAAGCGTGAAACCCTGCTTTAGATAATAGGGACGCTTCTCGGCTGTTGAGCAGAGGTAGCAGGTGTCATGGCCGAACTGGGCTGCGTACTCCCGGCTGCTGGCGATCAGTTGCGCGGCGATGCCCTGTTGTCGGAAATCCGGCTCCACCCAAAGCGCTGCTATCCATGGGACATAGTTCGGGCGCTCATCCAGATCGTTTTCGATGATGAGGACCGAGCCGATATAGCGGTCGTCGTCGTGGGCGACGAGTGCTGCGGGAATGCCGTCTGTTTCAAGCATCGGGTTGAGATGTGCACGGTAGTCTTCGAGTGGGACGCCGCTTTCCGTCCACCATGCGTGCCAGCCGCGATCCGCTATCGTACCGGCAAATGCTGGATGTTGTCGAAGATTGGAAATCTGCAAAAGCCCGTCCTTTGTTTGAATCATAGTCGCAAGCGAAGGTTACAAGCTTTTGAAAAGGCGAAACAAGAGGTCGGGTTTGGAAAAGAACCGGCCGCAAGGGGATGCGACCGGTTTTTCGTGGAAATGCTGCTTAAAGCAAAGTCCCGCTCAATATGGCCAGCGCCACCGAGAAATAAATCACCAGACCGGAGACATCCACCAGCGTTGCCACGAAGGGTGCGGAAGCGCTGGCTGGGTCGAGGCGCATGCGTTGCAGCATGAAAGGCAGCATGGAGCCGCAGATCGAGCCGAAGGTGACGATGCCGATGAGGGCGCAGAAGACGGTAAAGCCTACCAGCAGCCAGTGATCGCCGTAATCGTAAAAGCCGGCCTGCTGCCATACGGTCAGACGCAGAAAGCCGATGGCACCGAGGATTGCGCCCAGTGTCAGGCCCGTCGGCAGTTCACGCAGCAGCACCTTCCACCAGTCGGACAGTTTCAGTTCGCCCAGAGCCAAGGCCCGGATGATGAGCGATGTTGCCTGCGAACCGGAGTTACCGCCCGATGACATGATGAGCGGAATGAACAGCGTTAGCACCACGGCCTTTTCCAGTTCGCCCTCGAAATGCTGCATCGCGCTGGCCGTCAGCATTTCGCCGAGGAACAGGGCAGACAGCCAGCCGGCACGTTTGCGGATCATGTCGAGAAAACCCATCGACATATAGGGCTTGCCGAGCGCTTCCATACCACCGAATTTGTGGGCGTCTTCCGTCGTATCGGCAATCATGGTGTCGATGACGTCATCGACGGTGACGATGCCGAGAATGTGGGCGTGCTCGTCCACCACAGGCATGGCCAGGAGGTCGTGCTTGCGAATGAGGCGTGCGACATCCTCCTGTGACATCAGCGGATCGGCATAGGTGATGCCTTCTTTGGATGCGACGGTGAGGATGGAGGCCGATGGCTCGCCCGTGACCAGTCGGCGCAGGGTCACAACCTTGGCCAAGGTGCCATCTTCGGCCAGCACATAGATGGCATAGACCGTTTCACGCGACCGCTCGACGATGCGGATATGGGCAAGCGTCTGCTCCACGGTCCAGCGGTCCGGCACGCTGACGAATTCCGTCGTCATCATCGAGCCGGCCGTGCGGGGCGGATAGGTCATCAGGTGGCGGATGGCGGTTGCCGTTGCGCGGTCCAGCCGGGAAAACAGCTTGGCGCGTGGCTCGTCGTCCATGTCGGCCATAACGTCCGCAACGCGATCATCCGACATCAGGTTGACGAAACGGGCTGCCTGTTCCAACGGAATATGGGCGATGATGTCTGCAGCATGGTGCAGTTCCGGGCGGTCCAGAACCGCCACGGCCTTTGGCTGTGACATTTTCAACAGAGCGTCGACGGCTTCAGGCACGTCGAGAGCGTTCAGCTGATCGACGCGTTCTGCAATGGTGGTGGGGCCGATGCTGCTGCTGAAAAGACGTGCAGCTTTGCTGGCTCTTTGGGAGAGGTTGTGAAAGTTCATGATTGCTCACCTTCGAGTCGATCCGCCGATTTCGACGGAACGCGGTGAGCCGACAGGTGTCAGATCAGTGCGCGTCTCGCCGGTCTCGGCAAAGGCAATCGACTACTACTGTCGCTAGACATCTAATGATGCTCCGTGGATATCTGCGCCAGATCGATGGTTTGACCTGCGCATGAGCTATCTGTTGCGCCTGAAAAAAGAGCAAGTCAAGCGGGGCAAATATGAAATTTTGGCAAGGTAGATGTGTGGTGAATGGCGTGCGCTTTAGAACCATCTAAAACGCCTCAAAATCAAGCCGTTACGGCAGCCTTCTCGCGCCGTTCCAGCGCCACCGCAACACAGAAGACAGCCAGCCCGCCCAACGACAAGACAGCGCCGATATATCCCGTCGATGCGTAGCCGTAACCCATGGCGATGACGACGCCGCCAAGCCATGCGCCGAGTGCGTTGGCGATGTTGAAGGCGGAGTGGTTGGAGGCGGCGGCCAGCGTCTGGGCGTCGGCGGCGACATCCATCAGGCGTGTCTGCACGGCAGGGCAGGCGGCGAAACCGCAGCCGATGAGAAAGACGCAGATGCACAGCATGTAGGGATTGTGCGCAGTAAGGCCAAAGAGGGCCATCAGCACCACGTTCAAAGCCAGCATGCCGCCAATGGTGCCGTTGAGCGAGTAATCCGCCATGCGGGAGCCGACGACGTTACCGACATTCATGCCAATGCCGAACAGGGCCAGAACCATGGGTACCGTGGCAACCGGCATCATGGCGACATCGGTGGTGGTTTTGGCGATATAGCTGAACACGGCGAACATGCCGCCGAAACCTACGGATGCGACGGCCAGTGTCAGCCACACCTGCACGCGCCTGAAGGCACCGAGTTCGCGCCAGATGCTGGCACCTTCCTGCACCTTGTCTCGTGGCTGGAAGAACCATAGCAACGCAACCGTCAAAAGCGCGATGCCGCCGACCATCATGAAGGCGGCGCGCCAGGAGAACATCTGGCCGAAGAAAGTGGCAAGCGGCGTGCCGAGCAGCGTGGCGATGGTGAGCCCCAACATGACGCGGCCCACGGCGCGAGCGCGTTTATGGATGGGGGCCATGGAAGCGGCCACCAGTGCGGCGACACCGAAATAGGCACCATGCGGCAGACCGGTTATGAAGCGCAGCGCCGTGAAGGTGGCGAAGTCAGGTGCGATGGCGCTGAGGATATTACCCGCCGCAAAGACACCCATCAGCGCCAACAGAAGCACACGCCGCGTCATGCGCGCTGCCAGCACAGCAATAATGGGCGCACCGATGACGACGCCCAGCGCATAGGCCGCAATGACATAGCCAGCCTGCGGAACACTGACGCCATAGGTCGTCGCGACTTCCGGCAGCAGGCCCATGATTGCGAATTCACCCGTGCCGATGCCGAAACCACCAGCGGCAAGCGCAAGTTCGATCAGGGCGATGGAGAGAGGGGTGAGTGCTGTTCCAGGCAAAGGCGCAACGGTATCGACGTCCGCGTCAGGGCGGTTTTCCGAGAGATGTGTGTGGGTCATGATTTCTGCGAAGGGAACGAAGAAAAAAAGGGCAAGACCGAGGTCTCGGCCTTGCCCTGACTGGAGGTATGTGGTCACCAAAATGACCTTATCTTGACTGATATCATGGATTTGTGCGTCGCGGTAGTATCTGATTCTGTAAAATGCTCGACTCACGCAAAGGTGTACGGAACAGAAACCTCTCTATTTCATTTAGGGTCGCGCTTTGCGTGTAACGGGGGCTCGATAAGCATATGAAGCTGGTGGCGATCTTTAACCGCGATGGCGGTACCTTCAAAACCACAGACATGGATGCTTATTGCAAACATGCGCAGACCGTTTTCGAAAATGCAGGTCACGAAATCGAATGCCGTCTGGTTTCCGGCAAGGATATCGTGACTGAGATGGAGCGAACCGCCGATGACAAGGGGCTGGATGGCCTGATTGCAGGCGGTGGCGACGGCACGATTTCGGCAGCCGCAGGCATCGCCTGGAAGCACGGCATTGCGCTGGGCGTGGTTCCCGCTGGTACCATGAACCTGTTCGCCAGGTCACTGAAACTGCCACTCGATATATGGCAGGCGGTCGATACGCTGGCCGAAGGCCATGTGCAGAATGTGGACATCGCCAGCGCCAACGGTCGCCCCTTTGTGCACCAGTTTTCCGCAGGTCTTCATGCGCGCATGGTGCGGTACCGGGATAAGATGGAATATGCGTCGCGGCTGGGCAAAATCCGCGCCAATATTCGTGCCGCCATTGGCGTTGTTTTCAACCCGCCGAAATTCGATATGGAATTTACCGTCGATGGAAAAACCCAGCATCGCCGCGCCTGTGCCATCTCCGCCTCCAACAATGAATTTGGACAAAGCCCGCTTCTGGTCGCCGACGATATCACGCAAGGAAAGCTCGGCCTCTATATCGCCGACGCTTTGACGCCATCAGGCGTTATGGGGCTTGCCATCGATATTCTGCGCGGCAAGCTGAAGGAAAATGCAGCGGTGACAGCCATGGCGGTGACGAATGTCGACCTGCATTTTCCCAAGCGGCACGGTGACGTGAAATGCGTGATGGATGGCGAATTGCTGCCGATGAAGCGCGACGTCGCGCTTAAAATTCACGCGGGCGAACTGAAGGTCATCGTACCGAAAGATTTCTCAAGCCTCTGATATTGTTGGCTCTGTGCCTGTCATCAAAGACATGTGTGCGACGTCGCTACGGCCTTGCAAAATGCTGCCGCGCCCGCCATGCTGATCCCATGAAGGCCAATGGGAGTGCATGACGCGATGAACGATAATGCCGGGACGATATCGAACCTCGCCGCCATCGACGCCGCTCACCATCTGCATCCCTTTTCCGACATGGGCAAGTTGAACGCCGCAGGCACGCGCATCATAGAGCGGGCGGAAGGCGTGTTCATCTACGACAGCACCGGCAAGAAATATCTCGATGCCTTCGCCGGCCTGTGGTGCGTCAACATCGGTTATGGTCGAAAAGAAATCACCGATGCCGTTTCCCGGCAGATGAATGAGCTGCCCTATTACAACGCCTTTTTCGGCACCACCACGCCACCTGCGACTCTGCTTGCACAAAAGATTGTGTCCCATGCTGGCCCGCATATGAACCATGTGTTCTTTACCAATTCCGGTTCCGAGGCGACCGATACGTGGTTTCGCATGGCGCGCGTTTATTGGAAGGCGCTGGGCCACCCGACCAAGACACAGATCATCGCGCGGCGGAACGGGTACCACGGCTCCACCGTCGCCGGTGCCTCGCTGGGCGGCATGACGTGGATGCACGAGCAAGGCAATCTACCCATCGACGGTGTCTCCCACATCGGTCAGCCCTATTGGTATGCCGAGGGCGGCGATCTGACGCCAGCCGAATTCGGCCTGAAGGTAGCGCGCGAGCTTGACGCCAAGATCGATGAACTCGGTGAGGACAACGTCGCGGCTTTCGTGGCCGAACCCATTCAGGGAGCGGGCGGGGTCATCGTGCCGCCGGAGACCTACTGGCCGGAAATCGCCCGCATCTGCAAGGCACGCAACATTCTGCTGGTGTCGGACGAAGTCATATGCGGCTTCGGGCGACTGGGATCGTGGTTCGGTTACCAGCATTTCGGCTATGAGCCGGATCTGGCACCGGTGGCAAAGGGGCTGTCATCCGGCTATCTGCCCATTGGCGGTGTGCTGGTGTCTGATCGCGTGGCCGAGGTGATGCTGACCAAGGTCGGCGATTTCAACCACGGCTTCACCTATTCTGGCCATCCCGTCTGCGCGGCGGCAGCGCTGGAAAACCTGCGCATCATCGAAGATGATGGGCTGGTAGAGCGTGTGCGCGACGATATCGGTCCCTATTTCCGCCAGGGCTGGGAAAGTCTGCTGGACCATGAGACGGTGGGTGAGGCGGTCAGTGTCGGCCTCATCGGCGGGCTGCAATTGACGGCGAACAAGGCAACGCGTAAGCGCTTCGACAAGCCGGATGATGTCGGGACGCTGGTGCGAAACCATTGCCTTGAAAACGGCCTTGTCATGCGCGCCACGGGCGACCGGATGCTAGCGTCGCCCGCATTCACGGTCAGCCGGTCGGAAGTCGATCAGATCATCGAGACGCTGCGCAAGGGGCTGGACCACCTGGCGCAAACAGTAAGGACGTAAAAGACGTGGCAGAGCATGAGCATCACTACAAGGTCCAGATCACATGGACCGGAAACAAAGGCACCGGAACATCCGGTTACCGCGAATATGACCGCTCGCATGTGATTTCGGCAGATGGCAAACCCGACATCGCAGGCTCCTCCGACCCCGCTTTTCGTGGTGACGCGGCCTGCTGGAACCCGGAAGAGTTGCTCCTTGCCTCCGTCTCCGCCTGTCACAAACTATGGTATCTGCACTTCTGCGCCGTCTCAGGCGTCGTCGTGACCGATTATGTGGATGCGGCGGAAGGCACGATGGTGCTGCGAAAAGATGGGGCAGGGCAGTTCACGGAAGTCGTGCTGAAGCCCATCGTCACCATCTCCAAGGGCGACCCGCAGACAGCACTTGAACTGCACGAAGACGCCCATGAGAAATGCTTCATAGCCAATTCGGTAAATTTCCCGATCCGCGTGGAAGCGTCTGTGGAGACGAAGTGACGGGTTATTTCTGCTGCTCAAAGGTTTCACGCACGATGTAATTGGGCGTCAAATCATCCCGATAATAAAGTCGCGCAATCATCTCGGCCAGAATACCTGTCGTGATGAGCTGCACGGAGGATAGCAGCAGAACGACCCCGACCATCAGCATCGGTCTCGTGCCGATATCATTGCCGAGAATGAATTTGTCGATGAACAGGTAGGTCATGATGACACCAGCCAGCGCACCAAGTCCAAGCCCCAGAGAACCGAAGAAGTGGCCGGGCCGCGCCTTGTAGCGCATGAAGAACATGACCGACAGAAGGTCGAGAATGACCCGGAACGTGCGGGAAATTCCGTATTTCGAGGCACCGAACTGACGGGCATGATGAGTGACCGGCATTTCGCCGATGCGGGTGCTGGGCACCACGCTTGCCACCCATGCCGGGATGAAGCGGTGCATCTCACCCGTCAGCTTGACCTGCTTGATGATCGACGCGCGATAGATTTTCAGGCTGCATCCATAATCATGCAGGCGAACGCCGGTGATTTTGCCGATCAGCCGGTTGGCGATCCAGGACGGAATCTTGCGCAGAAAAAGTCCGTCCTGACGGTTCTTGCGCCAGCCGACCAGCAGGTCGAGTTCGCGCCGCTCCAGCTCCGAAACCAGCATCGGAATGTCTTTGGGATCGTTCTGAAGATCACCGTCCAGCGTAGCGATCAGGCGACCTCTTGCGGCGTCGATGCCTGCCTGCATGGCCGCCGTCTGGCCGAAATTGCGCTGCAAGGCGACGATCTTGAGATTGAAACCGGGTTGTTGCAGAAAGGCGCGGGCATTGACGATCGTCGCATCGGTACTACCGTCATCCACCAGAATGAGTTCCCAGGCAGATTGGTAGCTCGCCATGGCCTCGATGATGCGCTTGATCAGGGGGCCGACGCTTTCCTGCTCGTTGAAGATGGGCACGACCAGTGAAAGCTCCAATGCGTCTGCCGCAAGAACGTCTGTTAAAATGGCGGCAGATGTTGGCACGGCAATGTTTCCGTTTGTCTGTGAAGCTGGATTTCGCGCCTTGTCCTAGCGACGTTTTCTCGCATTTTCAACAAAGACCACAAAGTTTCGCTGGAAGCTCTTGTTTGCAAAGCCGAGTGAAGAGAATAGTGCGGTCTGTGTCCGCAGATGAGACCGCAATGGAATGTGATTGGAATTACAATTGAAGCCTGCCCGGTTCGCACGGCACTCTATGACCATTGTCACGGCCTTCGTCGTTGCCATCTATGCCGCGTTCATCAGCTGGATGTGGGGCTGGGGAACGATTTTTGCGCTGTGGCAGGAAGCAGGACTCGGGGCCATCTGTGTCGCGCTCGCGCTTCTCTTGTCCACCTACGTCCTGCGAACATGGCGTATCTACGATTATTTCCCAAAGGAAACGCAAGCCCATTTCGCGCGCCTGTTCCGCCTCGTTCAAATCCACAATCTGCTCAACATCATGTTGCCATTCCGCTCAGGTGAAACCAGCTTTCCGCTGCTGATGCGACAGGAATTCGACGTGCGACTGGCGCGGGGAACCGCCGCTCTGCTCGTGATGCGGCTTTTCGACCTGCACGCGCTTTTGGCGGCGGCAGGTGTTGGGCTTGCTTTGGAAAAGCGGTCGCTGACGGTTTGGGTTCTGTGGGCCATATTTTTGGCTCTGCCCGTCATTGCCTTTGTTATAAGACACCGCTTTTTTGACGTGGCTCGGCGCATCGCGCCCAAGAAAGCGCAGGGCATCATCCATGAAATGCAGGCGGGCCTGCCCGTGGATGGCCGCGCCTTCACGCGCGCATGGGGTGCAACCATCATCAACTGGTTCGTCAAGATCGCGGTTCTGGCCTGGGTGCTGGCGCTGATGGGCAAGATAGACTTGCCTGCGGGCTTCGGAGGCGCGCTGGGCGGTGAGCTATCCTCCGTGCTTCCGGTTCACGCCCCCGGCGGCGTCGGAACCTACCCGGCGGGCATCACCGCCGGGGCCATCGGTTTTGGAGCATCGACGGATAAAGCTGCGCTGTCGTCGCTAGGGCAGGCGGCCGTAAACGTGCATCTGCTGGTGATACTGTCGTCACTGATCGGCACGGCGCTGGCGCTGTTCGTGCGGGTGCGGAAGTCGTCAGGCGATACGCAGGCCTAGATGCTCTGCCATGGGCGTGAAATCCCGGTCGGAATGCAGCAGGGAGTGACCGTGTTCTATACAGTAGGTGCCGATGATGAGATCGGTGGTTCTTCTGATAGTGATTCCGAGTTGACGTAGCCTGCGATAATGCGTCGCTGCTTTGATAGCTAACTCAGGCGACAGCATAGAAACGACCTGAAATTTAGTCATTCGTGCTTGCATATTTGCAGCATGCTGATGGCTTTGCGCGCCTTGAAGTATTTCAAGCAACACGACATCGCCTAACAGGATATCTTTCAAGCGTGAAATCGCACGAAACTTTTCCGTTTGTGCAGTTGTTGTTCCTCTTAAGATCGAAATCCAGACCGAGCTATCAACAACAATCATTCTGCGGCGTGTTGATTATGGCTTTTTAAGTCGCCGCCACTCCGCATCTCATCAAGGTCGCCATCCCACCCCATGCCTGTCAGTTCATCCAAGGCTTTTTTTCGGCTGTGATATTCGATGAGCTCTCTGAGAGCGAGTTCAACAGCCGCCTTTTTCGTTGGCAGACCGCTCAACTCCATTGCTTCGGCAATCAATGCGTCGTCAATTTCGATATTCGTGCGCATGGCAAGCGTCCTTGGTGTATCAATTCCCTAAATCATACACCAAGGCGATATCTACCGCAAATCCTACTGGAACGCCGTCTCGTAAAAACTGCGAAGCTTGCGTGAATGCAGCGTCTCGGTTTGCATGGCAGCCAGTTTTTGCACGGCGCGAATGCCGATTTGCAGATGCTGGGACACTTGCGTTTTGTAAAATTCCGTGGCCATGCCGGGCAGTTTCAACTCGCCGTGCAGCGGCTTGTCGGACACGCAGAGCAGGGTGCCGTAGGGCACTCGGAAGCGGAAGCCGTTGGCGGCGATGGTGGCCGATTCCATATCCAGCGCGATGGCGCGCGATTGCGACAGACGCTTGACCGGGCCGGCCTGATCGCGAAGCTCCCAATTGCGGTTATCGATGGTGGCGACTGTGCCGGTGCGCATGATGCGCTTCAGCTCGAAGCCTTCATAGCCGGTGACTTCCGCCACTGCACTTTCGAGCGCCAGTTGCACCTCTGCCAGAGCCGGGATTGGCACCCAGACGGGCAGATCGTCATCCAGCACGTGATCTTCACGCACATAGGCGTGGGCCAACACGTAATCACCCAGACGCTGGCTGTTGCGAAGACCGGCGCAGTGGCCGACCATCAGCCACGCATGCGGGCGCAGCACCGCGATGTGGTCTGTGATGGTCTTGGCGTTGGAAGGGCCGACGCCGATATTGACCAGCGTGATGCCCGCATGGCCCTTTTTCTTCAGGTGGTAAGCAGGCATCTGCGGCATGCGACCCAGCGTCATGTCGGTGATCGGTCTGTCGGACCCGGCCAGCGTGACGATGTTGCCCGGTTCCACGAATTCCGTGTAGCCTTCACCGCCATCCGCCATCATCTTTCGCGCCCATGTGGCGAACTCATCGATGTAAAACTGGTAGTTGGTGAACAGCACGAAGTTCTGGAAATGATTGGCGCTGGTGGCTGTGTAGTGGCTGAGACGCGCCAGTGAATAATCGATGCGCTGCGCGGTAAAGGGTGCAAGCGGCGCGGGCTCTCCCGGCACCTGATCATACTCGCCATTGGCAATCAGATCATCGGTGTTGTTGAGGTCAGGTGTGTCGAACAGGTCTCGCAACGGCACATCGGCAAGCGAGGATGCAGCGGATGCCTCCACAAAGGCACCTTCACCAAACGCAAAATGCAGCGGAATGGGCGTGGCCGATTCGGCAACCGTCACGTGAACGCTGTGGTTCTTGATCAGAAGGCCAAGCTGCTCTTTGAGATAATGCCTGAAGAGCTGCGGGCGGGTGACGGTCGTCGTGTAGACGCCGGGCGAGGTAACGTGACCGTAAGACAGGCGCGAATCGACATGGCCGAAGCTGGATGTCTCGATGCTGACCTGCGGATAACAGGCACGGTAACGGCCCTCGATAGGCGCGCCCTGCGCCAGATCGGTAAAGGATTTGATGAGGAAATTCGTGTTGCGCTCATAAAGCGCCGTCAACGCATCCACCGCTGCTACCGGATCGGTAAAGGTCTGCGGCGCAAATGGCTCTGGCGTGATGAAGGCGAGGTGCGAGATTGTGTGCTTTGCTATTGTCATGGCCCATTATAGAGAGCCAATTTCGACAGGCAAGCGACAGAAATATGTGCGTTTGAAAAACTTGGGCCAACGCCACTGTATCACTCCGTCACACCTTGCTCTGATCTTGGTGTCATGGCTCTGTCTTGCCTGGATTGAAGGAATGATATCAGTAGTTCCAGCCTGCGCAGTGGCCGGCTTGAGCCTGCGCGAGAAGCGGCTGAAAAGGCGATTGGCGAGCAATGAGGTGGGACGAAAGCGGCACTCTCGCTTTCCAACCTGTGCGATCAGATAGAAGGATAAAAGATTGAAGCGTAGGGACGGTGTGAAGAAAATCACGATTTTGCAAGCGGCATTTAATCCCTATTATGCCGAGGCATTCGGGCTGATCTTCAAACTATCCTACGCCTCGGAAGGCAAAAATACCCCGCGTCTTGAGGTCTTTGCGGATAGCGAGCTCGCCAGAGAAAAAGAGTGGAGGATTTACGGCGCAATTCCCGATGATGATCTGGATAACGTCGTGGAGATCAAGTTTCGAGAGCCTGGCGAAGATAAAGAATTCAGCGTTGCCTCACGCGTGTTCCGCGCGCAATTCATTCGGGTTGACCATCAAGAGTTTACTTACGCCCATGGTTCAAACGAGCTCTTGCTCCTCTACGAGTTCGAAGTGTCGAAGCTTGACTAGACGCGTGCGGTGAAGGTTCGCAACTGCCGATTTTGCGAACTGCTCCGGCGGTCACACCTCAGCATTTTCATCCGCACGCACCGCACGACAAGTTCAACGACGAGGAAAATCAGCGCAAGAAACGGCAGGAGAGCGATCAAGACGAGGAATACAAATATCGAGAGAATGAGCTCTCCACCATTTGCGATGGCGTCGTAGACCCTCAGGACTTTGAGAATTGTAGGGCACATGCGACGATAAGCATGGTTTCGGCACCAAGCAGCAGCAGTATGCTTCCACCAAACTGCGTGACATAGATTGTGGTGGCCACCGCAAGGGCGATACCGACTGCAATGCGCAGTGCCCTCAAAAGATGATGGCGGCGCGTGTATTGGGGGGCGGTAGGCTTTGCTGTTGTCATGGCCCGTTATAAATGGCCAATTTCGACAGGCAAGCGACAGAAATATGTGCGTTTCAAAAAGACTGAAGAATCTCCGCCTCGGCCAGACCTACCCTGTTTACAAGGTCATGGAGCAATGGTTGGAAAGGCTGTGCTGGCAGGCAATGGATGCGCCGACGTTGACGCGCTGAAAGCTGCGATTGGGGTTGACCACCAACGCTGCGAAAGACATCGCGAAAATTGCCATCAACAGAACGATGATCGTAAAGCGCCGAACCAATATCGTCATATCCATTCCCCTCCGTGTCATGGTTTTCCCTTATGTTGAACACGACATTGCCACAGTGGGACTGAACCGACGCTGAGGGCTGGGTTCATGTGGGGTTCAGGGTGGTTAATGGGGAGGGGAGGGCATGTCGGCGGCTAGATTTGGTCTGTGTCGACCTGTTTTAGACGGATCATGATGTCCAACACGCTCTCGTCCACTGAAAGCAGCGATGTATCGATACGAAGGTCGGGAGCCCATGGTTCGAATGTGCGTGCCTCTATCTGTTCCCACGTCGGTGGGATCAGGCCCTCAACGACCGACATTCGGCTTTCGGCCCGATGGCGATGCACGATTTTATCAGAGCAGGTGACTTCGACCTCGATGAACTTTCGATTCGCCTCAGCTGCCGTCGCCCGAAAGGCAGCACGCGTGATTTCTATGGAGTTGACGGAGTCGGCGATAACGATACGACCCAAGCGAAGATTGTCGGCGGCCATTTTGTAAAGAACAACGTATCCCGCAGGCCCAACATCAGCTCCCGCTGCCAAACAAGCAGAAGAACGTATCGCCTGTTCTATGGTGTCCAGCCGAAAGTAAGTCGCTTGTAATCTGAAGGCTAAAGCTTGGGCAATGGTGCTTTTTCCAGAACCAGGCAAGCCACCGAAGATAATCAGCATCGGACACCTCATTTTTGAGCAAGCTATTTCATCTCCGTCTCACTTTCATGATCATTGTCGGCCTGAAGCGATGTTTGAACTTATGGAGACAGTCTCTAAGGTTTGCGCGTTAGAAAAAGCGGGGATACAAATGAAGCAAGCCGAATACGTCACTATATCAAGACTACCCTCGGTCGAGGAGTACCTGCACCTTCGCGAGATCGGTGGTCTGAGTGCGTTTTCCGAAGACGCCGCAAGAGCAGGGCTGTCTGGAACGATCTATTCCGTCATGGTTTTGCAAAACGATGTGGCGGTTGGGATGGGCCGATTGATCGGCGACGGTGGGTGCTTTTTTCAGGTCGTGGACATTGCCGTCCAACCCGAGCATCAGGGACGTGGGCTCGGAAAATCCATCATGGATGCGATCATGACCTATGTCTCGAACCAGCTGCCCACGACCGCCTATGTTAGCCTGATCGCTGACGTTCCCGCGAACACGCTCTATGAAAAGTTTGGATTTGTGGAGACCGCACCACGATCACTCGGAATGGCGTTTCGCGTCAAACGTTAGGTAGCCACGAGGGTCCGATGCCGAACGCGGCGCAGCAAGCCGTGTTGTCGCCTATTGACGTGGACATTCGCACCAAAATTGAGGACAAGGCGAAAAGTGTGGTAAGCGCCAGCCAAATAACAACAGGAGTGTAACCGTGAGCGAACCTAGCGTAGCAGATGCGACCAGCCGAATTTATGAATCGCTCCAGGCGGAGAATGCCGACATCGATGTGCACATCGCCACTCTCAAGGCAGCTCTGGCGCGGGAAGGTTTGAAAGAGGCCGTTTTCGACCCAGCCAAGCTGGTGCAGAACAACCGTTCCGGCAGGAAGCTGATGCAGGCCTACTTTCGGCAGCGCGGCGTGACAGTGAAATATGCAGACTCGTGATACTTTTCTGGGCGGCTGTGACCATTCTTAATGGTCACAGCTGAGGTTGCTGTGATAGCAACGCCCATGACCGAATAACGCTTCGGTCTGTCGCTAGAATACCGCCGCCTCATCCTTTCCAAGACAAGACGGCGGGTGTAGTTGAACTTTACTTCTTGAACACCTTCGTCAGAAACGCCTCAAACGAAGGCCGCCAGACGTCCATCTCATGGCCGAGGTCTTTGTATTCCTGGTAATCGTGGGCGATCTTCTTTTCGTCCAGCGTGGCTTTGAGGCCAGCTATGTCCTTGCCGGTGACCACATCCTTGGTGCCGACGGTGACGGTGAGGTTGCGAAGCGCCTTGTTGATTGTCTCGGGCGCGTTCAGCGCGGCATCGACGGCCTTGTTGGGGACCGTGGTCGTGGTGACGCCGCTGAAGGTGGCGACCCAGCCGAAGGTGCCGAGGTGGGTGAGACCGGAGACGAGGGACTGGTAGCCGCCCTGTGAGAGGCCGACCACGGCGCGGCCGTCCGCGTCGTCTCGCACCTTATAGTGCTTTTTCATATAGGGGATGAGGTCTTCCACCAGCTCGCGGTCGATTGCGTCGGCATTGATGGGGTAGAAGTTCTTGCGGCGCTCGGCACCGGGGAAGTTTTCAGCGATGGCTTCGGGAATATCGGCTTCCGTATCGGGGATGACCACGATCATCGGCTGGATCTTTTTCTCGGCCAGGAGATTGTCGAGGATCTCAGGCGCGCGGCCCTGGGCGACCCACGAGGCAACGGTATCGCCAAAGCCATGGTAAAGATACATGACTGGCAGCGCTTCGGAGGAATCGCTATAGCCCGGCGGCGTGTAGACATAGGTTGCGCGCTGGGATTTCAACGCCTTGGATGGGATGGTGACGAGGCGAAGCTCGCCATGCGGCACATCGCGCACATCGAGAATGCTGCCCGGCACGAGAATGAGGCTGGTGTTCACCTGCCGCTGCGGCTTGGGGTAGTTTGTGCCAGTATCGATGCTGCGGAAGCCGTCTATGTTGAAATAATATTCATAGAGATTGGGCTTCAGCACATCGCTCTTAGCGCTCCAGACGCCGTTATCAGCGCGCTTCATCTCCACTGGCGCATTGGTGCCGAGAACCACGGAGACGGCCTTGGCAGAGGGCGCGAAGAGGCGGAAGTTGATCGATCCGTCTTTTTCGACGGATGTAACGAACTCATTCAAAGGCCGGTCGGCCGGTGGGGACGCGGGCAACTCAATAGCCATGACGGGCGCACTCATGATGCAGCTTGCCACGATGATGCAAGGTAAAAATAAACGCATGGAAATTTCCTCCAATTCATAAAAATGTCTCCCGATTCGAGAGTGGCAGATACCGCAGGCGCTTTCAACTCCATGAGGATGTTGATGAATTGGGTTTTCACCTTTAGGAGCTGTTTCCACCTGCGCAAGATCACCTCTGTTTCGTTTAATCGCCGAGGGCGCAGGTTTAAAGACGCATATGACGCTTAAGGACATAAAGTGAAAATTATCCAGGTGCTTACAACTGTGCTGATTGCCGTCGTGCTGATGGTCGGCTTCCGCTGGTACAGCTACGTGACAAATACGGACAGCCCGTACAACGAAGTCGGTATCGAGCTGAACAGCCGAATGCCAGGCCCGATCAACAAATGGGGTTGCGACAAGCTGCACCAGACATTCGGCAATGTTCTGCCCCCTTATGGCTGCCAGTCGGCCGATGGTACGCAGTGGCTCTAAGGGTCTTTAAGACGCTTGAAGCAGAATCAAAAAAGGCACCGCAAAAGCGGTGCCTTTTTTATGAGTAGAGGGCAATCAACCGATCATGGCGTTGTCGTCACGCTTGACGGCGATGAGGGCCGAGCGCGGTAGTTTGCCTTCGCCATCGGGGAAGGGCGCGTCGGGGTGCTGGATGCCGACGAAGTGGGTGCGTTTGTCGGCAGACCATGTCTGGCCGGTGACTTCCGAGCCCTTCGGTGCCGTGAGGAAGCGTTCGATGCGACCGGTGACGGGGTCGCCTGCCAGCATCTGGTTGTTGCCCTGTCCAGCATATTGGCCGTCATTGCTGTCTTCGCCGTCTGTCTGGATCCACAGAAGTCCAGTCGAATCGAACATCATGCCATCAGGCGAGTTGAACATATTGCCGGAGTTGATGTTGGAGGAGCCCGCATAGGCATCCTTGTGGACATCAGGATTGCCGGCCATGCAGAACAGGTCCCATTTGAACTTGGCGTCGGCATGATCGTCATTCTCAGGATACCAGCGCACGATCTGACCGTATTCGTTCTTTTCGCGCGGGTTTGCGGCGTTGAGAGCCATGGCATCGCCGCCACCATTGGCGCGCAGCTTGCCATCCTTCGTCACGCCGCGATTGGTGTTGTTGGTCAGCGCGCAATAGGCTTCGATGGCGACCGGGTTGATGGCCACCCATTCCGGGCGGTCCATGGTGGTGGCACCCACCTTGGAGGCGGCCTGGCGGGTGAAGACGCAGATTTCGTCCATCTTCATGCCGGTGGTTTCAGGCGTGAGCGCCACCCACTCGCCATTGCCGTCATCGGTGAACTTGGCGACGTAAAGCGTGCCTTCGTCCAGCAATTTCGACGTATCGCCACCCGGCACATAGATGCCGTTGGAGATGTACTTATAGAGGAACTCGCCACGCTCATCATCGCCCATATAGACAACCACGCGACCATCGCGCGCGATGACGACAGCGGCATTCTCATGCTTGATGCGGCCAAGGGCGGTGCGCTTGATGGGGGTGGAGGAAGCATTGGACGGATCGATTTCCACGACGTAACCGGCGCGGCGCGGCTCGTTGGGGTGTTTGGAAACGTCGAAACGTTCGTCGAACAGCTCGTAGCCATAACGGGTTTCAGCGGCGATGCCATAACGCTTGTAATCGTCAGGCATCTTGAAGGCAGCGTCGGTGGAGCCGAAATAGCCGTTGAAGTTTTCTTCGCAGGTCAGGTAGGTGCCCCACGGCGTGCGGCCCGCGCCACAATTGTTGAAGGTACCAAGACAGTCGATGCCGTTCGTATCGGTCTTGGTCTTGACCAGTTCGGAGCCAGCAGCGGGGCCGGAAAGCCTCATTGGCGTGTTGTGGTGAATGCGGCGGTTGAACGGGCTGCCGACGACGATCTGCCAACCATCCTTGCCTTCCGCCACTTCCATGACGGTCACGCCCTGCATGTGCTGGAGGATTTTGACCTCGTCCAGATTGGCAGGCATGCCCTTTTCGCGGTGGGGCAGGTTGGTTTCGTTGTTCACATATTCATGGTTGACGGCAATCAGCTGATGGCTGCCGACCACGAAAAGCTCCATGCCATCGGTGTTTTCGCCGAAAACCTTATCCGAATTCTCAAGGCTGACACCCTTGACCGGGTCGATATCCGATACGTTGGGAAACAGCGGCTGGCCCCATTTGGCGACGGGCTTCCAGCTATAGCCTTCGGGAACGTGGATGGTGTTATCGGTGGTGGCAGCAATAGGCTTGAACGGAAAGCGCGAGGCTGCTTCCTGTGCCTGCGCGGATGTGGACGATGCCAGATTGCCGAGCGTGCCCAAAGCGGCCGCCGCAGAACCGAAGGCCAGAACGCCGCTCAGAAAACCGCGGCGCGAAATCGCCGATTCCACCACGCGGTCGAAATCCGTCACAGCCGGTGGCGGGTTCTGCAGTTCATCCCACTCGTCCCAGCTCAATTTGCTCGTGTCGATCTTTGTCATAGCGCTCTCCGTCGGCTTGCAGTTTGGAACAATTCCAACGAAGGCAACTAAAGAGGGTTTATTGCAACGATATGACGGAAAAATGAGGGTAGTACATACCTTAGATTGTGTCTGGGCCGGGTCAAGATGAGATGACTTGGATCGATGCCCAAAGCATGAAGCCGAAAAATGCAATCATGATAAAGATATAGAATGGGCGAAATAGCCAGAATCGCTCCCAGTTGGTCAGGTTCAGATTGTAAACCGTGATCCGCTCATCAAGCTTCAAACTGTCCAAATTGCTGTCGATGGAAAAATCCCAGCCGTTCTTTTTGTAAAAATAATACTCTCTGACCTGCGTGGCGATCTGGTGCAGGATCAGCAGTGAGACCGCACCCAGTGCCGCCACTTTGATGAGGATTTCAAAAACGATCATCATTTTAGAGAAACATACTGTCCGGGTCGCTCATTGTGTTTATCGCAATGCCATTCGCTATCGAGCAATGTGGACGAAGCCTCGCCCCGTCCACACCGTCTACTGATTACAGACGCGACCATGTCTGGGATTTGCACAGTATCTTCAGCACACAGCCCTTCATGCTGAGCGAACTGCCCGAAACGGTGCCGGTGCCGCTGTAGGTCTTGTCATTGGCGGGGTCGGTGATTTCACCGGAATAGCTGTTGCCGTTTCCGCTCATCTTGCCGATCTGCTTTCCAGCGTGCTTGCCGGTTTTCAACGTGACGCAGAAGGCGGAGCCGCAAGGGGCGATGACGGCGGTCTCGCCGCTGGCCGTCTTCCAGTTGCCTTCGATCGCTTCCGCGGCAAAGGCGCTGCCGCCCATCAAAAACGCGGCTGCGGCTGCAATCATGATTCTCTTCATATGGACCTCCCAATCCAGCTTGGCGGAAACCTGTGTCAAATCAGGTCTCAGTGCTCGCAACTCCTCATGCGAATGCCAGGATTTATAATTGACGTGAACGTAAAAGGAAATATGCCTGACGGGAAATTCGCTGCTTTTTCCGGGGTCGGGGGCGCGAAAAAATCGTGGTCGAAAAATCTGAAGTCGAGACGTGGTTAGGAAAGGGTTGAAATCCAACCGTAAAGTTTTCGTAAAATTGTCTGCAAAGTCCTTAATTTCCGGGGTCTGTCATATTTAACAAAAACCCAACTTTACCAATCGTTTGGACTTTGTTTGTCCCCTATTAATCATGGATTTTAAGCGCCCGTTGAAGCCCGTTTGGCATAGTGGGGACATCGAAAGAGCAGGGAAAACCTGCCGACGGAAAAGGTCAGAACAAGCCGCAGAAGACGGTAAGGCCTGAACCGGAAAGCTCCCGAAGAGGGGCGCAGACAAAACGCTAACGGGCAAACAGGATAAAGAAAAATGGCACGCTTTGAAGTTCGCGATATCGAAATGGCAGTTGCCGGTGGCCAAAGCCGTGCGGACGTCTTCTGCAACCTCGGCCTGATCTACGCGACAGGCCGTGGCTGCCCGGTGGACCTCATCGCTGCCCACAAGTGGCTCAACATAGCCGCCATCAAGGGTTCGGACCGGGCAGCCTCGCTGCGTGCCGATCTGGCCCGCAACATGAACAAGGCAGACCTCGCAACGGCGCTACGCGCCGCCCGCGACTGGATGACCACGCATTAACAATCGAGCATCGGACCAACCGACGCCACACAAAAAGACAGAGCGGTCAAAAGACCGCCATTCTCTCCGGCTGGTTCCTCCAGTCCCGGCCGGCCACAAAAAGAATACTCCCGCAAAGGGACAACTCAGATCCACGCTGAAAAACATCAAACCGTGACCGGCAGAAACAAGGCCGGCACGGTTTTTTTGTTTGCCCATCTATATGGTCCGACGCTGGTGAACGCTCTAGCCGTCGTCCTTGTCTGCCGGGTCGGCTTCTGCCTTGCCCAGCAGGAGCGCGTGGTAGCGTTTCAGCCGCTCGAAATGCGCGTTCATGGCGCGGGCAATCTGGCTGGAGTTTTTGACCGTCAGAAAATGATCAACGATTTCCGCGTAGTGGTTCGCCTGGCGCGGCAGCCTTTGTTCAGGCTGTTTGCGGTCGTTGATCTCGTCATCGCTCATCACCTGAACGACTTGCGCGGGGGTGGGCAAATCGGGAAGGACGGCAGGGCTGCGCGGCAATGTGCCATTCATCAACTGAGAGACCGGGTCGAAATGATGAAACAGGATCGCTTCGAGGTCGTTGATTTCGCTCTTGTCTTCAACCGGATAGGCCCAGACATAAGCGATTTCCCAGACATCGATCTGGCGATTGGCGATAATGTCCGAACGCGCAGAGGTTAAGTGTCTGGAAACACGCGCTCTGATGCCGTCTTTCGACTGGCCCACATAGATCGGCACATTGTCCAGATCAGCGAGCACATAGACGCCGATCCGGTTTGTCAGCGCCCTGACGGCAGCTTTGCGATAATTGAAATCGACGGCCAAATCAGGCGATCCTGCCCGCGTCGGACAGGGATGTCGGTATCGAATCGCGCTGTCCGCTGATGATCGGTTCGAAAATGTGGTGGGCGAGATAGCGCACGACCGGGACCGCCACGCCATCGCCTGTCAGATGATAGGCCTCGTTGTAGCGTCTCGGAAGGCGGTAGCTTTCGCTCAGCCCCATCAGCCGCGCCGTCTCGCGCGCGGAGATGAGGCGTGAGCGGACCATATCTCCGTCGACAACGAGGATCGTCTGTCTGGACGATCCACCGTTGGGCGTTCTGAGGCAGCCTGAAATATCGTCAAACCGAACTTCTGCCCTCACAACACGACCGTTTGCTTCCGGTCTAGTACGCTTGTAGACGCCACCAACCATGCGACGGTCAGCACGCTTTGCGGCCTCGACCTTGGCGATGTTGACCAGGGACATGGAGGCCAGCAGCTTTTCCGTCTGCTGGGACGTGTTCCACTCCACATCCGTCGAGCTCTCTTCAATAATGTCGGAGAACGTCGTTGTGCGGATAGCGGGCAATGGCAGGTTCCACCACACCCAGTTCTTGCGGGCCTTCGCGTCTATGCGCTGATAGGCATTTTGCAGCCCGCGCGTATGAAACGTCTGCGTCGGCCCCGGTGCCACGAGCGTCTCGGCAATGGCAACATCATTGCGGACGCCGATAACGAAAAGCCGGGGTCTGGATTGCGGCAGAAAGGCTTTCGCATCGATCACGACCGCACCATAGCGGTAGCCTGCCTTTGAAAAGGTTTCGCAGATAACTTTGAAATCGTCTCCCTTATGGGAGGTCAAGGTTCCACAAACATTTTCGAGCGCAATCAGTTTCGGCCCTCTGCCTTCGCTGATGAGGCTATTCATAATATCCCAGAACGGGTAAAACGTCCCAGAGCGCTCGCCGCGCAGACCGGCACCGCTGCCAGCCAGCGACAAGTCCTGACATGGAAACGAACCCCATGCGAGGTCCGCAATTCCGGTAAGGCTGGAGGACTTGACCGAGCGAACATCACCCACGCACAGCTCGCCGCCGGTACCCCAATTGTCCTGATAGGTCAGGCCTTTTTTTCCGTCGAAATCATTGGCGAAATCGCAGCGCCAGTCAGCGCCCAAACCCGCCCGCACCATTCCACCGCCCGCGAAGAACTCGTAGAAAGAAAAACGTTCAGACATGACATACCTCGCGGTTCAAATGCGCATCTCCGCGTCGACGGTCGGTTTCGTTTCTGGTTTGTTCTCTTTTAACACGCTTTCGCGACAGGCTGCAACCGTCATTCTTGGCCGCAGGAAAGTTCTTTTCCGTCGTTGTGCATGATGTGAGTGTCAAGCCTGAGCCGCGCACCATTACTCCAGCGCTTTCAACACCTTCGGCAGCGCTTCTGCAAACAAATCCAGCTTGCTGTCGGGTGCTGCGCTGACACGAATGCAGCGGTTCAGAGGCTCGACGCCGGGCATACGAATGAAGACGCCGTGGTCCATCAGCCCATCAACGATGGATTTGGCGTAGGCGCTGTCCTTGTGGCAATCGATCGTGACGAAGTTCGTCGCAGAGGGCAGGGGCGATAGGCCATTCTGGCGGGCGATGGTGTAGATGCGCTCGCGGGCATTGGCGATGCGTTTGACGACGTCGCGCAGGTAGACCTGATCCTTCAGCGCTGCCAGCGCGGCAGCAACCGAAACGCGGGGCATGCCGAAGTGATTGCGAATCTTGTCGAAGGCTTGCGCATTGCCGAGTGTGCCGATGGCATAGCCAACGCGCGCGCCGGCCAGTCCGTAAGCCTTGGAGAAGGTGCGCATGCGCAGCACGTTCGGCATGCCGATCATGGCGCGGACGCTGGGGACAGCACTTTCCGGCGCGGTTTCGCAATAGGCTTCGTCCAGCACCAGAAGGCAGTTATCCGGCAGGGCTTTTGCGAATGTCAGAACCTCGCTCGCCTCCCACCAGCTTCCCATTGGATTGTCAGGGTTGGCGAAGTACACCAGTGGTGCGTTTTCCTTCTTGACGATGTCCAGCAAGCCATCCAGATTTTCATGATCGTCCAGATAGGGCGTCGTCACCAGCCGTCCGCCAAAACCGTTCACATGATAATTGAAGGTGGGGTAACCGCCGAAGGAGGTCACGACCGGTGTTCCGGGCTCCACCACCAGCCGCACGATCTCTCCCAGAAGGCCGTCGACGCCGTTGCCGATGGCAATATTATCGCGCGAAATGCCGTGATGAATGGCAAGCGCTTCCCGCAACTCGAAGTTTTCAGGATCGGCATACATCCATGTCTCGGACGCCGCCTGCTTCATTGCCTCGATGACCGAAGGTGCCGGGCCAAACCCGCTTTCATTCGCGCCGATTCGCGCTTTGACGGTGAGCTTGCGATTGCGCTCTATGGCCTCGGGGCCGACGAACGGCACGGAGGATGGAAGCGAAGCGGCGAGCGACGTAAAACGCGAAAATGCGGACATTTCAGAGGGTTCCAGAATCCGTTGGAAGAACCGCCTCACAATATAATCAAAATTGGCCCGCGCAAGGCGGGCCGCAACAAATGCGTCCGTTGTGAAAGGGTTTCTTTGCCGCAGCAAAGATATCCGGGCGTTTGATTACACGGCCGTTTCGAAGCTCAAGCGCCTGATGTGATGCAGAAACTCCGCATCAATCAGCATGTTGAAGCCGACCGTCGCCTGTTCTTCCTCCCGGCGGATCAGGGTGCAGCCAATTTCATCGCGAATCCCCAGGACTTCGAGATAGAAGTTAGTGGGCATTTCCAGATGCGGGCTCACCTCGATATCGGCACCGTAGAGCGAGATTTTTCTGATCAGGCAGCGCATTGTGTTCTTGGCGCTGAGGTGATGGCCGATGAATGTGATCTTGCCGGGACGATCGAGCGGGTACTTCTCGTACATCTCATCATGTGGAACGGCATCGTTTGCTTTGATATTTACGTTGAGTGCCATGACAACCTCCCGATTGCCTTCTGTTCAGAATAGAATCATACGCCCGCTTCATTGCCAAACGCTGAATGGAAACGATAAAATCCGACCATTTCTGGCCTGTTTTGCCACAGCGTTTTGTGCCGTCAAACCGAACTCGCGAGGTGAAACGTGTTTATAGACAGAAGGTTGCGTAAAACTGATTTGTCGTCACCTCAGCGTGCCTGCATGCCGCCCAAGACGGTTGACGCGTGGCGTACTTAGCGTTACGCCTTTGCCATCTTATGGAATGATGGAGCAGCAGAATGGCAGGCACACTCGTCATCGTTGGCGCGGGCCAGGCCGCCTTTGCTCTTGCCGCGAAATTGCGCGCGCTGAAAGACGAGCGGCCCATCACCATCATCGGTTCCGAAGATGTCGCGCCGTACCAGAGGCCGCCGCTTTCCAAAAAATATCTGATGGGCGAGATGAGTTTCGACCGCTTGGAGTTTCGTGGTCCGGAGTGGTTTGCGGAAAACAATGTCGAATTGCGGCTTTCCACCTGGGTGGAAGAGATAGACCGGACAGCCAAGACCGTGCGCATGCAGGATGGCAGCACGCTGTCCTATGACAAGCTGGCGCTGGCAACGGGTGCTGCCCCGCGTGAACTGCCCGCCGGTGTGGGCGGAGATCTCGATGGTGTGCTGACGGTGCGAGACAAGAGAGACGCCGACCGGTTGATGGCAGAAATGCAGCCCGGACGCCGTTTGCTGGTCATCGGCGGTGGTTACATCGGGCTGGAAGCTGCGGCCGTTGCCCGGCAGCTTGGCCTTGACGTTACGCTCATCGAAATGGCCGAGCGGATATTGCAGCGCGTGGCATCCAGCGAAACCGCCACCATCATGCGCGATATTCACCGCGCACGCGGCGTTTCCATTCGCGAAAAAACCGGCCTTACGCGGCTGATCGGCACGGATGGGCGCGTCAGCGCTGCCGAACTTTCCGATGGCTCCATGCTCGACGTGGACTTTGTCATCGTCGGCATCGGTGTGTCGCCGAATGACCGGCTGGCGCGCGAATCAGGCCTGGATATCGGCAACGGCATTCTGGTCGATGCGTTCACCCGCACGTCCGATCCGGACATCCACGCCATCGGCGATTGCGCATTGTTGCCGATGAATGGCGCAAACGTCCGGCTGGAATCGGTGCAGAACGCGGTGGACCAGGCAGAGGCCGCAGCCATTATCCTTGCTGGCGATGAGCAGCCTTACCAGCCTAAGCCGTGGTTCTGGTCGGATCAGTATGATGTGAAACTGCAAATCGCCGGTTTCAACATGGGGTATGACGAAACCCTGTTACGGCCCGGCCAGCGGGAAGGCAGCCACTCCGTTTGGTATTTCCGTCAGGGCCGCTTCATCGCGGTGGATGCCATCAACGATGCCAAAGCCTATGTCAGCGGAAAGAAGCTGCTGGATACGGGCAAGGAACCCAACCGTGCGGTCCTCGAAGATCATTCCGCCGACCTGAAACTGTTGCTCGCGTAAAGGACTGCCTGATGCCCGCCTCTGAAAACCGCTTCAAGACCGCCATCCAGCAGGGCAGGCCGCAAATCGGCCTGTGGCTGGATATGGGTGAGGCGATTACCGCCGAGATTGCCGGAACCGCCGGTTTCGACTGGCTGGTGATCGACGGTGAACACGGACCGAACGATCTGCGCAGCATCATCGACCAACTACGCGCCCTTTCGACCTCCTCCGCAGAGGCTGTCGTGCGTGTGCCCACAGGCGAAAGCTGGATCATCAAGCAGATGCTGGATGCGGGTGCGCGCACCCTGCTGGTGCCGATGGTCGATTCGGCAGAGCAGGCGCAGGCGCTGGTCGCCGCCATGCATTACCCTCCACGCGGCATTCGCGGCATGGGCGCAGCCGTAGCCCGCGCATCCGGTTTCAATACGATCGAGGATTACTCGCAAACCGCGTCTGACGGCGTCTGCCTTCTGGTGCAGGCGGAAACCCGCGCCGCCATCGCCGATCTCGACAATATTCTGAAGGTGGATGGCATCGATGGCGTTTTCATCGGCCCGGCCGATCTTGCAGCAGATATGGGCTATCTCGGGCGCATCGACGAAAAAGAAGTCCAGGACACGATAGAAGCGGCGATTCACAAGATCGTGGCGGCAGGCAAGGCCGCTGGCATTTTGACCTTTAACGAGACATTAAATAAGCGCTATCTCGAACTCGGCGCGACATTTGTGGCTGTTGGTGCCGATGTCACGGAGTTTTCCAGCGCGCTGAAGTCACTCTGCGCGCGATATAAGGGTGGCGCGAGCACCAAGGCTTCCAGCTACTGAGTCGTCTCAGTCATCATTGCTGGCGTTGAGTTTTGCAGGGTGGATGCCTTCCTCGCCGGAAAACAAGAAGCCTTCGCGCACAAGCCACTCCCTCAAAATGCGCTGGATAGCCTCATCGCGCCCAAGATTCGTCTCCTGTGAATAGGCCGCAAGAGCGGTCTCGATTTCATGTGTAAAGTTCATAGTCCATCTCCCTGTAGTCTAATAACAAATGGGGCAAGGAGAACGCATCTCCTTGCCCCATCTGAATGGTCATAAAAATTTAGCGCCAGCGGTAAATGCTGCTGCTCTTCTGTTCGTTCGCCGCCGTGGCAACGAAATAGCCCAGTGCAAAGCCAAGCGCGCCGACGACTGTCAGCACAGATGTTGCTGTGCCGGGGTTTTCCTTGACGGCCTCAACCACATTGTGGCCCTGAACCTTTACCGTCTGTGCGGCAGTCTGAGCTGCACGCTGAAGACGGCCACTGGCTTCGTCTACGAATTCCGAAGCATCGTTCGAAAGCGTACCGGCACGTGCCGAAACGGATTTGGACAATGACGAAATCTGCGAACGCAGCTCCGCAATCTGATTCTCAACTGTATCTTCGACAACATTCAATTTGGTCTGAGCCATCTGAAATCACCTCTTGCTGTTTCCGAGGTGGTAACGCAGTAGGCGAACGAATGTTCCGCAGTGCAGCGATAATGATTTTTGGGGGATTGGGAAATTGTCTTGATGGCGGAGAGGATGGGATTCGAACCCACGATACGCTTTTGACGTATACTCCCTTAGCAGGGGAGCGCCTTCGACCACTCGGCCACCTCTCCGGTGCCGCCTGATTATTGTGTAAAAAAATCGAATGCAAGGCCTTTTCTATAAAGAGACGAAAAAGACCCCTTCCTTTGGATGTTTTCCACGGATGGAGCGCTTCATTAGAGAGAAAGGTGAAGACTTCGATTCGAAGGGTGACGAATCGGGAGACGACGATTCTCTCGCGAATGGATGCGCTGCATGACTGTTGTCGCTCAAATCGAGATCAGCAGCAGCGACGGATCGTGCACTCTGACATAAACCAAAGGCCAGAGAATGCGGGTTTTTTGTCGTTCGCTGAATATGTCGCCACGTCGACGGTTTCGTTCAGTCTGTTTTAAGTGGCGGATTCAAAAGGCATTTTTTAATGTTTTGTAAACTTTTGCCACAGTTCGCTGACCCGAATGTGTGTTTTTAGCAACAGAGTGAAATGAAGCAGGCGGATAAAGCTGTCATATCAGGCATTGTCGATTGCAAGAGCGGCCAGCATACGTATTTTCAACAACGGAAGCGCGGCGGTGGATCGTCCGTTTTCAAGAACACGGGAATGGGGCAGGGAATGCTGTCCTTCAGCTTAAGAACCCAGACCCTTTTGAAACTTGACTGGAGGTCAACATGAACATTAAGAGCCTTTTGATCGGCTCCGCTGCAGCTCTCGCAGCAGTATCTGGCGCACAGGCTGCCGACGCTATCGTCGCTGCTGAGCCAGAACCACTTGAATACGTTCGCGTTTGCGACGCTTTCGGCACAGGCTTCTTCTACATTCCTGGCACCGAAACCTGCCTGAAGTTCGGCGGTTACGTTCGTTTCCAGACTGACATCAACCGCGGCACAGGCTTCGGCGTTAACACAAACAACCGTACATCTGACTGGAACTCGTTCACACGCGCTCAGTTCGAAGTTGACACACGTACAGACACCGAACTCGGCGCTCTGCGCGGCTTCATCGGTTTCCGTGGCAACGCTGACTCCGGCTCGTCTGCTTCTTCTTCCGTATTCGTTGACCAGGCGTTCATCGAACTCGGCGGCCTGAAGGTCGGTAAGTTCTACAGCTGGTGGGATGATGGCCTTTCTGGCGAAGCTGACGTTCTGTCCACGAACGCACTTTTCAACTCTATCCGTTACACCTACGACGCAGGCTCCTTCTGGGCTGGTATCTCGGTTGACGAACTCCAGGGCACTGGCGGCCAGTTCCGCACCCAGGTTGGCACCGTTACTAACGCGGCTGGTACTTTCGGCGTATTCACGCAGGAAAATGACAACAACGTTGGCGTAACTGCTGGCCTCGGCGCAAAGCTCGGTGCAGCAACTCTTCAGCTGATCGGCTCTTATGATGTTGACCAGGAAGAAGGCGCTGTTCGTCTGATCGCTACTGCTGACGTCGGTCCTGGCACACTCGGTCTTGCTGGTGTTTGGGCTTCCGGCGCAAACGCTTACTACGCAGAATCTGAGTGGGCTGTTGCTGCTGAATACGCAATCAAGGCAACTGACAAGCTGACCATCACTCCAGGCGCTCAGTACTTCGGTAACGTTGCTGAACGCGCAACTATCGGCACACTTACTACTGTCGGTGCTGCAACAACCTTCACTCCAACTGGCCGCGCGATCATCACGAACGACTTCTCGAACGACGACGCTTGGCAGGCTGGCCTGACTGTTGATTACAAAATCACACAGGGCCTCTCCACAAAGGTTGCAGTTAACTACTACGACCAGGACGGCGCGGACTCCAGCTGGAACGGTTTCGTTCGTCTGCAGCGTTCGTTCTAATATTTCTAACCTTGGTTAGTACGAGAAACCCGGCCATTGTGCCGGGTTTTTTGTTTTTACATTTTGCATTTAGTTAAGTTGCTAAACGCTCTCTCAGGTGAATTTGACTTTAAAGCCTCGTTAACACTTTGGCTAGCTAGCGGTCTATTTGTGACGAAGTTGCAACAGGAACGCGGCAACAGTCGGGAATGGGTGCCAAATCAGCTTCTTCAAGATTGCGCGACTCGTCCAGTATGGCTTTAATCAATTCCAAGGGCAGCATCATCCCACCCGCTGTTTCCTACGAATTGACTTGGAGGTCACCATGAACATTAAGAGCCTTTTGATCGGCTCCGCTGCAGCTCTCGCAGCAGTATCTGGCGCACAGGCTGCCGACGCTATCGTCGCTGCTGAGCCAGAGCCACTTGAATACGTTCGCGTTTGCGACGCTTTCGGTACAGGCTTCTTCTACATCCCAGGCACCGAAACTTGCTTGAAGTTTTCTGGCTACGTTCGCTTCCAGACTGATTTCGGCCGCGATCGGGCTGGTACTTCTGACTGGAACTCGTTCACACGCGCTCAGTTCAACGTAGACACACGTACAGACACCGAACTCGGTGCCCTGCGCGGCTTCATCGAGTTCCGTGCTGACGCTGATGGTGGCACTGCTGGTTCTTCCGCTGTTGAAGCACGTCAGGCATTCATCGAACTCGGCGGCCTGAAGGTCGGTAAGTTCTACAGCTGGTGGGACGACGATCTTTCCGGCGAAACAGACCTGTTGTCTTCCAACACGCTTTTCAACTCTATTCGTTACACATACGACGCAGGCTCTTTCTGGGCCGGTATCTCTGTTGATGAACTTCAGGGTACAGGTAGCCAGTTCCGTTCGATCACTGGTGTAGACACAACGACAATTCCAGGTACGACACTGTTCAACGTTTCTCAGGAAGCTGATAACAACGTCGGTATCACCGCTGGTGTTGGCGCGAAGTTCGGCGCAGCTACTCTTCAGGTCATCGGTTCCTACGACGTTGATCAGGAAGAAGGCGCAGTTCGCGGCATGTTGTTTGCTGACGTCGGACCAGGTACACTCGGTCTTGCAGGTGTTTGGGCTTCCGGTCCAAATGCTTACTACGCTCTCTCCGAGTGGACAGTTGCTGCTGAATACGCCATCAAGGCAACTGACAAGCTGACGATTACGCCTGCTGCTCAGTATCTTGCTAACGTAAGCAACGAAGTTGCTCTTGGCACCGTTGCTGCTGGCGCATTCACCCAGACTGGCACAGCAATCGTTACGAACGATTGGTCCAATCGCGATGCATGGACAGCCGGTGTAACGGTTGACTACAAAATCACTGAAGGCCTGTCCACGAAGGTTACAGCTAACTACTACGACGAAGATGGTGCCGACGATGAAGTCACCGGCTTCGTTCGCCTTCAGCGCGATTTCTAATCTGATTTGACTTCCAGTCATTGATGGAAAAACCCGGCTTTCGAGCCGGGTTTTTTGTTTTATGCGCCACGTTGGAAAGAGTGTGTCCAATGAAGCGCAAATAAAAGCGCCGATGGAGCGGCGCTTTTATCTCTCAATATCATCTGCTTTGAGTTCACCCCGAACGGCCATCGCGCAGATCCGAAACAATATCGGCCTTCTGACCAAGGCGTGTCTTGTAGATCTGGTAGTTCTCCATCACCCGCTGAACATAGTTGCGGGTTTCGGGGAAGGGGATGCGTTCGATCCAGTCGACCACGTCATCGATGGGTTTGCCGCGGGGGTCGCCGTATCGGCCGATCCATTCGGGGACGCGTTTTGGGCCGGCATTGTAGGCCACGAAGGTGAGGATGTAGGAGCCGCCGAAGCTGTCGATTTGCTCGCCGAGATAATGTGCGCCGAGGGTGGCGTTGTATCCGGCATCGGTCGTCAGTTTGGCCTGGGTGAAATCCATGCCGTGGCGGCTGGCGACGCCCTTTGCCGTGCCGGGCAGAAGTTGCAACAGTCCGCGCGCGTTGGCGGGGGAGACTGCGGCTGGGTTGAAGGCGCTTTCCTGGCGTGCAATCGCATAGGCCAATGCCATGCCGGAGCCGGAAATGTTGGCAGTGCCGGGAATGACGCCGATCGGGTAGGCAAGCGCCGCCGCATCGATACCGCGTCCGAACGCGGTTTTGCCGATCTGAAGCGAAACCTGGTGATTGTTGTTTTTTTCCGCCCGCGTCGCGAGGATCGCGAGCTCACCTGGGCTATCGATCTGTTCGGCCAAGGCCCGGTAAAGCCCATCGGCGCGCCAACTGTAGCCGGCAGCTTCCAGGCGCTCGATGGCGCGCACGGCTTCGCGGTCGGCAAAATGCTGCCGGTCACTGTCCGTCGGGGAGGGGTAGGTGACATTGATCGTCGTCGTGCCGATTCGCGCTGCGGCAAGCTGGCCGTAAAATGTGCCGGGATGGGCGGCGGCTTTGGTAAAATAGTCACGCGCATCACCCGGGCCACCGGCTTCGGCCGCGCGCCCCAACCAGTAATAGGCGCGGGAAGCGGAAAGTGGGCGGTTCGATGTTTCCAGAAGCCTGTTGAAATGTTTGGCGGCAGCGACCGGGTCCTGCAAGGCGCGCAACGCATACCAGCCTGCATGAAATTCCGCATCGGCAATATCGACCGGCGATGTGGCGAAGTGATTGGCTGTGATGAGGTATGCTTGTTTGAAATCACCGAGGTCTGCCAAGCCACGTGCCACGATTCGCCGCTCGTTCCACCATTCGCCTGGGTTTACGAGTTTTTCCGGATCCGTCGGTGCCAGCGCCAGAAGCTTGGCCGCATCCTCATATTTCTGCTGATGGCGCAGGTTCTCGATGCGCGCAAAAAGATAGGCGGGATCATTGCGCATCGGACCGCTGACCGCGTTCAGGGCAGTGGACGCATTTTTCGCTCTTTGCAAAACGGCGGCCCAGGCATCATAGAGTGGCAGAGCCTTGCCCAGATCGGCAAAGCGTTTTGCCTGGCTGACGCGGCTGCGATACATCAGAAAATCCATCCGTGCCTTGTGGTCGGCAGCAGAGAGAAAGCCGGAAAACTGGCCGATCACGCGATCTTCCAGACCCGTGTCCATGCCTTCGCTGACCCACAATTGCTGGATCAGCTTTTGTGCCTGCGCGGCATTGCCGGAGCCGTTCATGGCCTGTGCCAGGGCAATCGTACCCTCCGGCGTCTCTGGCGTTGCAGTGGCGAAATAAGCGAGGATTTGCGCAGCCGGCGGGTTTTCCCGAAGCAGGGCGCGCTCAGCATTGGCGCGGAAAGTGGTGGTTCCCGGCCATCCCGTCAACTCGCGCTGCGCCGTGGCAATTTCGCTGGAGGCCACGTCGCGTTGTCCGGAAATGGCGATTGCCCAGGTGAGAATATGGCGGTCGAGATTCGTGGTCGGCAAGCTGTTGCGAATGGAGATGGCGCGCAGCGCATCCCGGCTGGACAGCGCGTCGAGTCCGGCTTTCAAATCGGAAACGTCGAGTGGCGTGTTCGGGCGAATGATGGAGCCCGTCACCTCTGGATTGGCAAGCGGAAAGGCCGCGGATGTCGGCGCGTTCGGCTTGACGAAGGGCAGGGGCATAAGGTTGTCCGAGGACGGACCTGCCCATGCACTCCAAACAGTTGCGGCCAGACCCGCTGCCACCAAGCCCAAAGCTGTCTTCTTCATGCTTTTACCCGCGACTTCGGAAGGACTGTCAGCGCCGTTCCAAGTTTTCGTTCACGCCTCACGGCAGATAACATACCTTCCATTAGTAACTTTCAGCATTAACGAAACCTTAAACCAAAGCCTCGCATTCGATCAATTTTCAGTCAGGCGAAACTCTGCACGACGGCTTTGGCAGCCCTTGCCGGATGTCGTTCCGGCTTTGCCCTGAACGCTGCAAATATTTGCATTTCCGGTTCAAAAAGGCGCTGTAAACAGCTTGTCGGTGGCGTGGCCCCACTCTAATGTGACATCGTTTTAATCATGGAATGCGGCTGAAGCATGGACTGGCTCACCGCAAGGAGTTTTGCATGTTCAAGGGATCCATTCCCGCCCTCATTACGCCGTTCACCGCGCAGGGCGCTGTGGACGAAACAGCGTTTGCCGCCCATGTGGAGTGGCAGATTGCTGAAGGCAGCAGTGGCCTCGTGCCTGTCGGAACAACAGGGGAATCTCCGACCCTGTCTCATGACGAGCATAAACGGGTCGTTGAACTGTGCGTGGAAACGGCGGGCAAACGGGTTCCGGTTATTGCCGGCGCTGGCTCCAACAACACCAGAGAAGCGATAGAGCTCGGCCTCCACGCGCAGGAAGTGGGCGCGGATGCGCTGCTGGTCGTCACGCCCTACTACAACAAGCCGACCCAAAAGGGCTTGTTCGCACATTTTTCCGCCATTGCCGAAGCGGTGACGCTGCCGATCGTCATCTACAACATCCCGCCGCGTTCCGTCATTGATATGATGCCGGAAACCATGGGCGCGCTGGTCAAGGCGCATAAGAACATCGTCGGTGTGAAGGACGCGACCGGCAAGCTCGATCGCGTGTCCGAGCAGCGCATCACCTGCGGCAAGGAGTTTATTCAGCTTTCGGGTGAAGATGGCACGGCACTCGGCTTCAATGCGCATGGCGGCGTCGGCTGCATTTCCGTCACCGCCAATGTCGCGCCACGCCTCTGTGCAGATTTCCAGGCAGCAATGCTGGCTGGCAATTACGCGCTGGCGCTGGAATTTCAGGACCGCCTGATGCCGTTGCACCGAGCGATTTTCCTGGAGCCTGGTGTCTGCGGCACGAAATATGCGCTGTCGCGCACCCGCAATGTCAGCCGCAAGGTGCGCTCGCCGCTGATGGACACGCTGGAACCGGCAACGGAAGCCGCCATCGATGCGGCTTTGAAACATGCCGGTTTGATCAACTGATAGAGAACAAGATGCGCTGGCAACGGCGCATCTTCACTTTTGGCGCTCTTGTCACTACATAGAGGCCAAGCCGCAGACAGTTTGCGGGTGAATGAAACGGATTGAAAAATGGCCCCCAAAGGCAGTCAGCGCGTCGTGAACAAGGTCGTTGCGGAAAACCGCAAGGCCCGCTTCAACTATGAAATCCTCGATACATACGAGGCTGGCATCGCTTTGACTGGCACTGAGGTTAAAGCTCTGCGCGAAGGCAAGGCAAATATCGCCGAATCCTACGCGTCTGACGAGAATGGCGAGATATGGCTGATCAATTCGCACCTGCCTGAATATCTGCAGGCCAACCGTTTCAACCACGAGCCACGCCGTCGCCGCAAGTTGTTGCTTTCGAAACGCGAAATCCATCGCATGCGGATCGGCATCAATCGTGAGGGCATGACGCTCGTTCCGTTAAAGATCTACTTCAACGAAAAAGGTCGCGCGAAGCTTGAGCTTGCCATCGCCAAGGGTAAGAAGCTGCACGACAAACGCGAGACGGAGAAGGAACGCGACTGGAACCGCCAGAAATCGCGTATTCTCAAAGGCAGCGCTAGCTGATCACTGAAAGTCTGACGAAGCGGAATCGCTGGGTGACTATTCACCCAGCTCCATGACGAGTGACAGCGGCGCACGGAACGTCGCGATCAAGCCGCTTTCCGTGAAGTTCTTTTCCACGTCACCGGTTCCGGCAATTCCCATGCGGATAAGGCGCGAACCGAAGCCTCTGCGTTTTGGCTCTGCGGCGGGTGGGCCACCCTTTTCTTCCCATTTCAACGTCAAAATCGGTTTTTCCGAATCGTCGGAGACATGCCAGCTGATGTCGACAACGCCGGTATCTGACGAGAGCGCACCATATTTGATGGCGTTGGTGCCAAGCTCATGCAGCAGCAGAGACAGAGACAGACCTGCTTTCGGGCCAAGCGGAACCTCCGGGCCTGACATGATAACCTTGCCGTCCCCCGCATGAAGATGCATGACCCGGCCGATGACTTCGCGCAGCCGCGCAGTCGACCATGATTGCTGAAGCAAAACGTCATGGGCAGAGCTCAGCGCCTGAAGTCGGCCGTTGAACGCCGCAACGGCATCTTTTTCGGTCACGTTTTTCAGTGTCTGCGCGGCGATGGCCTGCACGATGGACAGCGTGTTCTTGAGACGGTGGCTGAGTTCCTGATTAAGGATGCGTTGTTCGGATTCCGCGTTCAGCCTGGCGATGGCAGCGTAGGCACGGTCGGCGACGCCCCAGGCGAAATCGAGCTCCAGCTTGCTCCAGAAACGCGGTTTCGAATCATGTGCGAACAGCACACCCACCAGCGCGCCCCTATCGATGATAGGAACCTGGACGAAGGAACGCACGCCGATCGCCGCATAGGCGTCCGAATCGCTGTCGAGCCAGCTGGCGGCATTGATGTTGGGGACGGCCAGCGTATCACCGATTTCCAGGCGCTTGGTCGTCGCCTGAAAAAGGTTCAGCGGGTGATGACCGGCAATGGATGTCGCACCGGATGCGAGCCAGTTGAACTCGACAAACAAGCTATCGGTCGCGCTGTTTATCGTTGCATATCCTGAGCGGTTGACCCCGAGACCCTCGGCCAGAATTTCCGATGTGATCCGGGAAATATCCTGCACCGTCTTGCCCGCGCGCAGCCTGTCGCCGAGCGTCAGGAGGGCTGCAATGCGTGCATCCTTGCGCTTGGAATCGGTGATGTCGATGACCACGCCGATCATTTTCACCGGTTTGCCGCGTTCATCCTCAATGAACTGCGCGCGCCGCGCCACCCAGCGTACACGCTGGTCATTGCCACGTCGCACCCTGTACTCGACACTCAGGGGTGCATTGGCCGAACCACGGCTGGCGGCTTCAGATGCAGTTTTTCTGTCACCATCGACGATGAGGTTCTGAAACACGGAAGCCTGGTAATGCTGCTGCTCCGGCACGCCAAATATCCGGCAGAATTCGTCCGACACGATCATCTCGTCGGTTTCGATATCGACCTCAAAAATGCCGATGCGGCCTGCATCATGCGCAGCTTTTGACCGCTCATCCTTGACGCGCAACGCTTCCGCTTTAGCCCCGACCTTGCTCGCGCGTACCTGCCGTTTTGCAGAGAGGCGACGCTCGAGCATGAGATCGTAGGACATTGCGTGCAAGGTTCGTCGCAACTCCAACTGTGACATGACCTGACGGGCAAGCGCCTGAAGGGCGGTCTTCTGAACCTCCGTCAGCTCTTTCGCTTCATAGCCGAGCGCGCAAACGGTTCCGATCGGCAGACCATCGTCGGATTTCAAAAGGGCACCTGCATAAAAGCGAATATGCGGCTGGCCGGTAACGAGCGGATTATGGTCGAAGCGCGGGTCTTTCGTGGCGTCCGGCACGACCATGAAATCCTGCTCCAGAATAGCTCTTGCGCAGAATGAACTGTCCAGAGGCGTTTCGCGTACGCCCAAACCCACCTCGGCTTTAAAAAACTGCCTGCCATCACCAATCAGATTGACGACAGCGATAGGCGTGCCGCAAATCGTGGATGCAAGCTGGGCAATGTCGTCAAAATCCTGCTCGCGCGGCGTATCGAGAATATTGTAGCTCTCGAGTGCGGCTAACCGACGCTGTTCTTTAGAAGTAATACCTTCCATGGGCCTTTTGGGTCTGGAGCTGTCGATGCCGCATCGGCTCGAAGCAGCCGATCATTTAATTCATTTGATACAATAATTTGCACCATTACCAAAAGAAAAAAACAGTGAACGCTTCAGTTTCGCCAGTGCCGAAACCGTGTCGTCTTTGAAGTGTGGCATCGGCGCCTCGAAAGCGTCTGGCAGCCTGTCAAAACTGCTCCGACGCTTTCGGTTTTACCATCAGGCTGCGCGGTACATCGCAGGCTGATGGCGCATGGATTTCTGCACGTTGAAGCGGCTGACCAAAGCCGCAAGATTGTTGCTGACGTCACTCAGCCCATGGGTGGCCGCATTGGTTTCTTCCACCATGGCGGCATTCTGCTGCGTCAATTGGTCCATGCTGCTGATGGCCGAGTTGATTTCGCGGATGCCCACGGCCTGTTCCTGCACGGCCTGGGTGATGGCACCGATATGGTCTTGGATGTGATCGACTTTTTCACCGATCGAGTTCAGCGCTTCGCCCGTGCGGCTGACCAGTGACACGCCGGTCGTTACATCCTGGGAGGATTTGTCGATGAGAACCCGGATTTCCTTGGCGGCGTTGGCGGAACGCTGCGCCAGTTCCCGAACTTCCTGAGCGACGACAGCAAAGCCTTTGCCCGCTTCCCCCGCGCGTGCTGCTTCGACACCGGCATTGAGTGCCAGAAGGTTCGTCTGGAAGGCAATTTCATCGATGACGCTGACGATCTGGGCAATCTTTTGCGACGACTGCTCGATGGCGCTCATCGCTTCCACGGTTTCCGTCACGATATGGCGGGAATGCGCGGCCTCCTCGGCAGAGCTTTTGACGATATCCCGCGCCTGTTCCGTGCGTTGAGCGGACTGTCTGGAGATGGTGGTGATTTGCTCCAGCGATGCCGCGGTCTGTTCGAGAGATGCTGCCTGCTGCTCGGTCCGGCGCGCCATGTCATCGGTCGATGCCGTCAGTTCGCGGGTGTTGTCCGAAATCTTTTGAGATTCCTCGATGATTTCGGAAAAGGCATCGGAAAGTTTGCCGAGCGCCATGTTGAAATTGTTTTTCAAACCATCGAATTCAGCAGCGAGGTCGCCGTCGAGACGCGATGTCATGTCGCCTTGCGCCATGCGGTTCAACGCCGTATTCAGCAAGGACAGAACGTGTTCCTGTTCCTGCTTCATGCGCGCCTGTTCAAGCTCTGATTTGGCGCGCTCTTCGGCGAGGGCTTCGAGATAAACGGAAATCGAGTAGTCCATATCCAGCATAGCCGCCTTGACCGCGACGGTGATGTCCTTGGCGACCTTTTTGCCCTTTTTCTCGACCATGAACCCTTTGAGCTGGGATTCGACCACAGCCTTGATGATGCCTTCGAGGACAAGGGCGTAGCCGCCAATGTACCAGCGCGGCTCCAGACCAAGGCGCGCATGGGTGCGCCCGATGGCGGTGACGGCCGTGGTATATTCGCTGTCGAATGCCGCAGACGCGATGCGGGACCAATGTTTGACCTGCATGGTTTTGGCGTGTTGGATGTGGGCTTCGTTCGCGAAGAACTTCGCCGTATCGGGAACGGCTCTCGCTTTTTTGTAGAACGCGTCCAGCGAGCCATCGAGGGAAGCGGTTATGACGGGCTTCAACGCGGCGAGATCGCGCCTCTGCTCGGCACCAAGGCCGATGAAATCGAGCCTCTCGTTCAGATAATGTCCGCTTTTTTGTCCCGTCATTCCGTAAACCCCTGAATTCGCAAGGCGCGATCCCCACCGCGCCGAATAGGGGTCTACTGAACACTTTTATACTTAATGAACTGCTAAATTTGGTCTGCCAGAACGCCAAGACCAAAAAAAGCACGGGCACCATCAAGGTGCCCGTGCTTCCAACATTACCACGATGTAAACGTTTACTCGACGGTCTCGGTATTTTCGACAACGCGATGAGCACGCTCGCTCGGGTCACGACCGATTTCCGCCTTGAGCGACAACAGGTCGATGAAGTGATCGGCCTGACGACGCAGGTCATCGGCAATCATCGGTGGCTGAGTCGACATGGTGGAGATGACGGAAACCTTGCGGCCACGGCGCTGAAGCGCATCCACCAGAGTGGTGAAATCGCCATCGCCCGAAAACAGCACGAGGTGGTCCACCGTCTCGGACTGTTCCATGGCATCGACAGCAAGCTCGATGTCCATGTTGCCCTTGATCTTGCGGCGACCCATGGCGTCGGTGAATTCCTTGGCGGGCTTTGTCACAACCTTGTAACCATTATAGTCCAACCAATCGATCAGCGGGCGAATCGATGAGTATTCCTGATCTTCGATGAGGGCAGTGTAATAATAGGCGCGCAGCAGATAGCCACGCTTCTGGAAGGCCTTCAGAAGCTTTCGGTAGTCAATATCGAAGCCGAGGCTTTTCGAGGCGGCATAAAGATTGGCACCATCGATAAAGAGCGCAATTTTCTCGCGTGGATCGAACATGGAAACAAAATCCTCCCTAGGCGAACGGGCCGCCAATAATTTAAACAGTATCGGTTAGCGAATATAAGCGCGTCATACGGTACATTATTAAGCATTCATATAAGCGTCATGGTTCGCCAGTCCAGCCCCTTGGGAAAATTATGTGTAAAGTTTAATCGAATTGACGATTTTAGGGGGCAGGCGTGCTTGGGAAACGGGCAGGTCAGGAAAAACTTGAAATCTTTCGTCAATACCTGTATCGGGACGGGTAATCCGCGACATTAAGACCGCAAAGGACAGGCAATGGCCCGTGTCACCGTAGAAGATTGCATTGATAAAGTAGACAACCGTTTCGAACTGGTTCTTCTTGCCAGCCATCGTGCGCGCCAGATTTCGCAGGGGTCGCAGATCACGATCGATCGCGACAACGACAAGAACCCTGTCGTTGCGCTGCGCGAAATCGCCGACGAAACGCTGTCGCCCGACGACCTGAAGGAAGACCTCATCCACTCGCTGCAGAAGCATGTCGAAGTGGACGAGCCAGAGCCCGATCCAGTATCGATCGCGGCTGCCGGTTCCAGCAACGCGGAAGACGACGATGCGCCTGAGACCGTCAATTTCGACCAGATGACGGAAGAAGATCTTCTTGCCGGCATCGAAGGCCTTGTGCCGCCGGAAAAGAACGACGATTATTGATTTTATCGACGCGTGACCGGGCAGGGTACTGCCGGTTACGCTCTGTAAAGCTTTATCGTCATAATCTGGACCCAGATTATGCAGCAGTGTGCGCCGATCTAACGATTGGCGCGCTTTCTTTTTCGGGGCATCCCATACATGATGCGACAGTACGAACTCGTTGAGCGGGTTCAAAAATACAAGCCTGAAGCCAACGAGGCCTTGCTGAACAAGGCCTATGTCTATGCCATGCAGAAGCATGGTCAGCAGAAGCGCGCCAACGGCGACCCCTACATATCGCATCCGCTGGAAGTTGCGGCCATTCTCACCGAAATGCATCTCGACGAATCGACGATTGCGGTTGCCCTGCTGCATGACACGATCGAAGACACCAGCGCCACGCGCGCCGAAATCGATGAGCTTTTCGGCGAAGATATCGGTCGCCTGGTGGAAGGGCTGACAAAGCTCAAGAAGCTCGATCTCGTTACCAAGAAGGCCAAACAGGCCGAAAATCTGCGCAAGCTTTTGCTGGCGATTTCCGATGACGTGCGCGTTCTCCTGGTGAAGCTGGCCGACCGCCTTCATAATATGCGCACCATGGAGCATATGCCGGAGGACAAGCGCAGCCGGATTTCCGAAGAAACCATGGAAATCTATGCGCCGCTTGCGGGCCGCATGGGCATGCAGGACATGCGCGACGAGCTTGAAGACCTCTCGTTCCGCTATCTCAATCCGGAAGCATTCGAGACAGTCACCAAGCGTCTACAGGCGCTGGAAGAACAGAACCAGGGCCTCGTCAAGAAGATCGAAGACGAATTGCGCGAACTGCTTGTCGCCAATGGCGTCGAGGGTGCTTACGTCAAAGGGCGGCAGAAGAAGCCCCATTCGGTTTTCCGCAAGATGCAGTCGAAGTCGCTGTCTTTCGAACAGCTGTCCGATGTCTACGGTTTTCGTATTCTCGTGCCGGACCTTCCTGCCTGCTACCGTGCGCTCGGCATCGTGCACACCCGCTGGCGCGTGGTGCCGGGTCGGTTCAAGGACTATATCTCGACGCCGAAGCAGAACGACTATCGTTCCATTCACACCACCATCGTTGGCCCGTCGCGTCAGCGTATCGAGCTGCAAATCCGCACCAAGCGCATGCACGAAATTGCCGAATACGGTATTGCTGCCCATTCGCTCTACAAGGACGGTGAAATCCGCGATGGCGATGTACTGTCGCCGGAATCGAATGCCTATTCCTGGCTGCGCCACACCATCGAGGCTTTGGCGGATGGCGATAGCCCAGAGGAGTTTCTGGAGCACACCAAGCTCGAACTGTTCCAGGATCAGGTCTTCTGCTTTACGCCCAAGGGCAAGCTCATCGCGCTGCCGCGTGGCGCGACGCCGATCGATTTCGCCTACGCCGTTCACACCAATATCGGCGACACCACCGTTGGTGCCAAGATCAATGGGCGGATCATGCCGCTGGTGACGCGGTTGAACAATGGTGACGAAGTCGAGATCATCCGCTCCGGCGTGCAGGTTCCGCCTGCCGCCTGGGAAGAGGTGGTCGTCACCGGCAAAGCGCGTTCCGCCATTCGCCGAGCCACGCGCATGGCCATTCGCAAACAATATGCCGGTCTCGGCTACCGTATTCTGGAGCGCACCTTCGAGCGTGCCGGCAAGCCGTTCTCTCGCGAAGGGCTGAAGCCCGTGCTTCACCGCCTGGCGCAGAAGGATGTCGAAGACGCCATCGCGGCGGTTGGTCGTGGCGAAGTGTCGTCGCTTGACGTGCTTCGCGCCGTTTATCCGGATTATCAGGATGAGCGCGTCACCGTGAAGATGACCGGCGATGATGGCTGGTTCAACATGCGCAGCGCATCCGGCATGATTTTCAAGATACCGGGCAAATCACGCTCGGTCCTGGAAGATGACGGCGCCGCAGAAGTCATCGACGGTCCTGATCCGCTGCCTATCCGTGGTCTATCCGACAATGTCGAGGTGCATTTCGGCGCAGCTGGTGCCGTGCCGGGCGACCGCATTGTCGGTATCATGGAAAAAGGCAAGGGCATCACTATATATCCGATCCAGTCGCCAGCGCTACAGCGCTTCGATGACGAGCCGGAACGCTGGATCGATGTGCGCTGGGATCTCGATGAGGCAAACAAATCGCGGTTCATGGCGCGCGTCATGATCAATGCCCTCAACGAACCCGGTACGCTGGCGTCGGTTGCGCAATCCATCGCAACGTTGGACGTGAATATTCGTGGCCTGAACATGGTGCGCATCGGCACCGACTTTTCCGAATTGGCTCTCGACATCGAAGTGTGGGATTTGCGACAGCTCAACCAGCTTCTATCGCAGATGAAAGATCTGGACTGCGTGTCCACGGTCAAACGTGCCTTCGATTAAGGCATATTTGCTTAGAAAACGACCATCAGAGCCGCTGTTATGCATTCAGTGCATGGCAGCGGCCTTGTCCTGTCTGTAGTCAAAGGCACCAAACGGGACTATTTTCAGCTTCAGAAATCAATAGCAAGCAAGCGGCCAGCCGGTATAGACCGATAAAGTGGCCGATGTATCTGAAAAGGAAAAGAAGATGTTTGGACCACTCCGCAAGATCGCCCGTGCCGTTCGTGGCAAGACCACTCAGGAACGTGAATTCGATTACTTGAGCGATTCCGTATCGCGCATCGACCTGGAATTTCGCCAGCGCGAAGTCGACCGTGGTATGTTCCGCAAGTAATGCAAAAACGCATACCGGCCATGCCGGTATGGGATATGATTGAGCGCATATGAGACGGCGTGCGATATACGCCAAATGCGCTCTTTGAGTTTCAGCTGTGGTTTCGCCCTTGGCGTAATCGAAACGATGCAATAAGTTCCCCGTATGCCGTTTCGTCGCCGTAAACCCGTTGGACACCTTGAAAGACTGCGCGCCGTTCTGTGGCCGAGCATGGGCTTTCGCCGTTCGCTTCGTTATCTGAAGCTGAGGCTCGTGCGGCTGTCGGCATCTCCTTACTCCGTGGCGGCGGGTGTTGCGGTGGGTGTGGCAGTCGCATGGACGCCGTTTCTGGGCGTCCACATCATCATCGCCATGGCTCTCGCCTTTGTCCTGCGCGCCAACCTGGTCGCCGCAGCACTCGGCACGACCTTCGCAAATCCACTGACATTCCCGCTCATCTGGGCGGCGACATGGGAACTTGGCCATGTTATCCTTGGGCGCAACAGCGATAGCGCGTCCTCACAGGTCGATTTTGCCGCCATGTTCAACCACATGAACTTCCTGCATCTCTGGGCCCCGGTGCTGGAGCCGATGACCATAGGTGCCATCATTCCCGGCGCTCTCTCCGCCATCGTCGCCTATGTCAGCGTCTACGCCGTCATTCGCGGGTTCCGGGCGCAAAAGCATCAGATGCTGGCGCAGCAGGTGGCCGACCGTAAATCCGCTTTGGGTGTTACCGAATGATCATAGGCATGGGCAGCGACCTCATCGATATCAGACGGATCGAAACGTCCATTTCACGTTTCGGCGATCGGTTCACCCATCGCTGCTTTACCGAGCTCGAGCAGAAGAAGTCCGATGGTCGAAAGAACCGGGCGGCGTCTTACGCCAAGCGTTTCGCCGCTAAGGAGGCCTGTTCTAAGGCTTTGGGGACAGGGCTGGCGCAGGGCGTTTTCTGGAAAGACATGGGTGTCGTAAACCTGCCCAGCGGCAAGCCGACCATGCGGTTGACCAATGGCGCAGCGGAGCGTCTCGCCAAACTTTTGCCCGCCGGACATGAGGCGGTTATCCACCTTACCATCACTGATGAATTTCCTTACGCGCAGGCGTTTGTGATCATCGAGGCGCTTCCAACCGCTAAATAACGTCGAATTGCGCCGTTCTATCGGTTTTAGCCCCATTGCACATGATGGAACCGCTTCCCTTTGCCTTTGAAAGGTTCTAGAGAAGTCCGTCGAAAATGAAGAACGAGCAGGCAGGTCTTAAGTGTCCGAAAAAGCTGAAAAGAAGCAAAGCGCCCTCTGGGAAAACGTCAAGGTCATCGTGCAGGCGTTGCTGCTGGCAATGGTCATCCGCACCGTCCTTTTCCAGCCTTTCACCATCCCGTCCGGCTCCATGATGCCGACGCTGCTGGTGGGGGACTACCTGTTCGTCAACAAGTTCTCCTACGGCTATTCGAAATATTCGCTGCCGTTTTCGCCGAACCTGTTCTCCGGACGCATTCTGCAGTTCAGCGAACCGAAGCGCGGCGACGTCGTCGTCTTCCGCCTGCCGCCAAATCCCGATGTCGATTACATCAAGCGCCTTGTCGGCCTGCCGGGTGACCGCATTCAGGTGACCAACGGCGTGCTTTTCGTGAACGGTCAGCCTGTTCCCAAGCAGCCGGATGGTGCCTTCACGTCCGACTACCGCGCCGATCCCGGTTCCAACGTTCCGGTTTTCCGCGAAACATTCGATAATGGCGTCACGTTCGATACGCTGGATCAGTCCCCGGACTCGCGTGGCGACAATACGCGCGAATTCCTGGTCCCCGAAGGCCATTACTTCATGATGGGCGACAACCGCGACAACTCGCTGGATAGCCGCTTCGATGTCGGTTTCGTGCCTGCCGAAAATCTGATTGGCCGCGCCAGCGTCATCTTCTTCTCGCTTGGCAACGACACGCCATTCAGCCGCGTCTGGGATTGGCCCGCCAATATGCGTTGGGACCGCCTGTTCAAGGTTGTTAAATGAGCAAGGTCAAGTCGCTTTCGGCGGAGGAAATCGGCCGTCTGGAAGCCCTTATCGGATATGAATTCAAGGAAAAGGCCCGACTCGACCGGGCCTTGACCCATGCAAGCGCCAGTGCTGGAAAGACCGGAAATTACGAGCGTCTGGAATTTCTGGGTGACCGTGTGCTGGGCCTGTGCGTGGCCGAACTGCTGTTCACGACGTTCCGCAACGCCACCGAAGGCGAGCTTTCCGTGCGTCTGAACCAACTGGTCAGTGCCGAATCCTGCGCGGCCATTGCCGACGAGATGGGGCTGCATCTGTTCATCCGCACCGGTGCCGACGTCAAGAAACTGACCGGCAAGGCGATGTTGAACGTGCGCGCCGATGTGGTCGAAAGCCTGATTGCTGCCATTTATATCGATGGCGGTCTGGAGGCTGGACGCGCCTTCATTTTGAAATACTGGAACAAGCGCGCCACCCGCGTGGATGCCGGACGGCGTGATGCCAAGACCGAATTGCAGGAATGGGCGCATGCGAAATTCGCAACGACCCCGCATTACAGGATTGACGACCGCACCGGACCGGACCACGATCCAAGCTTCACGGTGACGGTGGAAGTACCCGGCGTTAAGCCGGAAACGGGCGTTGATCGCTCCAAGCGCGCCGCCGAGCAGGTTGCTGCGACGAAATTATTGGAACGCGAAGGCGTTTGGCAGAAATCATCTGCCGCAAATTGATTGGATACCCCATGACTGAACATGAAATCGACGCCACGCCGTCAGAAGAAACCGTTGAAACCAGACCGACTCATTCTGGCTTCGTTGCGTTGATCGGCCCGACCAATGCGGGCAAGTCGACGCTGGTCAACCATCTCGTCGGTGCCAAGGTTTCCATCGTCAGCCACAAGGTGCAGACGACGCGCGCCGTCATGCGCGGTATCGCCATCCACAACAATGCCCAGATCGTGTTCATGGACACGCCCGGTATCTTCAAGCCGCGCCGTCGTCTGGACCGCGCCATGGTCACATCCGCATGGGGTGGTGCCAAGGACGCCGACATCATCCTGCTGCTGATCGATAGCGAGCGCGGCCTGAAGGGCGACGCACAGACCATCCTCGAAGGTTTGAAGGACGTGAAGCAGACGAAAATTCTCTGCCTCAACAAGATCGATCAGGTCCAGCGCGAAGATCTGCTGAAGCTGGCGTCTGCTGCAAACGAGATCGTCAATTTCGACCGCACCTTCATGATTTCTGCCACCAATGGTTCGGGTTGCGACGATCTGATGAACTATCTGTCGGATGAACTGCCGCAGGGCCCGTGGTATTACCCGGAAGATCAGATTTCCGATCTTCCCATGCGCCAACTCGCTGCCGAAATTACCCGTGAAAAGCTGTTTCTACGTCTGCATCAGGAGCTTCCCTACGCATCCCACGTCGAAACGGAAACGTGGGAAGAGCGCAAGGACGGCTCTGTTCGCATCGAGCAGGTTATCTATGTCGAGCGCGAAAGCCAGAAGAAGATCGCTCTTGGCAAGAACGGCGATGCCATCAAGGCCATCTCGTCATCTTCGCGCAAGGAACTGTCTGCCATTCTCGAGCAGACCGTACACCTTATCCTGTTTGTGAAGGTGCGCGAGAACTGGGGTGATGACCCGGAACGTTTCCGTGAAATGGGTCTGGAGTTTCCTCGGAACTGATTATCCACGGCGGAGCCTGTTCGGTTTCCGGGTGAATGCTCTGATAACCTTATTGATTTCGTTGTTTATGGATCATCATGTCGCCCAAGAAGCCGAACGGAATGTCGACCACGCCTTGCGAACAATGTCCTTTGCGTGGTCTCAAATATTTTCGTGACTTCACGCCCCCGGAGCTGGATTTCGTCTCGCGCTTTAAAACCGGTGAGCTTTCGGTGGAGCCGGGTGCAATCGTGCTGATGGAAGGTTCCCACAGCGCGCATCTCTATACGATTCTACAAGGCTGGGGTTTTCGCTATAAAACGCTGGAAGATGGCCGCCGTCAGATCCTCAATTATCTGATGCCGGGCGATCTCGTCGGCTTGCAGGGAACGGTGATGGGGGAGATGCAGCACTCCGTCGAGGCCTTGTCTCCGATCACGCTCTGCGTCTTCGAGCGCGGGCGACTGAACAGCCTCTTCGGCGATCACCCCTCTCTTGCCTATGACATTACCTGGATTGCCGCCAGCGAAGAACGCATGCTCGACAACCACCTGCTCAGCATTGGCCGGCGCACGGCGCTGGAGCGGGCGGCCTATCTTCTGGCATTCCTGTACGACAAGGCGATCAGGGTAGGGCTTCTGGAAAAGAACGGCCCCATTCCCGTGACGCAGCAGCATGTTGCCGATACGCTTGGCCTGTCCATCGTTCACACCAACAAGACGTTGCGCAAGCTTGCGGATCGGGAATTGATTCGCTGGACGGACAAGGGCTGCATCGTCCTGGATGACACAGGTCTGGCCCAAACAGCGGGCTGGGATCCAGATTCTCGCAACGCCAGGCCATTTATTTAGAAATTTCTGATGTAATCCCGTTCCTTTTTGATATGTCTTTTTTAAATGACGCAGTCAGGCCGATCTGCGATGTGATAGGAATTGGTTCTGTGAATGTTCACGGATTTTTTTGATGCTACGGTGTCCGTAGCCAGAGAAAGATAAAATATGTTGCCTCAACGGGTTCTCATCGTGGAGGACGAGTATCTGGTTGCAATGGATGTGGAGACCTCTCTTCAGTCCATGGGCGTTGAAACCATCGATATCGCGACCACGTTGCTACAAGCCAAGGAATCCCTGCTGCGGGAGAAGCCTGATTGCGTGCTTCTCGATGTCAGCCTTTCGGATGGGACGAGCTATGAGCTTGCGCGTCATTTGAGGGAGTATTCGATCCCCTTCGGCTTCGTCAGCGGGTATGGAGATACCAGCGGTTTCCCGCCTGATTTCGCCGAGTGCCATCTTTTGGATAAGCCTTTTGGCGAGATGGAGTTGCGGGCATTCGTTACGAAGATCATGGCGTAACGAAACCGAGCGCTCTTGCACCGTAGCTGATACAGTCGGGTTTGAATCGGCACATTGAGCGAAACATTCCATGCAGTGGCAGGACGATGCAATTATTCTGGGCGTGAAGCGTCACGGCGAAACAAGCGTTATTGCCGAGCTGATGACGCGAACGCGTGGACGTTATCTCGGGCTCGTCCGCTCCGGGCGCTCACGCAGCATGCAGCCGGTGCTTCAGCCCGGCAACCGGGTGGATGTCACCTGGCGGGCGCGGCTGGACGATCACCTGGGTGAATTCCGCATAGAACCGCTGCAATTGCGTGCTGCGCAGCTCATGGAAACGGCAACTGCCGTTTACGGCGTGCAGGCCATGGCCGCATTGCTGCGCCTGTTGCCGGAGCGTGATCCACACCCCCACCTTTTCGAGGCGCTGGACGTCATTCTCGACAACCTCACGGACCCTGCCGATGCCGGCGAGCTATTCGTTCGTTTCGAGCTGGCCGTGCTTGATGATCTGGGTTTCGGGCTGGACCTGAAGGAATGTGCGGCAACCGGATTGCGCAGCGATCTCGTCTATGTGTCGCCGAAAACGGGCAGGGCGGTGTGCCGCACCGCAGGCGCGCCCTATGCCGACCGGATGCTGGCATTGCCGCCGTTTTTGAGCGCAGAACACTCCAAGGCCGCCGACAGCGAAAGTCTCGCGGCGGCCTTTCGCCTGACGGCGCATTTTCTCAACCGGCATGTTTACGAGCCACGTGGCCTCAACGAAAATTCCACCCGCGATGGTTTCGTACAGGCGGCCCTGAAGGCATTGGACAAGGCTGGCTGACCTGAAGCTTCAGGCCATTGCCGGTCTAACCACGGGGCGTTCCTCGATCGGCCAATGCACGACGGCGGCAAACAGGCCCATCACGACACCCAGCCACCATACGACATCGTAAGAGCCGAGCTTGTCATAGAGGAAGCCGCCCAGCCAAACGCCCAGGAACGAGCCGATCTGGTGCGACAGAAACACGACGCCGCCCAGCATGCCGAGATGGCGTGTTCCGAACATGATGGCGACGAGGCCATTTGTCGGCGGCACGGTGGAGAGCCAGAGAATGCCCATCACGGCTGCGAAAATGATGACCGACAGCGGTGTTTGCGGCAGCAGCAGAAACGCAGTGACGGCAATCGAGCGGCCGATATAGATATAGGCGAGGAGGTAGGGCTTGGAATAACGCTGGGCGATGAAGCCGGCGGCCAGCGAGCCTGCAATGTTGAAGAACCCGATCAAGGCCATGGCGATGACGGCATAACGTGGCTCGATGCCGATATCGCCTAGATAGGCGGGGAAATGTGCGGTGATGAAGGCAACCTGAAAGCCGCAGACGAGAAAGCCGGTGGCCAGCAGGAGGTAGCTTTTATGGCCCAGTGCTTCCTTCAAAGCCTGTGCCGCCGTCTGTTGAAACTGCGCCTTGGATTGCGTGCCAGATGACGAATTGCCCCGCAGCGGCCATGCCAGCAGCGGCACGATCAACATCATCGCCGCGAGCCACACAAGGCTGTCCGACCATCCATAAGTGGAAATCAGACCCTGGCTGATCGGCGCAAAGACGAACATGCCCGCAGAACCCGCAGCCGTGCCGATGCCGAACGCCATGGAGCGCTGCTCCGGCGTAACATGCCGGGCAAAGGCCGAGAGAATGACGCTGAACGACCCCGCTGCGATGCCGAGCCCGACAAGAACGCCGCCACCCAGATCCAGCCACAGCGGCGATGTGCCGACCGACATGCAGACAAGGCCCGCCGCATAGATCAGGCCGGACAGCACCAGCACGCGGCCCGTTCCGTATTTATCGGCCAGAGCTCCGAAAAATGGCTGGCCAAGTCCCCAAAACAGGTTCTGCAACGCCATGGCGAAACCGAAGGTGGAGCGGTCCCAACCCGTATCCGCCAACATGGGCAACTGAAAGAAACCCATGGCCGAACGCGGCCCGAAGGTCAGAACGGCAATCAGCGAGCCAGCAACAATGATCAGCCATGGCATACGGCTTGTAGATGGGGTGGCGATTTGGGACACGGGATTTCTCTCCAGACAGGAAACGAATATTACCTTTTGCCGAAGTATTTCGCCAACGACTTTTCTTGACGGGGATATAAGCGGGTTTGATGGGTGGGGTTGGGTTTGAAAAACTGAGACCAGCTATTGAGGAGCCAACGGAATTGATGGCAGTGGGTGGGGCTTACCCCCCCTCTGTCCTGCCGGACATCTCCCCCTCAGGTGGGGAGATCGACTCGTGGAAACCTCTCGCCCATCTTGGAGGCTGCGGATGGAGCGGGGAGCACGCGTCTTGCCGATCTCCCTCCTTGTGGGGGAGATGTCCGGCAGGACAGAGCGACTGTCTTGGCAGTCAAGCGTTTTGCCATGGTTTATTTTCCCGGATGATGGCGTTGAGGATGGTGAGAAGCTTGCGCATGGTGGCGACAATGGCGACGATCTTGGGCTTGCCGGATGCCACGAGGCGATCGCGGAAGGCTTTGAGGAACGGATTGTGACGGGACGCAACCAGTGCCGCCATGAACAGGACAGCCCGCACCTTCGAGCGCCCGCCACCGATAAAGCTCTTGCCTTTCCACTTGCCCGATTGCCGCGTCCATGGTGCCAGT
>NZ_FMUD01000003.1:0-242300 GCF_900100825.1 Agrobacterium sp. DSM 25558 | reverse complement strand
AGCCAGCTCGATACGATTGAAGAGCCGCTGGTGCGCGATATGCTGGAACAACGCCTGCGCATCATCGCTGCGGATATTGCGACGCTGGATACCGCCATGCGTGATCTGCTCAAGGCAACGCCGAGCCTGCGCAAGCGTCACGACAGGATGTGCAAGGTCACAGGTGTCGGTCCGGTGCTGGCAACCGCGCTGCTTGCCGACCTGCCCGAACTGGGGAGCGTCTCGTCGAAGGCCATTGCAGCCCTTCTGGGCGTTGCTCCCCATGCGCGCCAATCCGGCAGTTCGAACTGCAGAGGCAAATGCTCTGGAGGACGCAAGCATCTGCGCGACATTGCCTACATGGCCGCGCTGAGCGCAATCAAGATCAAGGATCCCATTCTCGGCACTTTCTACCAGCGCCTGCGCAGCAACGGAAAAACCTTTAAGATCGCCATCGTCGCAACAATCCGAAAGCTCATAACCATCCTCAACGCAATCGCAAAAACAGACCCTGCTTTTACTTGATCGTCCACGGTTGCTTGATGCGGGGTCTAGCTGCGCTACGTCTGAAGCGCAAAGACTCTCTCCCGCGCAGACGCGCGACAACTGGATTCCGGCTCAAGGCCGGAATGACGGAAGAGAGATGTTTTTAAAACAAACTACCCTGATCAACAGGGCCTGACGGCGTCGTTCTCACCGGCTTCTTCTTGGGCGCTGGCGTCACCCCTTCACTTGGTTGAACATCCGCACCACCGGCAATAGCCGAAACGCGGCCATCGGCAAACTCCATCGACACAACGGCACCTGTTTCAACGGTGGCGGCGCGGGTCAGTGGGCGGTTGTCTTCGTCACGAATGACAGCGTAGCCGCGTTTCAACACGTTCTTATAGGACAGCGATTGCAGGATGCGATCATGGGCGGCGATGCCGGAGCGATTTTGCGACATGCGGTGCAAAACGGCCGTATCGATGCGGCGGGTTGCAGTGGCCACCCTTTCCTTCTGGCGCTCTAGCTGGCCGAGCAGACGTGCAGGAAGAGCGCGCAGCGACGAGTCCGACGATGAGACGCGCGATTGGGCCTGTAGCAGGCGGCGCTCCACCAGGCTTTCGGCGCGCTGCATTCGTTCCTGAATGCGTTGGCGTTGCTGTTTGAGGCCATGGGCCAACACATCCGGGCGAAGACCGGACGCGGTGCGTTCAAAACTGCGGCGCTTGTTGAGCGTATTCAGCTCCAGCCCGCGACCAAGACCGCTGGCTGCCTCATCGAAACGGCGGCGCGGCAGGGCCAGCAATTGATCGAGCGATGGCAGGGCGCGCACGAGCGCACGTACGCCCTGGCGGCGGTTGTCCATCTGGCGGAACATGGAGCCGGAGAGGCGGGCAGAGAGACCTGCAAGCTGAGCCTCCAGATCGGCCCTGACAGGCACGGCCATTTCGGCGGCACCCGTGGGTGTGGGCGCGCGCACATCGGCGGCGTGGTCGATCAGCGTCGTATCTGTTTCGTGACCGACGGCTGATATCAGCGGTATCTGGCTTTCGGCAGCAGCGCGCACGACGATCTCGTCGTTGAAGCTCCACAGGTCTTCCAGGCTGCCGCCGCCGCGCGCGACGATCAGCACATCCGGTCGTGGAATGGCTCCGCCGATCTCCAGCGCATTGAAGCCCCTGATGGCGTTGGCCACCTCTTCGCCGGAACCTTCGCCCTGCACTTTGACCGGCCAAACCAACACATGCACTGGGAAACGATCGGAAATGCGGTGCAGAATATCGCGGATAACGGCACCGGTTGGCGAGGTGACGACGCCAATGACCCTCGGCATGTACGGCAGACGGCGCTTGCGCGTCTGATCGAACAGACCTTCTGCGGCGAGCTTGCGGCGGCGCTCTTCCAGCAGCGCCATCAGCGCACCGGCACCGGCTGGCTCCAGGCTCTCGATGACGATCTGGTATTTGGACGAGCCGGGGAAGGTGGTGATCTTGCCGGTGGCGATGACCTCCATGCCCTCTTCCGGGCGGAATTTCAGCTTGGAAAAACTGCCCTTCCAGATGACGGCATCGATGCGGGCGCGGTCGTCTTTCAACGAGAAATAGGCGTGGCCCGACGTGTGCTGGCCACGATAACCGGAGATTTCACCACGTACGCGCACCTGATCAAAAGCGGTCTCGACCGTGCGTTTGATAGAGCCGGAAAGCTCCGAAACGGAGAATTCGGCGAGGTTGGTGAGTGGCTGGCTGAAAATATCGCTCATGCCCGTTTCTACCCCATGGCCCGCGATTCGCAAATCGGCTTCATGACGCGGATTTGACAATTTCCTGACGATTAAATTTCACAAAATTGCAACAATCTGCTAGTTTGACAGTTGAACGTGCATATACGGAGGAGAAATACGGGTCTTTGAGGATGACGGTGCCTTTCCTCAGGCCCTCTGGAGGAGGAGCGGCATCATGGTATTTATTCTCGGAATTTCACTCGGCGCAGCTGCGCTTGCTTTGCGTTCGGTTACGGCTGTTGCCGCCACAGGCATCCTGATTGCAGTCGCTTTTGCTGCGGCGGCGTTGGTGTCATCATCTGGTGTACACGTATTGTCACTTCTGATCGCGCTTGCGGGCTATAATGTCGGCATTGCCTGTACTTTTTGCGCGATGTTGGCAGTTCGAGGATTGCGCACCGCTTAATCGGTAGCGGCGTTGCACGTTTACGATAAAGTGCCGTTTCGAATGTCTTGAAACGGAACACCAACCCGTGAATTTGCCCGTATTTATCCTGATCAACGCCGCGTTCATTGTATTGGACGGTTTTGTCACGCTTGCGATATCGAGCGGTTCAAACCTTGATATCGTGGTCGCGCGTTTGTGGAGCGTCGCGATAACGCTCCCTTGTCTCGCTTATGCTCTCAATCACCTGCAAAGAGCCGTCCCTAGTGGCGGCGTTTTGCTGATCGTGATCAGTGGCATCAGCACATGCGTCAGCTTTGGCATTTTCGCGCTGATCATCACCCGAAACCCGTTCTTGCAATGGCCGACGGCATTTCTTGCTGCGTCATGTGGCGGCCTCGCTCTTGCTGTTGCGGGCTATGTTAGAGCAAGGAAAAGGTAGGCAGGCCGCTTTAGACCGTTTCCCAACCATCCTTTTCAGCAGCACGGTAGATCGCATCGATAAAGCGCTGGCTGTTCTTCGAGCTTTCCAGGGAAACGACCTCGGCATTCCCGCCGCTTGCCGCAGTGGCGAAAGCTTCGATTTCCCTGCGATACTGGCGGCTATCCTGAAAGCGGAAGATTTGCGACTGGCCGTGATTCTGGTTTGTGAGTTCGACTTCTTCGGCACCCCAGCGGTCGGCATTGAAGGGTGACTTGACCTCGATATAACCTTCGGTCCCGTGCAGGACCATGAGCTGGCGGCCTGCGAGCTGGGTGGAAATGTAGAAGCTGAGTTCGAAATCACCGAAATCCGCCTTGACGCTGGCATAGATATCGGTGCCGAATTCCGGGTCACGCTCGACCTCGGCCTGAACGCGTTTTGGCTCTTTACCGGTGGCAAAGCGGGTGGTGATGGTGGGATAGACACCGATATCCGGAAGCGCGCCGCCGCCGAGTTCAGGAATGTTGCGCATATTGCCGGGATCACGGTTGAAATAGGTAAAAGAGCCTTGGACGTGCTTCAGCGCACCGATAGCGCCCGACGCCAACAGCTCGCGCACCTTCAGCCACACCGGCGCATAGGTCACCATATAGGCTTCTGATATCAGCACCTTGTTGCGGTCTCGTGCGGCAATCAGGCTGTCGATTTCTTCGGCCTTGAGCGCAATCGGCTTTTCGCACAGCACATGCTTGCCCGCATTGGCGGCCTTGATGGACCATTCCACGTGCTGGGCGGTTGGCAGCGGGATGTAGACCGCGTCGATGACATCAGAGGCCAGCATTTCCTCATAGGAACCGAAGGCATGCGGCACGGAGAAACGGTCGGCCAGTTGCCGCGCCTTGGAGAAATCCCGGCTGGCAATGGCGGTGACGACAGCGTTTTCCGCATCCTGAATGGCGGGGATAACGAGCTCCCTGCCGATTTTCGCCGTCGATAGAATTCCAAAACGCAACATGCCTGCCTCCACTTTGATGGGCGGTACCTTACCATGACAGGGAAGACAAGCAACCGCCCGGGAATCCAGCCCGCATTGAAACCCATGATGGCCGGAAATGTCCTCTATTCGGCGCGACATGTACTTTCGGCTTTTCAGCAAATGGGAAAAACTGTATTCATCAGAAATCGGAGATACAGAAAATGTCCCATTCACATACAGCGCTTCTGGTCATCGATGTACAGGAATCCTTTCGGCAAGCGCCCTATTTCGATGAGAGCGGCCTGCCCGCCTATCTCGCCGCTCAGCAAAAGCTGATTGATGGCGCAGAAGCTGCGGGGATTCCCGTCATCCAGATCTTCCACGTCGATGGCGACCGGGCCTTTGCTGAGGAGAGCGGTTTCATCCGCGCATTAGAGGGCATTCGCATCAAGCCCACAGTTACGTTTCGCAAGAACCGCCATTCGGCCTTTATCGGCACGGGTCTCGATGTGTGGCTGACCCAGCACGGCATCAACCGGTTGATCGTTTCCGGTATTCGCACCGAGCAATGCTGCGAAACCACCACGCGGCAGGGGTCCGATCTGGGCTATTCCGTGGATTTCGTGACTGAGGCAACGCTGACTTTTCCCATGACGCATGCCTCCGGCAAAGTCTTTTCGGCAGAGGATATCGCCACGCGCACGGAACTGGTGCTCTCCGGTCGCTTTGCGCGCATCTTGACCGTGGACGAAGCGTTGCAGGCGCAGAAAGAAGCCGCATGATGACGAGTGGCGGCGGCGTGCAAACCAAAATCATTCCGGTTTTCGTGGTGCTGCCGCCGCAAACTTTGCTGCTGGATGTTGCGGGGCCGCTGGAGGTGCTCCGTTATGCCAACCAGCAGCAGGGTGCTGTGAGATTCGACTGCAAATATGTTGCAGCCAGCGACCGCCAGACGACGACGATCGGGCTTTCGCTGGCCGGACTGGACACCTTGCCGGAAGTGCTGCCTGACAATGCCATGGTACTGATTTCCGGCGGCTCCTTAATGGAAACGATGCAGGCCGGTTCAAGTCGGGAGCGGCGCGATCTGGCAGACTGGCTGCGGCGGACGGTGCGGGACGACACAACCATCGTCTCCATCTGCTCCGGCGCGCTGATTGCCGCCGAGGCCGGTGTTTTCGATGGTCACCACTGCACGACCCACTCCGATTGCATGGGTGAATTGCGGCGGCTTGCACCCTTAGCGCAGGTGTTGGACAACCGTCTGTTTGTGGAAGATGGTCGCCGCTTTTCCAGCGCTGGCATTTCGACCGGCATCGATCTTTTGCTGCACATCGTATCGTCTCTCACCAGTCCGGTGATTGCGGCGCGCATTGCGCAGATCATGGTCATCTATATCAGGCGCACAGCGAACGACCCGCAAATCTCGCCCTGGCTTTCAGGCCGCAACCACATTCACCCTTCCGTCCACAAAGCCCAGGACGCCATTGTGGCTGACCCCGCCGCCGAATGGTCACTGGGACGGCTCGCCAAGGCGGCGGCCTTGAGCGAACGGCATCTGTCGCGGCTGTTTCGTGAACACACCGGCGTCAGCGTGGTGGATTACATCAACCTGATGCGCGTCAACCTCGCCCGCGATATTCTGGCTCATTCCCGGCTCGACATGGAAGCGGTGGCTGAGCGGTCAGGCTTCGCCTCTGCCCGCCATCTTCGCCGTGTATGGCAGCAACATCATGAAGAGCCGCCAAGTTTTTACCGAACCCTTTCCTCCTGAATGTCGTTTCCATCACGCAAGCATGGTGCCAGCCATCAAGGAAATTCAATGGTTATGGCTCCATCCGCTTGCTACTGTTGCGAAACATCAGAAAAACAAAGGGAGTATCATCCGTGGAGAAACGCGCGCTTGGCCGAACCGGCCTTTCCATCGCCCCGATCGTCTTTGGCGGCAACGTCTTCGGCTGGACTGCGGATGAGAACACCTCCTTCCAGTTGCTGGATGCCTTCTTCGACGCAGGCTTCAACACCATCGACACAGCGGATGTCTATTCCGCGTGGGTTGATGGCCATCAGGGTGGCGAGTCCGAAGCCATCATCGGCAAATGGCTTAAACGCGGCAGCGTGGCCCGCGACAAGGCCATTATCGTTTCCAAGGTTGGCTATGACAAAGGCCTCAAGGCCGAGCGCATCGCGGAAGCAGTGGAGGCATCGCTGCGCCGTCTGCAGACCGATTACATCGACCTTTATCTCGCCCATAAGCCTGATGCCGAGACGCCAATCGAGGAAACGCTTGGCGCGTTCACCAAGCTGAAGGAGCAAGGCAAGGTACGCGCCATCGGCTGCTCCAACTATGACGCCCCCGAGCTACAAGAAGCGCTGGATGTCTCCGCGACGACGGGACTGGCGCGTTTCGATGTCGTGCAGCCGGAATATAACCTTTACACCCGCGAGAGGTTCGAAGGGCCGCTTGCCGAACTGACGGCGAAGGAAGACATCGGCGTCATCAACTATTACAGCCTTGCCGCCGGGTTCCTGACTGGCAAATATCGCAGCAAGGCGGATACCGAAGGTGTTGCGCGTTCCTACCGCGTTGGCGATTACGTCAACACGCGCGGTCTGGCCATTCTGGGTGCCATGGACACGATTGCTGCCGAAACCGGGGCAAAACTCGCCGATATCGCGCTCGCTTGGCTGCTGCGCAAAAAGGCCGTGACCGCACCGATCGCCAGCGCCACCAGCCTTTCCCAGCTGGAGAGCTTCAAGCGCGCAACGGAACTGAAGCTAACAGACGAGATGATAGCGCTTCTGGATAAGGCTGGCGCGTAAATGAATCTCAGCATTCGTGATGCCGGCAGCCAGGACCAAGCCGAGTGGCTTGGGCTGTGGAATGACTACCTTGCTTTCTACCAGGTGAATCTACCCGACGATGTGACCGCCCATACATGGGCGCGCATCATCGACCCCGCATCGCGCGTGTCTGCGCGCCTTGCGGTACTGGATGGACGGGTGGTTGGCTTTGCCATCCACCACTTCCATGATTCCACCTGGGTAAAGACACCAGATTGCTATCTGGAAGACCTGTTCATTGATGCGAACATTCGCGGCAAGGGCATAGGCCGGGCTTTGATCGATGACCTGATTTCCATCTGCAAGGACAAGGGCTGGTCACGGCTTTACTGGCACACCAACGAAGACAATGCCCAGGCCCGCAAGCTCTATGACAGCTATGTTCAAAGCGACGGCCACATTCGCTACCGGCTCAAGTTCTGACGCGGAAGAAATCCACGAAAGCCCTCAGCGCCGGTCGCATCTGCCGGCGCGAGGGATAATAGATGTAAAAGCCATCGAAGGGTGCACACCAGTCTTCCAGCACCTTCACCAGTCTTCCCTCTCTTATATCGTTCTCGATTCGCTGTTCGAACACGAAGGCGAGACCCGCACCGTCAATCGTGGCAGCGCGTATGAGGCTCTGATCGGAAAGGATCAGTGGCCCCTGCACATCGACCACCAGCGGCTTGCCATCCTTCTCCAGTTCCCAGCGATAGATCAGCCCGCTTGAAAAGCGGCGGCGAATGCAGCGATGCTGCATGAGATCGCGCGGATGCTGCGGTATCGGGTAGTTCTCGAAATATGCCGGGGAGCCAACGATGGCACCACGCCACGCGGTGCTGGCGCGAACCGCAATCATATCCGCTTCCAGATTTTCGCCCAGCCGCAAACCGGCGTCGAAGCCTTTGGCAACGATATCCTCGAACCGGTCATCGGTCGAAATTTCGAGCGAAATATCCGGGTAGCGGGCAAGAAACTCGCCCAGCCTGGGCACGACGATATCTTCAGCAGCCAGGCGCGGCATGGTGATGCGCAAAGGCCCGGCGGGACGACCGCCATGTTCGGCAAGTGCGCCGATGACTGCATCGATATCGGCGAGTGCTGGTGCCAGTGTTTCCAGCAGCCGTCTGCCCTCTTCCGTTGGCGAGACGCTGCGTGTGGTACGGTGAAGCAGACGCATGCCGAGGCTGCGTTCCAGCGAAGACACGGCGTGACTGACGGCAGAGGGTGCAATGCCAAGCTCCGCCGCCGCCTTGCGAAAGCTGCGGCCTTCGGCAACGGCAGCCAGAACGGCCAATTGGGAAAGTTGCACACGGTTCATTGTTCTAAATGATAGAACAAGCCAACACGAATTGCAGCGATTATTTTTGCCGTCTTGCCGGGCTATCTTGGCCTCATGCCCGTAGTGACGGGCGGTTCCTTTATGGAAGGCAGAAATATGCAAAACAGAATTCTCGGAAACAATCTCTCCGTTTCAGCGCTCGGCCTCGGCTGCATGGGCATGAGCCACGCTTACAGCCCATCCGCAGACGAAAGCGCCTCCATCGCGACCCTGCACCGCGCCGTCGAACTCGGCGTGACCTTTTTCGATACCGCAGAGGTCTACGGCCCCTTCACCAATGAAGTTCTCGTCGGCAAAGGCTTGAAGCCCTATCGCGACAAGGTCACCATCGCCACGAAATTCGGCTTCAAGATCGATGCCACCAAGCCAGCCGGGCAAATGATGGTGGGCACCGACAGCAGACCGGAAAATGTGCACACCGTGGCCGATGCATCGCTCAAGCGCCTGGGTGTCGACGTCATCGATCTCTTCTACCAGCACCGCGTCGATCCAAACGTGCCGATTGAAGACACGGTCGGTGCCATGGCCGAACTGGTGCAGGCAGGCAAAATCCGTCATCTCGGACTTTCCGAAGCCAATGCGGAGACTATTCGCAAGGCGCATGCCACCCACCCCATCACCGCGCTGCAGAGCGAATATTCGCTGTGGACCCGCGATGTCGAGACCAACGGAGTGCTCGACACCTGCCGCGAACTCGGCATCGGCTTCGTACCCTTCAGCCCGCTCGGTCGTGGTGTACTGACCGGTGCCCTGAAGAAGCTCGACGGCCTCTCCGACACCGACTTCCGCCGCTCCCTGCCCCGTTTCCAGGCCGAGAATTTCGACGCCAATCTGGCGCTGATCACGTTACTCGAAGAGATGGCTGCGGAAAAAGGCGTGACAGCCGGGCAACTGGCGCTGGCATGGGTGCTGGCGCAATGCGACTTCATCGTCCCCATTCCCGGCACGACGAAGATCGCCAATCTGGAAAAGAACGTGGCAGCCGCCGATGTGGCGCTGAGTGCGGATGAGGCCGCAAAGCTGGGTGAGTTGCTGTCTCCGGCGAAGGTTGCCGGTGGGCGGTATCCCGAGCAGATGGCAGCTATGGCGAATAGGTAACTTATCTGTTTGTTTTTATTTTCTTTTACACTCTCTTCATCGGAGTTGATGAGGAGGGTGTAAAACCTTTTGAGAACAGCTGGTTAGAAGATGTTCAGGTGCCAACGCCACCTTAACGTGGATGAAGCTGACGGAAGCTTAAGCCATTAAATTTAAAATAGTTGCATATGCAATCACTTGTGTTATGGTAAGCCATGTTTGATCATTGCCTATATTTCAACACGGTGGCTTTGGGCCGACAGCTGGAGCGCATATGGACTGAGGCCTTCAAGCCTTTTGACCTGACACCCGCTCAAGCCTTCACGCTTCGTGCCGTACTGAACAAGCCCGGCATGTTGCAAAGTGAATTGGCGGACACGTTGCAGATCGCCAGAGCGACGGCAACCAGAGCAATCGATGGACTTGAGAAAAGAGGTTTTCTCACACGCCAGACAACCAAGCGTGACAAACGGGAGTGTGAGATTCACCCAACCGCAAAGGCGATGGCACTGCACGCATCGTTGGATGCAGCCAGCGGTGCGGTGACCAACCGTTTGAAAATGGAACTCGGCGACGGTTCCTTCGATCGTTTTGTCGATCAGGCGAAGTCCATCAACCAGCAGATCAGCTGAAATTGAGCTAAATAGTTGCATAGCTAACCACATGGAGAACAAGATGCCGATTTTAAATGTTAAAGTGAGTGTCGAGCAGTCCGAGGAGATGACGGCAAAAATCTACGAGCTGTTATCGGCGTTGACTCATCGCATTCTGGGCAAGAACCCGACCCTTACAGCCATTACGATCGAATATCTCGATCCGCGCGACTGGATCGTGGGCGGAAAGACGCTGGCCCAGCAAAGAAAGTCCAGCGTCTATCTCGATATCAAAATTACGGATGAGACAAATACCAAAGCCGAAAAGGCAGCCTACATCGCCGAGGTGTTCAAAGGCTTTTCAGCTCTCCTCGGAAACCTTCACGAGGAGAGCTATATTTATGTCCAGGACGTGCGTGCGTCCGCCTATGGTTATGGCGGCCAGACGCAAGAGCGGCGTTATCACCACGCTGCTTAAGCGCGCAGCACGCCGCCCGTCGATTTCTCGACATTGCCGACGATCTTGGCTGTCAGGGCTTCGAAATCCTCATCCGTCAGGGTCTTGTCGACCGGCTGGATCTGGACTTCGATGGCGATGGACTTCTTGTTCTCGCCGACGGATGCGCCTTCGAAGACGTCGAAGACATTGACGCCGGTGACGAGCTTACGGTCGGCGCTGGTTGCGGCTTTTATGATGGAGCTGGCTTCGACGGAGCGGTCCACCACGAATGCGAAGTCACGTTTGACGGTCTGGAACGGCGAAAGTTCCAACGCTGGCTTGGTGCGCGTCGCCTTCTTCTTCGGCTCGGGCATGGCGTCGAGATAGATCTCGAAACCTGCATAGGCACCGGAGACATCCAGTTCGGAAAGGGTCTTCGGGTGGAATTCACCGAAATAACCCAAGATGACTTTCGGCCCCATCTTGATCGTGCCGGAACGACCGGGGTGATACCAGCCGGGTGCGCCTGCTTCAATTTGCACATTGCTCATCGGCAGGCCGCAGGCTTCGATAACCGCCAGCGCATCAGCCTTGGCATCATAGACATCCACCGGCTTGCCGCCGCCCTTGGCCGTATTGGACCACATGCGACCGGAACCAGCCAGCGATGCGGTGCCGCGGCGAACGCCACCGGCGACGCGGCGTTGTGCCTCCGGTGTGTCACCTTCATAGGTGCCTGAGACTTCAAAGATTGCCACATCGCCGTGGCCCTTGTCGGCATTGCGCTGGGCAGCCGTCAACAGGCCGGGCAGCAGCGAAGGGCGCATGTCCGACATATCGGCGGCGATGGGGTTAGCAAGCTTCAGCGCGGGAGAACCACCGCCGAACAGCTTTGCCTGCGCTTCTGGAATGAACGACCAGGTGACTGCCTCCAGCATGCCACGGCTGGCAAGCGAACGCTTGGCCGTGCGGGTGCGGATTTGCAGCGTCGTCAGAATACGGCCATTGACTGCGCCGAAGCTTTCCAGCGGTTCTGGCTTGATGTTATCGACGCCATGAATGCGCATGACCTCTTCCACCAGATCGGCCTTGCCATCGACATCCGGACGCCAAGAGGGCGCCGAGACGCTGACGCGCTCGCCCGAACCTTCGATGCCGAAACCGAGACCCTTGAGGATTTCGAGAGTTTCCTGCGCCGAAACATCCAGACCCGTCAGGCGTTTGACTTCGGAGAGCGGGAAATCGATCCATTTCGGCTCGAAACCTTTGTAGCCGACGACCTTCGCTTCTGCTGCCGTGCCGCCGCAGAGATCCAGCACCAGTTCGGTCGTGCGCTCCAGACCCGGCACCATATATTCGGGATCAACGCCACGCTCGAAACGGTAGCGCGCATCGGTAATGATGCCGAGCGAACGACCGGTCTTGGCGATGTTGATCGGGTCCCAAAGCGCCGATTCGATCAGCACATCCGTGGTGTTTTCATCGCAACCCGAATGCTCACCGCCCATGACGCCGCCGATGGATTCGATGCCGTTATCATCGGCAATCACCACATTGGTCGGGCCGAGCTTGTATTCGCGCTGATCGAGCGCAAGAATTGTTTCGCCATCTTTGGCGCGACGCACGACGAGATTGCCCTTGACCTTGGCCGCGTCGAAGACGTGCATGGGGCGACCCTGATCGAAGGTCATGTAGTTGGTGATATCCACCAGCGCGTTGATAGGACGCAAGCCGATGGCGAGAAGGCGCTGCTGCATCCATTTGGGGCTGGCGCCGTTCTTCACGCCGCGCACAAGACGCAGGCCGAAACCGGGGCAGAGCGCCGCGTCATCCAGATCAAGGCTCACATCCACGGAGGTGGTGCCTTCTACCTTGAAGCTTGGCGCAGGCTTTGTCTTCAACGTGCCGAGACCGGACGCAGCCAGATCGCGCGCGATGCCATAGATCGAGGTGCAATCCGGACGGTTAGGTGTCAGGTTGATTTCAATGACAGGATCGTCAAGACCGGCATAGGTCGCGAAGGATGTACCCACCGGCGCATCTTCTGGCAGATCGATGATGCCATCGTGACTATCGGACATGTTGAGCTCCTTTTCGGAGCACATCATGCCATGGCTTTCCACGCCGCGAATCTTGCCGACGGCCAGCGTCACATCGATGCCCGGCACATAGTCGCCCGGACGCGCCAGAGCGCCGACGAGACCGGCACGCGCATTCGGCGCACCGCAGACGATCTGCACCGGCTTGCCATCACCCGCATCGACGGACAGCACCCTGAGACGGTCAGCTTCCGGGTGCTTTTCAGCCGTCAGAATCTTGGCGATGACGAAGGGCTTGTAAGCCGCCTTGTCATCCACGTCCTCGACTTCGAGACCGATGGCGGTCAGGCGCTCGCAAATCTGTTCGAGAGACGCATCGGTTTCGAGATGCTCTTTCAGCCAGGAGAGTGTGAATTTCATGTGTGTCTGTCCTTAACGGTATTTGTCTCTTCTGGACTGGCGATCTGGGGCAATTCGTCTTCACAAAACCGCTTTGTAAAATCATGCGGCTTTCTGCGGTTCTTTAGCACCTGGAGCCTTGCGACCTTTCAGCATGCCATCGACGGAAAGGTCCTCATCGACCTCTGGCCAATGCACGCCTGCAAGCATCAATTCAACCGTGTTGCGCTGAGCAGGTGTCGCTTTCAAGAGCCTTGGATACCACCAGAGCGGCGTGGAAACGTGTCTACCATCTGCTAGGCGAACATGGACCTCATGCGGATCGCACCATGCTTCGACGGGGCGATCGCTTTCTGGGTATGCGTCATCCGAAGTAGTCATGCCACGCCTCCATCATCTGGTCCCTGTGTTCCTCAACCGTTTCCAATATACGAGCGATATCTCGCTGATTGAAGCCCTTTGCCTGTGCTAGTCTCACAGCATCCAACCAAACCTTCGCTTCGCCACCGCTTCCATCAATATGAATGTGCGGCGGCTCATGGCCATCACCTGAGTAGAAGTGAAAACGGAAGCCATATTTGCGAAGAACGGTCGGCATAACTTAAGCGCTCAAACCGCCGAACAAGGTCGGCATGTCGAGCGGGCGGAAGCCATAGTGGGTTATCCAGCGGACGTCGGCGTTGAAGAAATCGCGCAGGTCGGGCATCCCATATTTCAGCATGGCGATGCGGTCCAGGCCCATGCCCCAGGCAAAGCCTTGGTATTCATCCGGGTCCAGCCCGCCAGCGCGCAGGACGTTGGGGTGAACCATGCCGCAGCCGAGGATTTCCATCCAGTCCTTGCCTTCGCCGAACTTGACGATGGGGCCGGAGCGGTCGCACTGGATATCCACTTCGAAGCTTGGCTCCGTGAAGGGGAAGAAGGACGGGCGGAAGCGCATCACGACGCTGTCGACCTCGAAGAAGGTCTTGCAGAACTCTTCCAGAACCCAGCGCAGATTGCCAACATTGGACTTCTTGTCTATGACCAGGCCTTCGACCTGATGGAACATCGGCGAGTGGGTGGCATCCGAATCCTGACGGTAGGTCTTACCGGGAATGACGATGCGGATCGGTGGTTTCTGGGCTTCCATGGTGCGCACCTGCACCGGCGAGGTGTGCGTGCGCAGCACCTTGCGCTCACCGTTATCGTCCGGCTGGAAGAAGAAGGTGTCGTGCATTTCGCGGGCCGGGTGGCCTTCGGGGAAGTTTAGTGCCGTGAAATTGTAATAGTCGGTTTCGATATCCGGGCCTTCGGCAATGGAGAAACCCATATCGGCGAAGATAGCCGTGATCTCATCGACGATCTGGCTGATTGGATGGATACGCCCGCGCTCTGCTGGCGACTGGCGCACCGGCAGGCTGACATCCAATGTTTCAGCCGCGAGGCGCGTCGAGATAGCGGCGTCCTTCAACTCGGCCTTGCGGGCAGAGATGAGATCCGTCACTTCGCTCTTGAGCTGGTTGATGGCGGCACCACGCGTCTGGCGCTCCTCCGGCGTCATCGAGCCCAGCGTCTTCAAGAGATCGGAGACCGAGCCCTTTTTACCCAGTGCTGACACGCGCACGGCTTCTATTGACGCTTCATCGCCGGCAGCCGTGATTTCCGATATCAATTGCGATTTCAAGGTATCAAGTTCGGTCATATTTTCCTGCCTCGCCGGGCTTTAGCCTGCGGCTTCGGTTTCAACGGCGTTCTTCAGATAGTCGGTCGCCTCGATAAAGCGTTGCAGATCACTACCCATCTGCACGCGCCCAATCAACCGGGCGAGCGGCAAAAAACGGCCTAGAACCCGCACCAGCCTGCGCAATTCTACGATTGCCGCCTCCGGCGCGCGCGTTGCCCAGGCTTTGTAGGCGGCATCGAGTGTCTCCCTGCCATTCTTGGCGAGGGTGGTCATGGGCAAAAACAGCAGCCAGATATCCCGCGCCTGCGCGGTTTCAAGCGGCATGACGGCTTGTGGCTCTTCTTCGAAGTCCATGAAACCGATGCGACCATCGCGCAAGAAGAAATCCCGCACATGTGGGCGCCCGTGGCACAAGCCAGCAGCGTGCAGGTCGCCGATCGCTGCGGCGCAGTCGATGAGAAGGGTGTCATGGTCGCTCTCCCCAGCACGACTTTTCATTTTCAAAATGCGCTGGACGGTGGGGCCGACATCGGAAATGACGATGGCCGTCTGCGAGGAATAGATGATGTCGGGGACGGGGAAACCCTTTTCGCCGAATTCGATCATCCGCCGCTTTTCACGCTCCATCATGTCGACAGGCTTGAGAATGGGGGACGGCTTTAGAAACTTATACGGCAGGGCCGCCGCCGCTAGCGCCTGAAGCTTTATCCACCACGGCGCTTGTTCGGTGCCCTGCCTTTTGATCCAGACAGAGCCGACCGAAAGGTTCAGTTGCTGTATCCGTCCGTCACTCGTCAGCAGCACCTGCATCAAGGCAGCAATATCCGCGTCCTCGAGGTGGACGTGAAATCCCTGTGCTTGCTCCTGTGGATCGGCGGCTTCCAGCATTCAGAAACTCATATGCGGGCATAATGTCCGCTTTGCGATTTACATAAGACCTTGATCGAAACGAAAAAACCCGCACCGATGGCCCGGCGCGGGTTTCAAAATGAACAACAATTTGTTCGCGCCGTAATTACTTTACAGCGGTTTCAAATTCGTTGGTGGTGCCGGCATCCTTGAGGTACTCAAGAGCCTTCTTGGCGCTGTCTACGAGAACGCCGAATGCTGCTGGCTCATGGATAGCCATGTCCGACAGAACCTTGCGGTCGACTTCGATGCCAGCCTTGTTGAGGCCGTCGATGAAGCGGCCATAGGTCAGGCCGAATTCGCGAACAGCAGCATTGATACGCTGAATCCACAGAGCGCGGAAGTTGCGCTTGTTAACCTTGCGGTCGCGGTAAGCGTACTGCTTGGAACGGTCCACAGCAGCCTTAGCTGCGCGGATTGTATTCTTGCGGCGGCCGTAGAAGCCCTTGGCTGCCTTGAGTGTCTTGGTGTGCTTGGCGCGGGAAGTTACGCCACGTTTTACGCGTGCCATGTCATGATCTCCTTAAAATGTCCAAAAGTGCGGAAAAGTCTTAAAGACCGTTCGGCAGATAGTTCTTGACGACCTTCTTGGCGTCAGCTTCGGCCAGAACCATGGTTCCGCGCGCGTCGCGAATGAACTTGTTGGACCGTTTGATCATGCCGTGGCGCTTACCGGCGGCGGCTGCGAGAACCTTGCCCGTGCCTGTGATCTTGAACCGCTTTTTAGCGGCAGATTTCGTCTTCATCTTGGGCATTTTGCTACTCCATTTTTTTGTATCGAAAGACAGGCAGACGAAGCCTGCTTTCAAGCTATTCTAGAACGGACTCGGCATGCCCTGCCGGACCGTTCGGACGCGCTCCTATAACCGTAGTTATGAAAAAGAGCAACGGGGAATAAAACATTCCCCTGCGGTTTGGTCAAAACGCCTGCAAAACAGACGCTCTCACATTATTTTGGTGCCAGAACCATCATCATCTGACGGCCTTCCAGCTTCGGTTCGGCTTCGACCTTGGCAATCGCCAGGGTGTCTTCCTTAACCTGCAGAAGAAGCTTCATGCCGAGTTCCTGGTGAGCCATTTCGCGGCCACGGAACTTCAGTGTCACCTTTACCTTGTCGCCTTCGTCAAAGAAACGGTTCATCGCCTTCATCTTCACCTCATAGTCATGGGTGTCGATGTTAGGGCGCATCTTGATTTCCTTGACCTCAACGATCTTCTGCTTCTTGCGCGCTTCTGCCGCCTTTTTTTGCGACGAATACTTCAGCTTGCCGAGATCAAGAATTTTGCATACGGGCGGTTCTGCGTTCGGCGAAATCTCAACGAGATCGAGACCGGCGTCTTCCGCCATCTTCAGAGCCTGGTCCGTCGCCATGACGCCAAGGTTCTGGCCTTCTTCATCAATCAGCTGAATTTTGGGAATTCGAATTTCCCTGTTGGAGCGCGGGCCCTCTTTGACGGGGGCATCGGCTTTGAACGGTCTGCGAATGGTCGTAGTCTCCTGATCTGTTTCGGGATCGCGTCGGCAAAAACCAGCTTGTCGGTGCAAATGGCGGAAATGTCGTGAATGCCGCCGCGAAGTCAATAGCATGCCCGCGCAAAAAAATCACCTCCTGTCGTGCTTTTTCCGAATTTACGCTACATGGAGAGCAAAATGCAGGAGATTCTCACCGATATGACTGATCAAACGATTGAATACCTGACGGTTGGTACCGCCGATGAGGCCCGCGACATCGCCATACGCTCACGCGCAGCGACCCATAATGACGATGCTCCTGCATTGGTCTGGCTCGGCGGATATCGGTCCGACATGACGGGCACCAAAGCAGTGGAGCTCGACCGGTTTGCCGAACAGAATGGTCTTGCCTGTATTCGCCTTGATTACTCCGGCCACGGCGCATCCAAAGGTGACTTCAACAAAGGTACGATCTCGCGCTGGCTGGAAGAAACGATAGCCGTGCTGCGTCATACGGCACCAAAACGCGTCGTCGTCGTCGGCTCTTCCATGGGGGGATGGATTGCGCTGCGGCTGGTGGAAAAATTGCGCAAGCAGCAAGGCGGTCCTGACATTGCAGGTCTGCTGCTCATCGCGCCTGCCCCGGATTTTACCGCCGAACTGATAGAGCCCAATCTTTCCGAAGAGGAAAAGGCCTCGCTGAGGGAGCGAGGTTACTTCGAAGAACCGTCCGAATATAGCCCGGAGCCGAACATCTTTACCCGTGCCCTGATCGAGGACGGACGCAACAACCGCGTGTTGCAAGGCATTATCCAGACAGGGTGCCCGGTTTACATTCTACAGGGGATGAAAGATGAGGATGTACCCTACACGCACGCCCTCAAACTGCTGGAGCATCTGCCCGCCGATGATGTTGTCTTGAGCCTTATTCGCGATGGCGACCACAGACTGTCGCGTCCACAGGACATCGAACGCATGCTGGCAGCGGCCAAAAGCCTTGTTTTGTAGGCAAACCGGTCACGCTCTTAACCATATTATTCATCTTGCGTTCATGGACACCGAGTTCTGATTGACACATACCCCCGCCGTCTCTTAACTTTTCATTAAGATTTTAAGGGACGGGTTTCATGATGAACGCACCGCGGGCGCGGGCACTGCTTCTGGCAGTTGCGGCCGGAATACTTTCTGTGGCCTCCGCACAGGCAGAGAACAAGGGTAGCCCGGCCATGGTGACCGGTGGCATCACGTCCCAGCCTATCGGTCATTACGAGTTCTGCCAGAAGTATATGTCCGAGTGCGATATTCGCAGCAAGCTGACACCTCCTCCGCGCGTGACGGAGTATGGATGGAAGGTTGTTCGCGACATCAACAAGGAAGTAAACTCCACCATCATCGCCATGACCGACCTGGAAGTTTATGGCAAAGACGAAGTCTGGGAATATCCCAAGACCGCTGGTGACTGTGAAGATTTCGTGCTTTTGAAGCGCCGGAAACTGATGGAACGCGGCTTTGCCGTTTCCGACCTTTTGATCACCGTCGTTCGCAAGCCCGATGGCGAAGGCCATGCGGTGCTGACACTGCGCACCAATGACGGCGACTTCATTCTCGACAACCTGTCGGATGACGTGAAGCTGTGGACCGATACGAACTATACGTATCTCAAGCGTCAGGCCTCGTTCAACACGGGCCGCTGGGTTTCCATCGAGGATGGCCGCGACGTTCTGGTTGGCGCGCTACGGTAATATCCGAGCAGAGTGTCAAACCTCCGCCAGCAAGCCCGAAGCCAGTTGGCGGAAGGCCTGGACGGCCTTCGGGAAGGCGTCGCGCGGATCGTCGGCAGCGGCGATCCAGAGCGCCGCGTTCAACACGGCACCATTCAGCAGCCATGTCGTGGCTCTTGCGTCGACTGGCTTCAACGTGCCGTCATCGACCAGCGACTGAACCGTTTCCTCAATCCGCTTCAGGCAGGCCGTCTGGTTTGGCCAATTGGCGGGATCGCCCAACACTGCCGGGCCGTCCAACAGCATGATGCGCTGTATTTCCGGCTCCAGTGCCATTTCGACATAGGCTACGCTTTCGGCAAGCAGACCAAGCCAGGGTGTCTCTGCTTCCTTCTGGACGACATACAATCGCGCCAGCATTTCAGCATCGATCTGGTCGATCACGGCCTGAAGCAGTCCCTTTTTGTCGCCAAAATTATGATAGAGCGCTCCGCGCGTCAGCCCGGCTTCCGCTGTCAGCTCATCCATGGAGGATGCAGCATAACCCTTTGATGCAAAGGCTTTTCGCGCAGCAGCGATGAGTTTTGCACGCGTTTCCTCGACCATTTGCGACCGCGTTTTCGGTGTCATATCTCATCCCCAAACTAACATACGCCACGTATACCTATAGACATACGCGCCGTATGCTTAGTATCTAGACATACGGTGCGTATATCAAAATTTGTTCCGTACAGTAAAGTCATCAAAGGCCAGGCCATCAGACCTCGTCCCCCGCATATTGCATCGCGCCGGGGAATGGATGCTGCTGCCTTGAATTCTGGAGTATTCAAAAATGAGTAAACGCGACGCAATTTTCCCCGCCGATCGGCACGCGCTTTATGAGAAGCACGGCTATTCGGCAGCAGTCCGTTCCGGCGACCTGCTGTTCGTCTCGGGTCAGGTCGGCAGCCGCGACGATGGTTCAGCCGAACCGGATTTTGCCAAACAGGTGCAGCTTGCATTCGACAATCTGAAGGCCGTTCTGGCAGCCGCTGGCGCAACTTTCGATGACATCATCGATGTCACGACGTTCCACACCGACCCGGAAAATCAGTTCGAGACGATCATGGCCGTCAAGGCAACGGCTTTCAGTGAAAAGCCCTATCCCACATGGACTGCGGTTGGCGTGAACTGGCTGGCGGGTTTCGACTTCGAGATCAAAGTCATCGCCCGCGCTCCCCAGGCTGCATGAGTGATGTGGGGCTCAAGCGACGTTTTGAGCCCAACATCTTAGCCATGACCGATGATGATACCTGCCGCCAGCACCAGCGAACCACCTAGTACGACCTGAAAGACCGCCCGCAGGAACGGTGTTTCCATGTAGCGGTTCTGGATGAAGGCGATTGCCCAGAGTTCCATGAAGACGATGACAGCTGCAACGGCGGTTGCCGTCCAGAAATGTGGAATGAGATAAGGCAGCGTGTGGCCGAGGCCACCGATTGCCGTCATGATGCCGGATGCAAGACCGCGCTTGAAGGGTGAGCCACGGCCGGAAAGCTTGCCATCATCATGCGCCGCTTCCGTGAAACCCATGGAAATGCCAGCACCGACAGACGCCGAAAGGCCGATAAGAAATGTCTGCCATGTATCCTGAGTGGCGAAGGCGGCTGCAAAGATAGGAGCCAGTGTCGAGACCGATCCATCCATAAGGCCCGCCAGCCCCGGCTGGACATAGGTCAGCAGAAATCGACGCTTGGCGGTTTCCTCCTCTTCGGATTTGGCCTCTTCGGCCAAGTGTTTGCCTTCCAGCATTCCGGCAATGTCCTGATGCCCACGCTCCGCTTCAGCCAGATCGCCCAGCAATTTGCGGGTGGAAGCATCGGTCACATGTTTGACGGCCTCGTCGTAAAAGCGGATGGCCTGGTCTTCCATCCGTTCGGCCTGTTCCCGCATGGCCTCAAGAGACAGGTTCTTAACCAGCCAGTCCGGCTTGCGCTCATAAAAGCCGCTGACATGTTCGCGACGGATCAGTGGAATCGTGTCGCCAAATCTGTCCTGATGCATGCCGATCAGCATGTTGCGATGGGCATGCTCGACCTCTGCCATCTCGTCGAAAACCTTCGCCGACTGCGGATAATCCGCCCGCAAATGATCTGCATAGGACCGGTAGATACGCGCGTCATCTTCTTCAGAGGAGATGGCAAGTGAGAGAATTTCCTGTTCGCTCAGGGATGCGAAAGGGCGCTTGGAGTGTGAAAACAGACTGCGAAACATGAGAACCATCCGATTTAGAATAATTCTAAATAATACCGGCATTAAGTTAGCGCAAGCCAATTTAGAATAATTCTAATTTTGGCGATGTGGATCGCAACCGTTTGGCCTGAGCCACCCATCAACAAGCCCCAGGGCTGTGCAGGAATGCTAATTCGCCCCATGATTGAAATGTCATTTTCGTTTTACTGCAAAACAAAGACTGCCGACTCAATATCATCAAGATTATCTTGAAGGCTGCAACCGGACATGGTTAGTAGATGACGGGAGGCGTACCATACGGTTCGCCCTAGATATTCATATTCAAGGCTCAATCGACATGGATCGCAGATCATTCATCCGCAAGGCCGGTGCCGTTGGCGCAGGCGTTACAGCAACCGCCCTTGCCGCGCCCGCTATCGCTCAGGAAAACCCCAAGATCACTTGGCGTATGACATCGTCTTTCACCAAAGGCCTCGACATTCTTTTCGGTGCCGGACAGATCGTTGCAGACCACGTCAAGGAAGCATCCGGCGGCAACTTCACCATTCAGCATTTTGCCGGTGGCGAGATCGTTCCGGCCCTTCAGGCCGCAGATGCCGTGACCTCTGGCACGGTGGAAATGGCGCATACCTGCTCATACTATTACGTCGGTAAAGACCCGACCTTTGCGCTCGGAACATCTGTCCCATTCGGCCTCAATGCACGTCAGACGAATGCTTGGTTCAACCAGGCAGGCGGCAACGAGTTAATGAATGAGTTCTTTGCTAAGCACAACATCTACTCCATCCTGCTGGGCAACACCGGCGCGCAGATGGGTGGCTGGTTCCGCAAGGAAATCAACACGATCGATGACCTCAAGGGTCTGAAGATGCGCATTGCCGGCCTCACCGGTCAGGTCATGCAAAAGGTCGGCATCACGCCCCAGCAGATCGCAGGCGGCGACGTCTATGCGGCGCTGGAAAAGGGCACCATCGACGCGACGGAGTTTGTTGGTCCCTATGACGACCAGAAGCTCGGATTCTACAAGGTCGCGAAATACTATTACTATCCCGCATGGTGGGAAGGTGGCCCGGCCTGCCACGCCTTCGTGAACCTGGAAAAGTTCAACAGCCTGCCGGACAACTACAAGCGCATTCTGAGGGATGCCTGTGCGGCTGGCAGCGCCTCCATGCTGGAGCGTTACGATGCCCGCAACCCGAAGGCGTTGAAGGAACTGGTGGCCCAAGGCGCGATCCTTCGCCCGTTTAGCCAGGAAATTCTCGACGTCTGCCACAAGGCGGCGCTTGAAACCTATGCTGAGATTTCCTCGGTCAACGAGAACTTCAAGAAGATTTACGAAAGCCAGCAGGCGTTCAAGAAGGATGCCTATCTCTGGGCGCAGATCGCTGAATACACCTACGACACCTACATGATGATTCAGCAGCGCAACGGCAATCTGTAATCATCTTTTGTCTATGTTTGATGGCCATCCGGTTACGCCGGGTGGCCATTTTTATGCGCGGACACCAGCTTCCAAACCTCGCGCTCCCGCCATGCCAGCGGGTTCATACCGGTGATGCGGCGAAATTCCCGGTTGAAGTTGGATTTGGTCTGGAAGCCGCTTTCGAACATGATCGATGTGACGGACTGATCCGTCTCCTCCAGCAGCCGGCAGGCATCTTTCACTCGTAACTGGTTGATATATTGCGAGACGTTTCCCCCCGTCGCGCGGTTGATGGCGTTGGAAATCTGGCGGCTGGGCAACGCCATTTTGCGAGCAAGACGGGAGAGGTTGAGGTTTTCGTCGCGGTAAAACTTCTGCCGTGCCATCAGGTCTTCCAGGCGGGCCATGATTTCGTGGTCTTCGGTGGTGGCCCTAACTGGCTCTGCTTCCGTTAGCGCCGAAAGCTTTTCCGCTTTGCTGTCGCCCGCGACCCATGCCGTCAACCCAATCAGGAGCAGGCCGAGCACATTGCCATTGCTAATGAGGACACCAGCATTCTGACCCCGCGTCCATTCGTAGTCGAGAAGGATCACAACATCGAAGGAAGCGGAGAGGCAAAGAGCCGCAGCGGCGATGTAGAGCGCGCGGTGAACAGATGTGACGCTGGCAAATTGTGCCTCCTCCAACCCATCTGGCCCACGCCTTCCGAGCATAACGATGGCAAACGCATATCCTACAAAGAGACCAATGAGGGCCAAATCGATGGCAAGGGGGTAAATCGTCAAGAGCACTATGATAAGCAATGGCGGCAAGGTGATACTGAACAGCGTCTCTCTGCTTTTCAAACGCCAACCATTCATCAAGCTTCGGAAACTGGCATAGGCCAGCGGCGGCAAAAGCGATGCCATCACGGGCAAGGCTGGTTTCAGCAACTCCACATGATAACCCCAACGCAGACCGACAAGAGTTGACTGAATGGCGCTCAGCCCGAGTAACGCCAGAAAAGGCAGGTTGGCCTTTCCTTCGCCATTTCCACGAAGGATCGAGATCAGCATCAGCCAGAGAAAAAGTGAGACGACAATAGGTAGCGGCAGGAAAAGCAAGGCGGAAAAACCTAAGCTGGAACAATGACCCTTCTTACATGAACCAGATCGCGTTTGCGCACGACCTCAAACATGTTTCAGGGCGTGAAAAACTTGCGACGCGCAGACAACGGCCTCGTTATTCCAACCCCAAGAGGCTTTCCATGCGCTCCACTATCTCCGCTACCCTTCTTTTGTCAGTCTTCGCCATCCAGCCAGCTCTCGCAGACCAGAACGTTGGCACGCGCGATATCACTGTTCATTCTCCCGCACGCAACAGGGACCTATCCGTCACGCTCTGGTATCCATCCGACGGTAAGAGCCAGAAGGTCAGCGTCGGAGAAAATCGAATCTTCGACGGCGCGCCAGCCATCAAGGGCGCCTCTCTTCCGCGAGATCATCTGCCCTTGGTGCTGCTATCGCATGGCTCTGGCTCACGCGCGATTAGCATGGCCTGGATAGCAACGGCACTTGCTGAAGCGGGTTTCCTTGTTGCGGCACCGGATCACCCCGGTACGACGAGCGGCGATTCCACGCCTGCCGACACACCGAAAATCTGGGAGCGTACAGACGACATCTCCACCATCGTCACGTCGCTGACCACCAGTGCCGAATGGTCTGGATCAGTCGATGCCAAGCGCATCGGCGTTCTCGGCTTTTCGCTCGGCGGCAGCGCGGCGATGGAGCTTGCAGGTGCGCGTGCCGATCTCGACGCCTATGCGCAATATTGCGTAGACTATGCCACCTCCATGGATTGCCAGTGGTTTGCAGGTGGGCGCGGCTACAAGAACGATGAGCCAATCGATGTGCCGAAGTTCGATTTGCGCAGCGTCGACAAAGCGCGTTTCGAACAATCGAACCACGACGCCCGCATCCGCTCGGCGGTGCTTGTCGATCCGGGGTTGGAAGTGGCCTTTACGAAGGACAGCTTGAAGGCCATCGATATTCCGCTGACCTTCATCAATCTCGGCAGTGTCGGCGAAATTCCCGTCTCCGTGCTTTCGGACCAACTGGCCAAAGACGTGCCTAGTGCCACGTACATGCAGGTCAACGACAGCAACCATTTCAGCTTTCTGCCGGTCTGCAAAAAAGATGCCGATGCATTTTTGAAATCAGTCGGTGAAATCGATCCGATTTGTGAGCCGATGGCCAAGCGCGACAGGGCGGATATTCACGAGGAACTGGTGACGAAGATCGTGAGTGCCTTCCAGCGAACGCTGAAAGCCGGTTACTGATTGAGTCCATAGGGACAAAAATGGGAGCTGGTTTATAGACACCGGCTTCCATTTCCCATTTACCACGCATGGCGGAACTCACTGAATATTAACATTATTTTCAAACCTCAGTTGCAGAAGTCGAAGCGCACTGTTTTTTTCGGCTGCGAAGAATTGAAAGTCACAAAAAGGCTTTGGGGAAAAAATGATGATCGATAATCTGCTCGCCCGTTTTAAGATACAAACAAAAGTCATCGTGTTCATAGCGCCATTCGTAGCAAGTATTCTTGCAGTCGGATTTTCGGGTTTGTATGCATCAAACCTGCTGCAAAGCCGCATGGATGTTTCCAACACCATCCTTCAATCCTTAACGGGGTTCAAAGAAGTATATGGTGGCATGACATCGTTTCTTACCAACACTAATGATGAAACGCGGACCACCCTGCACCGGCAGCTTGCAGAGCAGGCCAATTTCCTGCGCGCGGCGGAAGATGGCGATTCCACTGAAATAAAAGATGCTATCGACCGGACGAAAATCATCACCAACCAAGTCGATGAATTGTGGTCGAGTCATCAGAAGGAGCAGGCACTCCGCGCTGGCATGGATGCAGACTTTTCGGTCATCAAGAAGGAACTGAACGGCCTTCTGGCAAACGCGACCAACATCAGAAATACGCTCCAGACCGACGAGGCCAAGGCCAAGCTGCTGTTGCGCGAGGCTGATAAACTCAATCGCGGTGCAAATCTCATCGCCACTGTCGTCACTGATTTTAACAGGGCGACATCGCCGGAAGAAAAGACTGCTGTTGTGAAGTCTGCGATCGGCAGTCTGGAAACAACCGCCAAGGAACTTGTCGCTATAGCCTCCGTCGATCAGAAAATGATTATCGAGCAGCTTGCCGAGGGCGTGACCCAGATCCGTGCGCAGCTCGATATCGGCATCGTCAACGACGCGACGGTTGGCGCGATCGACCGCGTGGTCAATCTGATGCGACCCTCCACTATTCGCCTTCAGGGTTTTGCCACCGTGAAATCACGGCAGGCGACCGAGGTTTTCGGCAAGCTGGACCAGCCCATCGAACAGGCAACGGCGTTTCTTGCCACCGCACGACAGATTGCAGAAGACGCCAAAAATCTGGAGCTTGAAATGGCAGGCTTTGTTGCCGCCCCTGCCAAGGCGTCGCTTGAGAAATTCAGGGATGTCGCTTTCCGCCTGAACGTCTCTGCTGGCGAGATGATGGGCGACAGAACGATGTCTGAGGCGACGCGCAAGAGCGCCGAGTCGATTGACGCCATGGCCACCAAGCTGGATCGCGCATCGGCAGACCTGTTCGCCATGTCGCAGCAGCGCCAGGTCGCATTCCGCATGGCGGAAGACGAGATCCGCAACGTTTGGGCCAGCTTGACGAGTTTTGCTGAGAAACAACGCACGGCTGCCGATACCGAGCGCAGTAAGGCGGATGACATCTCGCTGTCTGCCATGGTGATCGGCGTCTTCGTCGCCATCTTTGCCGGCATCGGTCTGGTCATGACGTTCAAGGGCCCGATCCTTGGGATTGTCGGCTCCATGAAACGTCTGGCCAAGGGCGATATCGACATTCCGCTTACCGGCAAGAACCGCCACGACGAAATCGGCGACATGGCGCGTGCGCTTGAGGTCTTCAAGGAAAATGCCGAAGAGCGCATTCGTCTTGAAGCCTCCACGCAGGAACAGCGCGCCTCTGCCGAAGCGCAGCGTAAGTCCAACGATGCCGAGCGTAAAGAGCTGGACCGCCAAATCCAGTTTGCCGTGACCGCCTTGGCCGGTGGCCTGGAGCGTCTGTCCGCAGGCGACATTTCCACCACCATCGATACGCCATTCAGCGACCGTCTCGAGCAGCTTCGCGTCGACTTCAACCAGTCCATGCTGCGCCTGCGCGAGACAATCGGCGGCATTCTCGAGAACGTCGGCGCTATTCGCGGAAATGCCCAGCAGATGTCGGAATCCGCCGTTGATCTGGCGCGCCGCACGGAACGTCAGGCAGCCTCGCTGGAGGAAACGGCCGCCGCCGTTGATGAAGTCAACTCCAACATGCGCAACGCGGTGGACCGCGCCCGCGAAGCAAACACCATTGTCGACAAGACACGCCGCAATACCGATGAATCACTTGTCATCGTCGGCAATGCGATTTCTGCCATGGAGCGGATCGAGAATGCGTCGAAGACCATCGGCAACATTACCGAAGTCATCGATTCCATTTCGTTCCAGACAAATCTGCTGGCTCTGAATGCGGGTGTTGAAGCAGCGCGCGCTGGAGAGGCGGGCAAGGGCTTTGCCGTCGTTGCCCATGAAGTGCGTGAGCTTGCGCAACGCTCCGCCGCAGCCGCCAAGGAAATCCGTCAACTGATTGCGGTTTCCAACAAGGAGGTTGCTGCCGGTTCCAGCCTCGTGAGCCAAACAGGCGAAGCGCTAGCCCAGATCGGCACGCAAATCTCCCATGTCAGCGAGCATGTTCAGCAGATCACGCAGGCTTCGCAGGACCAGTCTGTTGCCATGCAGCAAATCAACAGCTCGGTTGGTGAAGTGGATGTGTTGACACAGCAGAATGCCGCGATGGTGGAAGAGACAAGTGCTGCCAGCGAGCAACTGAACGAAGAGACGGATCAGTTGCTGGGTCTGCTGGAGCAGTTCCGTCTTGATACGACGCAGGATAGCCGCCGGGATCATCGTCGCGCTGCCTGACCAGAAACGACTGAAAACTCGAACTCGAGCGCGGGCGGTTTCGTCCGCGCTTTTTGCTGTCATGCTCACCATAGTCTCACGCAAACGTCAGCTCATGTTTTTTATCATTTTCCGATCGTAAAGATTGGATTCAGCCTTTTTTGATAATTTGTCGTTAGTCATCTTTTTTCACGGTCCCAGGGTGGTGCATTTTGTGCTTGCCCGTCTGTTTTGCGTACGGGTTCTCATGCATCGATCGACAGTGCCAGCCATTATTCTAGCCTGCCTATCCATCACGGGCTGTACATCCAGTTCAGGGCCGGAAGGTCTGATGGCTGGCATCCCTTCCAAAGAGACCACGAGTTCCGTCACGCCCTCTGCACCGGTGCCGCAGGCCAGTGTTGGACAAACACAAGCGCGGCTTCGCCCGGAACCTGCCCAGAAGGTTCTGGCCTGGGGTGGACCGGTTCCACAGGAACCGAAAGCCTTTGCTGCTGTGGACCAACAGTCGGCACCCCGCCGTGCCGTGCCCCAAATCGACACCTCCATGTCTCCACAGGCGGGTGTTGGCCTTCCAGATGAAAAATCGGTGCAGATGGCTATGGCTGCAGCGCCTGCCATAAATGCCGGGCCAGCCGTGCGCTCCCGCATCTTCCGGTCCAATTTCAGCGATGCTAAGCCGATCAATTTCGGCAGGATTACGCCACGGCATTTCGCCGTGCATGGCGTTGATGTTTCCCGCTGGCAGGGTAATATCGATTGGGAAAGGTTGAGATCACGCGGTGCCAACTTCGCGTTCATAAAGGCGACCGATGGTGGTGATCATCTGGACCCGATGTTCAAGACCAACTGGAACCGCTCCAAGGCAGCAGGGCTGCGCCGGGGTGCATACCACTTCTTCTACTGGTGCCGCCCTGCAAGCCAGCAAGCGGACTGGTTCATTCGTAACGTACCGCGCGACCCGGACGCACTGCCACCCGTCATCGACGTGGAATATAACGGCGAATCCAGCTGCAAGATGCGCCTGCCGCGCGCCAAGGTGCTGGAAAAGATGCAGGTCTTCATGGACATGCTGGAACGCCACTACGGCCAGCGCCCGATCATTTACACGGCACCGGATTTCTACAAGGACCACCTGTCCGGTGAATTCCTGAACTATCCGTTCTGGCTGCGGGCCGTGGCTCAGCATCCGTCCAAGGTCTATCCGGACCGCAAATGGATGTTCTGGCAATATTCCGGCTCTGGCCTTTCCCATGGCGTCGAAGGCAAGATCGACCTCAACGTCTTCAGCGGCAACGAAGAAAGCTGGCTTCGCTGGACATCGCGCCGTGGCAATGGCTAACGGGGATGCAGCTTCATAGCGGATTTCTTTGCGCCGACGACACAGGCCACGACGCCAAGCGTCGTCAGCAGCATGGGAATACTGACGGTTTCACCCAGCAAGCTCGCTGCCAGTACGAGACCCATAAAGGGCTGGAGCAGTTGCAACTGGCCAACGGCGGCAATGCCGCCCAGCGCCAAACCGCGATACCAGAAGACAAATCCGATCAACATGCTGAACAGCGATACGTAGACAAGTCCGCCCCAGGCGGCACCGGCGATATTGCTCCACGAAGCAGGCATGGTGAAAAGCGCAAGCGGCAGCATGACCGGCAGGGACAAAACCAGGGCCCACGAAATGACCTGCCAACCGCCCAGCTTGCGCGACAGGGCGGCACCTTCGGCATAACCCAACCCGCACAGCGCGATGGCTGCCAGCATCAGGAGATCGCCGGCCAGCGACGCTGAACCGCCCTGCATCATCGCAAAACCAGCGACCAATGCACTGCCCAGACACGAGTAAAGCCAGAAGGCCAGACGCGGGCGCTCGCCTCCGCGCAGCACGGCAAATATGGCCGTCGCCAAGGGCAGCAGACCCACGAAGACGACGGAATGGGCCGAGGTCATATGCTTCAACGCCATGGCTGTCAGCAGAGGGAAGCCGACCACGACGCCTAGCGAAACGATGGCCAGCGACACGAGATCGGCGCGCGCAGGCTGCTTCTGTCGAAAGACCGCAAGCAGCGCGAGCCCGAGCAAACCGGCAATACTGGCCCGCGCGAGGGTCAGAAACACGGGATCGAACCCCGTGACCGCCAAACGTGTTGCGGGCAAAGAGCCGCTGAAAATAACCACACCCACAAAACCGTTCACCCAACCAGCCGACTGCCTATCCATTTCAACGCTCCATTTCGATGGATTTATGCGTTGGAATGGATGGTGCAGACAGCGACAGTACGGTACAGTTTGATAAAACCGTTATGGCATCGAGAGCAATACGGATGGATGTGACCTCGAACAAACCTCACGATAACGCGCCTCGCATCAACAGCGTGATGGCGGAAATTCGTAAGCGTATTTCTGCACGCATCCTTGCACCGGGAGCAAAACTTCCATCCGTTCGCGCCTTCGCAAAGACCATGCTGGTCTCGACCTCGACCGTTGTCGAAGCCTATGAGCGGCTCATGGCGGAGGGCACCATTCACTCCCGACCGGGATCGGGATTTTATGTGGCGGCCGCTCTCGCTCCTCTTTCGCTCGCCGAAATCGGCCCGAAGCTCGACCGTGCGGTTGATCCCTTCTGGGTCTCGCGCCTGGCGCTGGATGGTCAGGATGGCATGATCAAACCCGGTTGTGGCTGGATGCCGCCTTCATGGATGCCGGAAGAGACGATACGCCGAGCCATGCGCAGCGTGGCGCGTGCCGAGCCAGACCTGTTGACCGACTACGGCACGCCGCTTGGGTTACTGCCATTGCGAAAACTGCTGTCACGGCGATTGTCGGAAAATGGTGTGCACGCGGCACCCGAACACATCATGCTGACGGACAGCGGCACACAGGCTATCGATCTGCTCTGCCGTTTTCTGCTGGAGCCGGGACAGACCGTGCTGGTCGATGACCCTTGCTATTTCAATTTCCACGCTCTGCTGCGCGCCCACCGGGTGAAGATCATCGGCCTGCCTTACACGCCTTCAGGGCCTGATGTCGCGCTGTTCGAACAGGCGTTGAGCGAGCATCAGCCTCGCCTCTACATCACCAATTCTGCAATTCACAACCCAACCGGCGCGGTTCTTTCCCCTGTTATAGCGCATCGGGTGCTGACGCTGGCGGAACGGGCCGGATTGACGATCATCGAAGACGATATTTTTGCAGATTTTGAAGACCAAAAAGCGCCAAGACTTGCGGCCTTCGATGGGCTGAACCGCGTCGTGCAGATTGGCAGTTTTTCTAAAACGCTCTCAGCATCCGTCCGTTGCGGCTATATCGCAGCACCGCAACGGTGGATCGAGCCGTTAACCGACTTGAAGATCGCCACGAATTTTTCCGGCAACCAGCTTTGCGAGGCGGTGGTATTGGCGGCATTGAAAGATGGCAGCTACCGGCGTCACATCGAGGCCGTGAAAGTGCGACTGTCCAGAGCAAGACTGGAAACAGAAGCAAGGCTTCGCGGTCTCGGCATCACGCCATGGATCGAACCGCAATCGGGTATATTTCTGTGGTGCAGCTTACCCGACGGGGTCGATGCAGCGGCGGTCGCCCGTCATGCGCTTTTAAAAAACGTGGTTCTGGCACCGGGCAATATTTTCAGCCAGTCGTACACCGCATCGACACATATGCGGTTCAACGTTTCGCATTGCGACGACCCCAAATTAACGAAGGTTTTGAGTGAGGCGATCGATAGGACGCGCACGACACCTTAGACCTACCAGTTTTTACCATTTATAGATTTCTGGAACCAATTAAGCACAATCGCATTTTCTCCCCATAGTAAGAGAGGAGAAAACACCATGACATTCGATCCAAATCTTCCACGTGACCCCAATCTTCGTCCAGACCGTCCGGAACTGCGCACGACGCCAGAAGCGGCCCGCAAGTCTGCTGGCTGGGCTCCATGGGTTGCGGTAATCGCCGTTCTGTTGGTCGGTGGCTTCATCTGGATGCAGATGAGCGCTCCATCGACAACTGACCCAACCACAACGTCGTCTACGACACCACCAGCAGTCAGCGATCAGGCTCCAGCGCCCGTCCCGATGACGCCAGCAGCACCTACCAACAACGCTGCCCCGGCTTCGCCGACCACTGGCGGCACATCGACACAGCCATAACAACTTAGGTTGTTATATGATCGAAGAACCGCTTGCCTTTAGGCAGGCGGTTTTTTGTTGAGATCAAAACCCTTGGAAGAGAAAGTCTGTGGCCGCTACAATTGAGTGATCATCGTCGGACAATCGTCCTATTGTCTCCTGTACATCACGCAAAGATATCGTACCCAACATATGTGTGACCATAATGCATATCGTTCCGTCAACTTGAAATTTGGGGTTGAGACGGGCAACCGGTTTAGGAAATTCTTCGAGCCTTAACAGTGGCGCGACAACCCGCGTATCCAAATCATCGATGATCGTAGCTTGAAGATCGACAACCAACCCGCCAGACTTAAGACGATAGATATCGAACCGCGCCATTAGAACTTGCGATATTGCGCGAGTGGCAAACCGTGCTTTTCAACATAGTCATTGGACAGCCTGATCGCTTCGACATTTTCCAACCGCCAAAGGCGCTCACGTTCCGCCTTGATGGCATAGGTGATGCCGTCTTCGGCCGCGCGTGAAATATTGATCTTCAGTTCGCGCGCCTGTTCCACAAGGACACTGTCCAGGGAAAGATTGGCGGCTTTTCTTGCTGTCGATACCATGACAACCTCCGACTTTGATGCGCATAGTCTATACGCATCAAGCCTGAAGGCAAGATCAATCGTCGCTCATCTTCAGTGCGGCGATAAACGCTTCCTGTGGAATGTCTACCTTGCCGAACTGGCGCATGCGCTTCTTGCCTTCCTTCTGCTTGTCCAGAAGTTTGCGCTTGCGGGTGGCATCGCCGCCGTAGCACTTGGCGGTTACGTCCTTGCGCATGGCTGAGATCGTTTCACGCGCGATGACGTTGCCGCCGATGGCCGCTTGAATCGGGATCTTGAACATGTGGCGTGGGATGAGGTCTTTCAGCTTCTCGCACATGTCGCGGCCGCGCTTGTCGGCAGCGGTACGGTGCACCAGCATAGAGAGCGCATCCACGGGTTCGCCATTGACCATGATCGACATCTTCACGAGGTTGCCTTCGCGGTAACCATCGAGATGATAATCGAAGGAGGCATAACCCTTGGAGATGGATTTCAGGCGGTCGTAGAAGTCGAACACGACTTCGTTGAGCGGCAGCTCATAGGTGAGCATGGCGCGCTTGCCGACATAGGTGAGTTCGGTCTGGACGCCGCGACGGTCCTGACAGAGTTTCAGGATACCGCCGAGATAATCATCAGGCGTCAGGATAGTCGCCTTGATCCACGGCTCGCGGATTTCGGAAATCTTGACAACATCGGGCATGTCAGCCGGGTTATGCAGCTCGCGCTCGGAGCCATCGGTCATCGTCAACTGATAAACCACCGAAGGGGCGGTCGCGATGAGGTCGAGATCGAATTCGCGCTCGAGGCGTTCCTGAATGATTTCCAGATGAAGCAGGCCGAGGAAGCCGCAGCGGAAACCGAAGCCCAGAGCGGCAGACGATTCCATTTCGAAGGAGAAGGAGGCGTCGTTGAGGCGAAGCTTGCCCATGGCGGCGCGCAGATCTTCGAAATCGGCGGCATCGACCGGGAACAGGCCGCAGAATACCACGGGCTGCGCAGGCTTGAAGCCTGGCAGCGCCTGAGCGGTGGGGCGCTTGTCTTCTGTGATGGTATCGCCGACGCGAGTATCGGCCACTTCCTTGATCGAGCCGGTGATGAAACCGATTTCGCCAGGGCCGAGGCTATCGACAGCTACCATTTTCGGTGTGAGAACGCCGACGCGTTCCACCTGATATTTCGCGTCCGTGCCCATCATGCGGATGGTCTGGCCCTTGGTCAGCACGCCATCAAGAACGCGCACCAGAACCATGACGCCGAGATAGGTATCGTACCAGCTATCGACCAGCAGGGCCTTCAACGGACCCTTCTCGCCAAGCTCGCTCTTTGGCGGCGGCAATTGGTGCACGATGGCTTCCAGAACGTCGGGAATACCGAGGCCAGTCTTTGCCGAAATCAGAACGGCCTGAGACGCATCGATGCCGATGACTTCCTCGATCTGCTCGCGAATGCGGTCCGGTTCGGCGGCGGGCAGGTCGATCTTGTTCAGAACCGTGACGATCTCGTGGTCGTTATCAATGGCCTGATAGACATTGGCCAGCGTCTGTGCTTCCACGCCTTGAGAGGCATCCACCACCAGCAGCGAGCCTTCGCAGGCCGACAGCGAGCGGGACACTTCATAAGCGAAATCGACGTGGCCGGGGGTGTCGATGAGGTTCAGCACATAGATTTCGCCGTTATTCGCCTTGTAATGCAGGCGCACGGTCTGTGCCTTGATGGTGATGCCGCGTTCGCGCTCGATATCCATATTGTCGAGCACCTGCTCGGACATGTCGCGCTCGGCAAGGCCGCCCGTCGACTGGATCAACCGGTCGGCTAGCGTCGATTTGCCATGGTCGATATGGGCAACGATGGAAAAGTTGCGGATATGGTCAAGCGGGGTGCGGGTCGAATTTGTGCTCATGCCCCGCGCTATAGCAGGGGCCTTTGCGCTGGAAAAGCGGGAATTTGGTTAAAAGCCTTTTAAGTTGGGCTTTTTCAACCAGCAACCAAGCGCGCGTGGCAACGAGATGAGGCATATCGTCGATTGCGGCACCGAATTCTGGTCTTTTAGACCGCAATTTCCATCATTGTGAATATTGACTCCATCATCAGAGATTATTATTCTCGCATAATGGAAAATGAAACTGTCACTTTTGAACGCTCCATTGCTGAACGCATCAAACATCTGCGAATGCAAGGCAATCTGACGCTCGACCAACTCGCCAGCGCCTCCGGGGTTAGCCGCGCCATGATTTCGCGCATAGAGCGCGGCGAAGCCAGCCCAACCGCAGCGCTTCTGGCGCGGATTTGCGCTGCACTTGGGCTCTCACTTTCAGGCTTCTTTGCCGAGAACGAAGATGCGATCTCGCCACTGGTCAAGAAACAGGACCAACAGACGTGGCAGGACCCTGATACCGGCTACGTGCGACGTGCGGTCTCGCCTCCCCGTGTCGGTTCCGACGTCGATATTGTCGAAGTGAATCTTCCGGCCCGTGCCAAGGTCAGCTTTCCACCGCATGCTGCAAGCCAGAGCATGACGCAGTATGTTTGGCTGCTTGAGGGAAACCTTGAGATGACAACGGGCAATCAGGTACACCGGATGACCTCAGGCGACTGCCTGTTCATGCCGGTTGGCGACGGACACACATTCCACAACCCCTCTGACGTCCCCGCCCGCTATGCGGTGGTGCTGGACCAGCGCAAGCGCTGACATTTTCTGGAGTTTTAAATGACTGTTATCCGCATGCTGAACGGCGAGGAAACCTTGTCGGCCCTATCAGATCTTTGCGAAATTTTATCCGACTGCGTCAATGGCGGCGCATCTGTGGGCTTCATCTTGCCCTTCACACCAGCGGACGCGACAGACTTCTGGCAAGACGTCGCGAAGAATGTAGACATAGGCAACACGATCCATGTGGTGGCAGAAGTGGATGGCAAAATCGTTGGCACCGTGCAGGTGGGACTTTCCTCCAAACCCAACCAGCCGCACCGGGGCGACCTGATGAAACTTCTGGTTCATCGCTCCGCTCGCGGGCTTGGTCTTTCGCGCAAACTGATGGACCGCGTGGAAGCCGAGGCCGCCCGCCTCGGCAGGACGCTTCTGGTCCTAGATACGGCGACCGGTAGCGAAGCGGAAGCTATATACCCTCGATTTGGTTGGGAGCGTGTGGGTGTCATTCCAGACTATGCGATGCATCCCGATGGTCGTTATTGCAACACGACATGGTTTTACAAACGGATCGGCTAGCACTCCCAGATATCAACACTTGCAAACATCTGTTTGCTGAAGAAACATGCCCTGATCGTTTCAAACAGACAAACGATGAGGGTCCCAATGACAGACGCAATAGCCAAGCCACGCATTTCCATCATTTATTGCACCCAATGCAATTGGCTCCTGCGCTCATCGTGGATGGCGCAGGAGTTGCTGCAGACCTTCTCCGATAGTCTTGGAGAAGTGTCGCTCGTGCCCGCCACAGGCGGACGTTTCGAAATCCTGGTGGACGGTCACGTGATCTGGGAACGCAAACGCGACGGCGGCTTCCCCGGACCCAAAGAGCTCAAACAACGCGTACGAGATATCATCGACCCCGACCGAGACCTCGGCCACTTGGATCGCTCCAAGAACGAAGGGCTGGATAGCTGATTCTTGCTTTCAGATGTCAATCGAGGCTCAGCCAACGCATGCGCGGATGACGGTTTCGATTTTTTTGGCGAAAAATCAAAGATCGTCACAAAACTTAAAAATGGCTGTTGACACCAGACGGCTGTCCCCGTACATCGCTCCTCGTCGCCCAGATGGCGGAATTGGTAGACGCGCCAGCTTCAGGTGCTGGTACTCGAAAGGGTGTGGAGGTTCGAGTCCTCTTCTGGGCACCATTCCATTTTTGATCTTAGCCAGATCAATAACTTACCTGAAAATTTCATATAAAAAAGAATCGCCCTTAGGGCGATTGAGTGTTGCGTATTTGCGTTTCAGCGCTTGCATTTGACTGTTGATACAGCCTCGCACGATGACCTCCAACATCCAGAAGACGCTAGCAGATATCACTGACCGCTGGCGGCTGCGCCTTCGTTGGGGGAGTGTTCTTCGCAATTCGGTGTGCAGGACAGAACCGTGCGGGCTGTCTGACGGAAAACGCGGACCGTGTTGCCTTCATCGATCGATACTAGCACCCGCTCATCGACGATGGCGTTGCCTTCAGCGTCCAGAAGCACCAGATTCGTCGTGCCGAAACTGCGACCGGTGAGGACGATGGTGGTGGCGTCTGCAACTGTCGCGTCCGCAACTTTTGAGTTGCCGATGATGACTTTGCTGACGGGGCGATCAAGTTTCAGGACGCGCGCGTGGTTCATGGACACGCGCAACATATCGCTGTCTGCAGCCATAATCGGTACTGACGTTGCGATAAGCACCGTCAAGGTCGCAGCAATTCTCGCTATAGAAACGGACAGCATGGATATGGGCAGCCTTGGTTCACTCGTTACGCACCTGATCAAAGTCACCATGCGCGGCATTGGTGAATGAAGCGTTAAGTATGAATCCTATTATGGCATCACGCCGATAAGGTACGGCACATATCGATGAGCCATTTCAAGCCATGCGCCATAATAGAACAGGAAAATGCACCGTTTTCGAACGCATTCGAAGCAATAATAGCGCCTGGCAACATTAGGGGAATAAGGATTCGAGACGGTGTATAAATATTGAATTTCTACTTTGATTTATTGTTTACTATGCTCGATTTCACCCTCCATTAACGCATTTTTAACGAGATTTTTTAAGTCGTTGGAAATCGACCTTCTGTAATTTGAGCTCAACCGAACAACGGAAAACAGTTGTCGGCGTGCTGAACAACAAACGAAGAGTTTAGGAGAACCCGCATGACAAACATTTTCGCTCGCTTCATGAAAGACGAGTCCGGCGCGACCGCCATCGAATACGGCTTGATCGCAGCCCTGATTTCCGTTGCAATTATCACTGGTGCTTCGTCAGTCGGCACAAAGCTTGGTACAATGTTTACCAATCTAGGCCTCCGTCTCAACGCGAATATGCCGTCAGCGACCAACTAAAAATCATTTTTAAATTTGATCTGGTACGTCGCTATTCGAGCGGCGTATCCTAACAAACGAGCTTGTACTGGGTGTAAGGGACGAAGACATGGTCATCGCTGCAGTCTTCCTCATACTGCCACTATGCCTAGCGTTTGCCGCATTTAACGACCTTTTCACAATGACGATACCTAACCGGATATCAGCAATTCTACTCGGCTCTTTTTTGATCGTCGCCCCGTTCAGCGGAATGAATTTGCAAACTCTGGCCTTAAGTCTTTTGGCTGGACTTTTGATTTTTATTTGTAGCTTTGGCCTTTTTGCTCTGAACACTATGGGCGGCGGAGATGCGAAGCTTTTGACCGCATCTGCTGTATGGTTTGGTTTCAATACGCAGCTTGCGGCCTATATGATTGCAGTAGCGATTATTGGCGGCGTCCTGACGATTGGCATTTTATTCATACGCTCTTACCATCAAGAAATCATGGCAAGCGGTTTGCCCATCCCCGACTCCTTGCTCGTCGCAAAAAAAATTCCCTACGGCATCGCCATCGCGATTGCTGGCCTTCTGACTTACCCCGAAGCACCCATCGTGCAACTCGCCATGCAGCACATGCTTTGAAGTCGCATTTCCAATAATCGTGTTGTTTATTTCTCATTAACCACGATGCGACAGATTTTATTAACCATAATTACACCAATGGCGGGCCAAGGTTCAGATCAGAGATTCTGACTCTTTCAAGGGCCTAGCATGAAGCCGTCGCGTGTCATCATACTTTCCGTTGCTGTCGTTGCCGCCGGTCTTGCCGGTTTGCTGGCGATGCAGCTTGGCGGCCCTCAGCAGGTCGTCGAACAGGCGGAAGCCATCATCCAGAAAGAGCCGACGGTCAACGTGCTGGTTTCCTCGGTCAATCTGCCGGTGGGAAGCCGCCTGAGCGCGGATTCCGTTCGGTGGGCCGCGTGGCCGCAGGGCAGCATCAACGACAATTTCGTGACCGAAACCAAACGGCCCGACGCCATAACCGAACTCACAGGCTCTGTTGTGCGCCTGCCTTTGTTCGAGGGCGAGCCGCTGCGGCCAGAGAAAGTGGTCGATTCCAGCACACGCATCATGTCTGCTCTTTTGCCAGCGGGCATGCGCGCCGTCGCCACCGAAATTTCCGTCGCCACGGGTGCTGGCGGCTTCGTGTTGCCCAATGACCGCGTTGACGTGATCATGGTTCGTAAGGGCGATGCGGGAAGCTTCCTGACTGAAAACGTTCTCAACAATGTCCGTGTTCTCGCCATCGACCAGCAGATCAAGGAAGGCGAAGACGGCACGACCGCTGTCGTTGGTGCAACTGCGACGCTGGAGCTGACGCCCGAGCAAGCGAAAATCATGATTGTCGCGCAGCAGATGGCGGACCGTTTGACGCTTTCCCTGCGCTCGGTTGCCGATGCTCAGGACAGCGACACGACATCGGCCAATTATCTCTTGAGCGGTGGCTCGGGACGACCGGCAATTCAGGTGATCAAATCCGGCTCGATTGTCCGGGATGGACAAGGAGGGTCGTCACAATGACCAGATTTCACGCACTCACCGGCCTGAAAAAAACGATGCGCTCCTCCGTCACAGGCGGAGTGGCGTTTTGCATCGCATTTTCCGGCTTTCCTGGAATGAACGCACCTTTCGGATTTTCAACGCATGAGGCGCTGGCACAAAGCGCGAGCATCGTGCGGATCAACGAAAGCGGTCAAGGTGTTCGCAAGCGGTTGAAGCTGGGCTTAAACAAAGCGCTGGTGATCGACCTGCCCCAGGATGCGCATGATATTCTGGTTGCCGACCCCAGCATGGCCGATGCCGTAACGCGCAGTTCGCGACGGATCTATCTGTTCGGCAAGGCGGTCGGCCAGACGAATATTTTCATCTTCGGTGATCAGGGACAGGAAATCGTCAGCCTCGATCTGGAAGTCGAACGCGATATTTCCGGTCTCCAAGCCAATTTGCGCCGATTTATTCCGGAATCGGATATTCGCGTCGAAATCGTCTCTGATAACATCGTTCTTTCGGGGACGGTCCGTACGCCACAGGATTCGGCGCGTGCCGTTCAATTGGCATCCGCCTTCTTGAAGGGTGGTGAGGCGACCACACGCAACATTACCGAAACCAGCCAGAGCAATGGTGACGGTGCCGTTGCCATCTTTGCCGAAGACCGTCAGCAATCATCCATCGTCAATATGCTGACGATCGAGGGTGAAGATCAGGTGACGTTGAAGGTTACCGTTGCCGAGGTCAGCCGACAGGTTCTGAAACAGCTCGGCTTTAACGGCTCCATCAGCGGCTCGGGTAGTGATTTGGGCGGGCGCATCTCGTTCTCCAACCCGTCGAACCTTGGCAATGCAATCGGGCTTGCAGGTACCGGAAACATTGCCGGCAGCATCGGCAAGTTGACCCTCGGTAGCTATTTCAATGCCATGGAACAGGCCGGCGTGATGCGAACGCTGGCTGAGCCTAGCCTCACCGCCATTTCAGGCGAGCAAGCGAAATTCTACGTCGGCGGCGAATTCCGCCTGCCTGCAGAGCAGGAGGTGGCCATCGATGACACCACTGGAAGACCAACTGTTACACGTACCACTGACACCGTGAACTACGGCATCGAGCTGAATTTTCGGCCCGTGGTTCTGTCGCCCGGCCGCATCAGTTTGAAAATTGAAACAAATGTCTCGGAGCCTACCTATGAGGGTAGCGCCGTGACCGGAAACGGTAGCAGCATCAGCGTTCCCGGCAGCACTTATCTGTCGATCCGCAAGCGCGAAGCCTCGACGAGTGTGGAACTTCCATCGGGCGGTTCCATCGTCATTGCCGGTCTGGTGCAGGACAATGTGCGCCAGGCAATGTCCGGCATACCGGGTGTTTCCAAGGTACCTGTTATCGGAACGCTGTTTCGCAGCAAGGACTTCATTCGCAACGAAACCGAACTGGTCATCATCGCCACGCCCTATCTCGTTCGCCCCGTTTCGCGAAACGAAATTGCGCGACCGGACGATAATTTCAACCCGGACAATGATGCCGCCATGTATTTCATGAACCGGGTGAACAAGGTCTACGGCAACAAGCAACAGGCTCACACACAGCCATATCAGGGCTCGGTAGGGTTTATCTACAAATGACAAAGATACATCAGATGAAACCGATCGCCCACCGTCCTTCCATCCGTCGAACCGGACTTGTTCTCGCGCTGTTGACGACTGCCGCACTGGCGCAAAGCTGCGCGCGCGACCCGATGTCGACGGGTGCCATTCCTGACGACTACCGCACTCGCCACCCGATCACGCTTTCCGAAGCGCAGCATTCGCTCGATATCCCGGTGTCTGCGGGCGACAATCGCCTGACCGTGGGCATGGCCGACAACATCAAGGGCTTTGCTCAAAGCTATGCCGCGACATCATCAGGTGTTGTTCAAATTCAGGTGCCGACGGGGTCTGCGAATTCCGTTGCGGCGTCCATCCTCAAACGTCAGATCCGCGCCACTCTTGCATCGTCAGGCATACCAGCGGCAAAGATCGTGGAAACGCCCTACCGCGCGGCACCTTCGGGCGATGCGGCTCCGATCCGCCTGAGCTACATTGCCGTTACCGCGATGACGGGGCAGTGCGGACAATGGCCGGAAGACCTGTCCGACAACACGTATTCCAACAAGAACTGGTACAATTTCGGCTGCGCCTCTCAAAACAATCTGGCTGCGCAGATCGCCAATCCCATGGACCTCGTCGGACCGCGCGGCATGAGCCCGATCGATGCGGAACGACGCTCCGCGGTGATCGGCAACTATCGTGCAGGCAAGACCACGGCAACCACAGAATGACGTCCAGCACGCAACGCATGCGGCAACAGGAAACACAATGAGCCCGGTAAACTACGATATTCAACCCGCAAATCCGGACGAACTCTACTCCGAAGAGCCTTTGCGCGTGGGAGATCTGGATGATCTGCGGCCACTGCCGCGCATTTCTATCCATGCCTTTTGCGAAAGTGAGGGCATGCAGCGCCTGATGGAACGTCTGTCCGGCGACCGTCGTATGAACAAGGTCAGCCTGCGTGTTACCAATGGCGAAGTCGAAGCCGCCGCGACCATGTTTTCTTCCAGCCCGACGCCCAACCTGATCATCCTCGAAACGGCGCGCGAGCCATCCAATCTGCTGAACGACCTGGCACCGCTTGCGGAAGTCTGTGATCCAACCACCCGCGTCATCATTATCGGTCGCCACAACGATATCGCGTTGTACCGCGACCTTATCCGCAATGGTATTTCGGAATATCTGGTTGCGCCCGTCAAAATGCCGGATTTGCTGGCGTCAATCTCCGCAATTTTCGTTGATCCCGAGGCAGAGCCCCTGGGCCGCAACATCGCTTTCATCGGTGCCAAAGGCGGTGTCGGCTCCTCCACCATTGCCCACAATTGCGCCTTCGGCATTTCCAGCCTGTTTTCGACCGAGACCATATTGGCCGATCTCGACCTGCCTTTCGGTACCGCAAATATCGATTTCGATCAGGACCCGGCGCAGGGTATCGCGGAAGCTGTGTATGCACCGGAGCGTCTGGACGAGGTGTTTCTTGATCGTCTATTGACCAAATGTTCCCAGCATCTTTCCCTGCTTGCCGCCCCATCCCTTCTGGACAGGCCTTACGATTTCGAGCGTCTTGCATTTCAGCCTCTGCTCGATCTTCTTCAACGCAGCACACCCGTGGCCGTTCTGGACGTTCCCCATATCTGGTCGGACTGGACGCAGACCGTGCTTGCAGCGGCGGACGAAGTGGTGATTACGGCTGTACCGGATCTTGCCAATCTCAGAAACACCAAAAACCTGCTGGATGCGCTGAAGAAGCTGAGACCCAATGACAAGGTTCCGCATCTGGTGCTCAACCAGGTCGGCATGCTGAAGCGCCCTGAGATTGCGCCTGCGGATTTCTTCGAGCCGTTGGAAATAGAGCCCATCGCCATTATTCCCTTTGATGTGCAGCTGTTTGGCAATGCGGCCAACAGCGGGCGCATGATCAGTGAAATCGATGCGAAATCTCCCATTGCCGAAACCTTCTCGCAGATCGCTCACATCGTGACGGGTCGATCCTCCGTTCGTAAAGCGAAACGTGCAAGCCTTGGCAAATTCATGGACTTGATCAAACGCAAGTAAGCGCGTCTCGCGCCTCTAGCGAAATACCGAAAGAAACAAATGTTCGGAAAACGCGGCAACGAGGGCTTTTCAAAAAGCCAGAATACCGGACAGGTGGCATCCATCCCTGCCCCGTCGCCTGCTATGGCAACACCACGTCTGGATGCGGCAGACACGCTGGTTCTTGCGCCGCCTCCAGCCGCGGCGTCCTCAAGTCCAGCGGCACCCCAGCCGCGCAAGCGTACACGGACAGATGACTATTACCAGACCAAGGCGCAGGTGTTTTCTGCGCTGATCGACACCATCGATCTATCACAGCTCGCCAAGCTGGACACCGAAAGCGCGCGCGAGGAAATTCGCGATATCGTCAATGATATCATCACGATCAAGAATTTCGCGATGTCGATTTCCGAGCAGGAAGAGCTGCTGGAAGACATCTGCAACGACGTTCTGGGTTATGGTCCGCTGGAGCCACTTCTGGCTCGCGACGACATTGCCGATATCATGGTCAATGGCTCCGGCCAGGTTTTCATTGAAGTCGGCGGCAAGACCATCGAATCCGACATTCGGTTCCGTGACAACAGCCAGCTTCTGTCGATCTGCCAGCGCATCGTCAGCCAGGTCGGGCGTCGCGTGGATGAATCGAGCCCGATTTGCGACGCCCGCCTTCCGGACGGTTCGCGTGTCAACGTCATCGCACCACCACTTGCGATTGATGGCCCCGCGCTGACGATCCGAAAATTCAAGAAGGACAAGCTGACGCTCGACCAGCTGGTACGCTTCGGTGCGATCACGCCCGAGGGTGCAGTGCTGCTGCAAATCATCGGGCGCGTTCGCTGCAACGTGGTCATCTCCGGCGGCACGGGTTCTGGTAAGACGACACTTCTCAACTGCCTGACGAGTTACATCGACAAGACCGAACGCATCATTACCTGCGAAGACACCGCCGAGCTCCAGCTTCAGCAGCCACATGTGGTGCGCCTGGAAACGCGTCCGCCAAATATCGAAGGCGAAGGCGAAATCACCATGCGTGATCTCGTCAAGAACTGCCTGCGTATGCGCCCGGAACGCATCATCGTCGGCGAAGTGCGCGGACCGGAGGTTTTTGACCTGTTGCAGGCCATGAACACCGGTCACGATGGCTCCATGGGGACGATCCACGCCAACACGCCGCGTGAGTGTTTGAGCCGAATGGAATCGATGATTGCCATGGGCGGTTTCACCCTGCCTGCAAAAACCGTGCGGGAAATCATTTCCTCGTCCGTGGACATCGTCATTCAGGCTGCGCGCCTTCGGGACGGCTCACGCCGTATCACGCAGGTGACAGAGGTGCTCGGCATGGAAGGCGACGTGATCATCACTCAGGATCTGATGCGTTATGAAATGGACGGAGAAGATGCCAATGGCCGGATCATCGGCCGTCACGTCTCGACCGGTATAACCAAACCGCATTTCTGGGATCGCGCGCGCTATTTCAACGAGGAAAAGCGACTTGCCGCAGCGCTCGATGAAATGGAAAGCAAGTCTCAATAAAGTAGTGAGTGGGAGCGCTCTTCGGACGTCGCGAAGACGTCGTCGCTCTCAGGCCAAAGGCGGAATAGCAAATGAACATGACGGTGATGCTGCTTGTGATCCTCGTCGCCGTTTCGGCAGGAGCGATGGCCTATGTCTTCCTGTTCCCGCAGATTGAGGTCGAGAAGAAAACCGCAAGCCGTGTCAGCCGTGTGAAGGCGGCGGAAACCGACAAAGAGAAGATCAAGATCGCACGCGACCGCGTGCAGGAGCTCAGCAAGCGGCGAAAGTCCGTACAGGACAATCTGAAGGATCTTGAAAAAAAGCAGACAGAAAAGAACAAGGACAGAAAAGACAAAACTGTGCGTGGCAGGCTCGTTCAGGCTGGCCTGACCATGTCTGTGCGAAAATTCCATCTGATCAGTGGGGGCATGGGGCTTGCGGTGTTTCTGGTTGCCCTGCTTTACGGCGCACCTCTTCTGCTGGCACTGGGCGGGAGCATCGTCGGCGCACTCGGTCTGCCGCGTTGGGTGCTTGGATTTCTCGTAAAACGACGGCAGAACAAGTTTCTTGAAGAGTTTCCGAATGCGCTCGATGTCATGTACCGCTCCATCAAATCCGGCCTGCCACTGAATGATTCCGTTCGGCTGATTGCGTCTGATGGACAGGAGCCGATCAAAAGCGAGTTTCAGCGGGTCGTTGAAGCACAACAGGTGGGCATGAGCATCCCGGAAGGGATCAACCGCATGATGCTGACCATGCCTTTGCCTGAGGTGAATTTCTTTGGCACCGTCATCACCATTCAGGCACAGGCCGGCGGCAACCTTTCCGAAGCGCTGGCCAACCTTTCCAAGGTGCTGCGGGAACGGCGCAAGATGAAGGCCAAGGTGGCCGCTCTTTCGATGGAGGCAAAAGCATCCGCCGTCATCATCGGTGCTCTTCCCTTCATCGTAGCGACGCTCGTCTATCTCACCTCGCCGGACTACATCATGGTGCTGTTTACCGATCCGCGTGGCCATCTCATTCTGGGTGCCTCGGCAATCTGGATGTCCATCGGTATCGTCGTCATGCGCCAGATGATCAACTTCGATATTTGAGGCGAAAAAGCATGTCGCAAGAACTCATATCCAGCATGACCAACCCGCACCTCATCATCGCCATTCTCGTTTCCGTCGCCGTGTTTGCGACTTTTTATACGCTCGCCATTCCCTATTTCGAAAAGGGCGATCTCGATAAGCGCATGAAGGCTGTGTCCACAGAGCGAGACCAGATCAGAAGCCGGGAACGCGACCGCATGAACGAGGTCGCCAAGGGCAGCAAGACATCGCTGCGCGCCACCAACAACAAATCGGCGACGCGGATCGTCGAGCGCTTCAACCTGCGTGAGGCTCTCATCGACGCGAATACCGTCAACAAACTGCGAGCTGCCGGCTATAGATCGCAGAACGCGCTGAACACGTTTCTGGCCGCACGGTTTATTCTTCCATTCGTCTTTCTGACACTGGCCTTTTTGTGGGTTTTCGTCATGGGAAACTTGCCTGAGAGACCCTTCGGCGTACGCCTGATGGTCGTTCTCGTCGTTGGTTACCTGGGCTTTTACGCGCCGAATATCTTTGTTTCCAACCAGATGTCCAAGCGCCAGAAATCCATCAAACGCGCATGGCCTGATGCCTTGGACCTGATGCTGATCTGCGTCGAATCCGGTGTGTCCATGGAAGCCGCCATGCGTCGTGTTGCCGAAGAAATGGCCGACCAATCGCCTGCCCTCGCCGAGGAAATGGTGCTGACGACGGCAGAACTTTCGTTCCTGCAGGACAGGCGTACCGCCCTCGAAAACCTCGGGCTTCGCACGCAATTGGAAGGGGTTAAAAGCGTGGTACAGGCGCTTATTCAGGCGGAGCGTTACGGTACCCCCCTGGCTCAGGCGCTGCGTGTTCTGGCGCAGGAAGGCCGTGACGAGCGTATGAATGAGGCGGAAAAGAAAGCATCGGCATTGCCGCCAAAACTCACTGTGCCGATGATCCTGTTCTTTCTGCCCGTACTGATCGCGGTCATTCTCGGCCCTGCCGGTATCCGGGTATCCGACTCGTTCTAAGGCGTTCAAACGAAAAAAGGCGGCCGGTAAGGCCGCCTTGCGTTTATCTCGCATCCATCAATCAGTTCGCGGCTGTTTTCTTGTTCTTGTCGGAAAGTTGCGACCACGCGTTCTGCTGCGACAGCATGCTTCTCAGATAGGTCAGATTGGCCTGAGCCTGCTGGGCGGACAGTTCCTGCATGGCAATGCGTTCCGCCTCTTCGAAACGGCCTTGAAGGCCCACCACCAATGCGAGATTCTGCCTGATCCGGCTATCGGCACCGGGCTGGGAGGCCGCAGAGCGCATGTAGGTTTCGGCTGTGCGAGGGTCGCTCTGAAGCACGTAGGACATGCCGAGATTGGACAGAATGGTGGGATCGTTGGGCTTCAAATCCAACGCCTGACGGTACTTGGCTCGTGCTTCGCTCGATCGGCCCAGCTGGTCCAGAACGGCTCCTTCGGCAGAATAGAGACGCCAGTCCGGGCGGTCCGGTGTCTGCGCGCGATTGATGGTGTTGAGCGCCTGTTCCAACTGTCCGGCGGCGGCCTGTGCCTTGCCGTAGGATGCGAGCACTTCGCGGTCGGACGGATAAGCGATCGCGACTTGCTGCATGACGGCAAGTGCCTGGCTGTTCTTGCCCGTCATCATCAACAGATTGGCGTAGTTGAGGCCGGTATTGCGGTCCTTCGGATTGCTGGCATAGGCCTTTCCGGTGGAAGCTTCCGCCTGCCGCAACTGTTCCATGTTCATCTGATCATAGGAATGAGAGACTGCGGGGATGGACCCCGTCGACATACGATCCGGTTTATTGGTGGAGCATCCGGCAATAACAAGGGCGAGCGCCGCTGCGCATACGCCGCGAAGCAAAGTCCTCTGGCGGGCTGAAATGTTGGAAACAGCAATCATGACATTGCCCCGGCTCTGGGTTTTAATCGAAATGTGCGGCGCGACGCATTTTCCTCGCCGCAACCCTCGCTCCAGCAATAATCTGTTAACCCTAATAGAGTGTTAATTTGCCGATTCCGGACCTTTACGAAAGCAGCCTGATGCCTCCCTATCAATTTATCGAACGCCCCACGCATTTCAGTTCCAAAGCAGGCAAGACGCTGCCGGTTTTTGCCGTGACACCCGCCCATATCGAGCAGGGTGCGATCGATCCGATTGCTCTGGACTGGGCGCGTAAAGCGGGCTTCAAGGCGGATGCGGGCGCTCTTCTTTTGATCCCTTCCGCAGAGGGTGCTCTCGGTGGCGCGCTTTTGGGCCTTGGTACGAACCCTTCCGAGCTGCCTTTCATTACCGGAAAACTGGCGAGAGAATTGCCGGAGGGCGATTGGCATATCGAAACGGCACCTTTGACCGTCAATCGACTGATGCTGGGTTTTGGCCTTGGTGCCTACCGTTTCGACAAATATCGCACCGTGAAAAGCAATGGCGCGAAACTCCTTATCCCGCGCGACGCGGAAGATGCGGAAATCAAGCGGATTCTGGCCGGTGTCTATCTGGCGCGCGATCTGATCAATGTTCCCGCAAACGATATGGGCCCGGACGAACTGGAGATCGCTTTCCGCAGTCTGGCCGCCCATTATAAAGCACAGGTCTCCGTCATTGCCGGTGAAGACCTGTTGAAAGAAAACTTCCCATTGGTTCACGCCGTTGGCCGCGCCAGTGAAAGCGCACCGCGTCTTTTGGAAATGACATGGGGCAAGAAGGGCAATCCAAGCCTGACACTCGTCGGCAAGGGTGTTTGCTTCGACACCGGCGGCCTCGATATCAAGCCCTCCTCCTCTATGGCGCTGATGAAGAAGGACATGGGCGGAGCCGCCAATGTCCTCGGCCTGGCGCTCATGATCATGGACGCGCGTCTGCCCATCGACCTGCGGGTCATCATACCCGCGGTGGAAAACTCCATCTCGTCGAACGCTTTCCGCCCGGGCGATATCTATCAGAGCCGCAAGGGCCTGACGGTCCAGATCGACAACACGGACGCCGAAGGTCGCCTGGTTTTGGCCGACGCATTGGCCTATGCGGATGAAGATGCGCCGGACCTGATGATCGATATGGCGACGCTGACGGGTGCCGCCCGTGTCGCCCTCGGTCCGGACGTGCCGCCATTCTTCACCGACGACGAGGACCTCGCCCACAGCATTTCCGATGCCAGTATGGATGTGGACGACCCGTTATGGCGTCTGCCGCTCTATATGGGCTACGACAAGGATATCCGCTCGCGCGCAGCCGATATCACCAACGCCCCTGCCGGTGGCATGGCAGGTTCGATCACGGCCGCTCTCTTCCTCAAGCGTTTCGTGACGCAGACGAAGAAGTGGGCGCATTTCGATATTTATGGCTGGTCCTTGAGCGAGCGCCCGCACTCATCCATCGGTGGCGAGGCGCAGGCCATCCGGGCGCTGTTCCACTACATCTCGCGCACCTTCGCGAAAAAGTAAGCTTGTCGCGGGGGCGATAAACGCCCTCTCTTTACACCCGAACGTCCTGGTCCTTGCGATCTTCCTGACCGAAGAATTTCAGATAGCGCTGAACCTCTTCCGGCTCTCCCGTCGCTTTCTGCGGATTGTCGGAAAGCTTTACCGCCGGGCGGCCATTGGCATCGATGACTTTGCAGACGATCGAGATTGGTTTCAGGCTCTCGATCGTCTTTGGCGCGCAACCTGCGAAGTCGTTCGTCAGGTTGGTGCCCCAACCGAAGCCCATCCGCACACGGCCTTCGAAATGTTTGTAGGTGTCGATGATGGCATCGACATCAAGACCATCTGAGAAGATCAGAAGCTTCTTTTTCGGGTCACGGCCCACCTTCTGCCACCAGTCGATGATCTTTTCACCACCCTCTATCGGGGGCGCGCTGTCGGGACGGAAGCCTGTCCAGTCCGCCACCCATTCCGGTGCGTTGCGCAGAAAGGCTGCGGTTCCGAACGCATCGGGAAGCACGATCAAGAGGTTGCCGCCATAGAGCCGGTTCCAGTCTTTCATCACTTGATAAGGAGCTGCGGCCAGTTCCTCGTCATTTTGGGCCAGAGCGGCCACGACCATCGGCAACTCATGCGCATTGGTGCCGACAGCCTCAAGGTCCGAATCCATTGCCAGCAACACGTTGCTGGTGCCGGTAAAGGCCGGGCCGATGCCTTCCTTCAAGGCTTCCACGCACCAGCGCTGCCATAAAAAGCTATGTCGACGGCGCGTCCCGAAATCCGAAATGCGAAGGCCCGGCAGCTCGCGAAGGCGCTCCACCTTTTCCCACATCTTGGCTTTTGCGCGGGCATAGAGCACATCGAGCGTGAAGTAGCCGAGAGAGCGCATGGCGCTGCGCGACCGCAACTCGTTGATGATGGCGAGCGCCGGGATTTCCCACAGCGTCGTGTCCATCCAGCGTCCGTGGAAATTCAGTTCATACTGGCCATCACGTTTGAACAGCTCGTATTCCGGCAATTGATAGCTATCCAGCCAAGACAGGAATTCCGGATCGAATATCTGTGAGCGCCCGTAAAATGTATTACCCGCCAACCAGATTCTTTCCTTTTTGGAAAGTCGCAAGGTTCGGGCGTGGTCGAGCTGCTCGCGCAGTTCGGTCTCATCGATTTCATCGGCGAGCTTGACGGTCTTGGTGCGATTGATTAGCGAAAATGTCGCATTCACATCCGGGTACAGTTTCCAGATCATCTGCAACATCAACAGCTTGTAGAAATCTGTATCGATGAGGCTGCGAATGATCGGGTCCAGCTTCCAGGTGTGGTTGTGCACACGGGTCGCTATATCTGTCTTCGTCATTGCTGCTGCTATCCCCCGCACCGGCAGAGCCGGTTTCGCCGCGCATTTGAGAAGGCATGAAGCCTCCCGGAGCCTGATCCGCTCCTGACACAAGACTTATCTGATAAAGCCTTGGCAAGTCCAGACCGGTTCGGACAAAGACGGTTCTGCCCGACCAATCAAAAATCGACAGCTGGCGGATTGATGCCGGGATACCAGTCTTTGGACGTGGGAACGCGCGTGCCCGTGATCGAGACCCCCGGCGAGCCCGAGCAGCGGTAACCCTGCACCGGTAAGCCGCGATTGCCAAAAACATCGCGATAAGGCCCATCGGGATAACCAGAGTTCACGGTTGTCGAGTAGCAGGTGTAACGCTCTTTTTGTTGCAGCGTCTTTGGATCTTTCACACCCGGAAGATTGGCATAGGCATCCGGGGCGGGCCTATAGCCTTTCTCATAGACCGTCTGCGCCTGAGCGGATGTGACCACGAAAAGACCGGCAAAAAATAGAGTCGAGATGCCTGTTGCTAGTCGTGACATATGCGTTGCCCTACCGTGAGTTCCATTCTGGTTATATAGGGGCGGCTGACACCGAAACAGCGGTTACATCCAAACGTTTTCGTGAAAACGTCAAGGGCGGCGGAAGGCGGTCGGCATTTCGTAGAGCCAGCCGATCCGCTTTATCGCTTCTTCCAGATTTTCTCGCGATACATTCATGGTGTGGCCATTCGCATGAAGCAATGTTGCTTCGTCCTCCATGATGCCGACATGGCCTTTCCAGAAAACGAGATCGCCACGGCGCAGTTCGTCGCTGTCGATCGGTGTCCCAAGCGATGTGACCTGCATGTCTGTATCTCGCAGAACGGATGTTCCGGTCATCGCCATGGAAAGCTGCACCAGACCCGAGCAATCGATGCCGAAACCGGACCGTCCGCCCCATAGATACGGCGTTTCCAGAAAGCGCAGCGCGACCGAAACATAATCCGTCGGTGATGGCTGGTCCAGGGCAAGGCAATGGGCGGCAATGACGCCCTCGCCTTTTTCCGTCATCAGATAGCGCGTACCGCGTGTCTCAGCTTCCCCTATAAAGGTTACAGAACTGCCCATCGACAGCGCTGCAACGGGTGGCTTCCGAAGTTCGGCCTCGGGGTAAAGAAACGTACGCGGTGCGATAATGTGATGCGTGGCGTGCAAGATATCGCCAATCGCGGTCTCCGGTAGATATCCGGCATAGCCATCCGCATCCGCCTGAACCCATGCCCAGCCCTCAGCTCTGTCAAACACGTGCAACGTTTCGCCCAGCAACAGCTCCGTATCTATGCCGACAGCTAGGTCGGGCTTTGGGCGCAGGCCAATGACGGGAACTTTGACCTGGGCGGGCGTACCGTTCACAAAGCGAGCAGCCTCGACCTGACCTTTCAATGTCTCGTCGGCCAGATCGGCACGGAAGATGTGCAGGCGGCGGTCAAGGGGCGTATTTGCGGATGTCATATCGTTGCGTCCTGCTGTGTTGTGTCGGCTCTGCGCGCCGGATCGTTCGAGGCGGTATTTAAGCTTTTCGGGCTTGATCAATAATCAGATCGCCGAATTTTTCCAGATAAAGCGCACCGGCGACCGTGCGTTTTATCACGACATTCCGCCGGTCACGTTGATCACGCTCCCGCTCCACAAGCCCAATCGTGCCCATGCTGTCCAACGCTCGGGTGATGACGGGTTTGGTGACGCCGAGGACCGAGGCCAGGCCGCGGACCGTATGCGGCGGCGGCACGAGATAGATATGCAGAAGAATCGCCATTTGTCGCGATGTCATATCCGGCGCATCGTCTTCCACCTGCGCCAGGACCACCCTGTGCCAGAGGCTCAGCGCTTGCGTTGGTGACAGCTCGACAGACAATTTCCCTCTCCATTGGCTTGGGGCATTGCCCGAACTCACTGTGACCGTATCTTCCGCCAAATCAATGAACAAAACAAAACCGCCGCCACTATGACCACGCAAGAGCGCAGATAGTGGCGGCGGTTGATGGCTCGTTCGAGCTTTGCGTCCCCTCTGGACTTGAATCTAAACAAGCATGAAGCATGCCAGTTCAAACAAGCCCCGAAATCCGGTTCATTCGAACCAGAATCCAAATGCGCGACGCTTTATTTTCTCACCCAATGCATAAATAACATGCAATCAGGCATCACACCGCGGCGTTCCGACCAGCTTCGATTTCATGCGCACGTTCGCGCTTGTTGTAGCGGATCGAAGACCAAAGTGAGATACCGATGAGCGTTGCGCCGCCCAGACCCGTGATGACTTCGGGAATATGGACAAGGCTCTGTACGTACATGATGACCGACAGGATGAGGATGGCATAGAACGCGCCATGCTCGAGATAGCGGTATTCCGCCAGCGTTCCCTTTTCCACCAGCATAATCGTCATCGAGCGCACATACATGGCACCGATGCCAAGACCGATGGCGATGATGAAGAGGTTGGAGGTCAGCGCGAAGGCACCGATGACGCCATCGAAAGAGAAGCTGGCATCCAGCACTTCGAGGTAAAGGAACGCACCGAAGCCGCCCTTTGCCGCACCTTCCAGCACCTGCTGGCTGCGATCCAGAATACCGCCCAGAACTTCAACGAGAAGGAAGGTCAACAGACCCCAGATCGCGGAACTGAAGAAGACATTGGCTGCCTCCGGCCCAAGAGCCGGATCAGCGCTGTTGGCGATGATGCGCGAGAAGACCAGCATGACGATCAGAACAAAAGCGATCTCGATGCCCTTGATGGAGGAGTAGGTCGCAATCTTTTCTTCGAACCAGCGAACCCAGTGAACGTCTTTTTCATGATCGAAGAAGAAGCTGAGGCCCACCATCATCAGGAAGGTGCCGCCGAAGGCAGCAATCGGCAGATGCGCATCCTTCATGATCTGGGCATAACGATCCGGCTCGGTTGCCGCCATGACCATGGCTGTCCAAGGGCCGACATTGGCCGCGATGACGACGATAAGCAGAGGGAAAACGATACGCATGCCGAAAACGGCGATGAGAATACCCCAGGTCAAAAAGCGATGCTGCCATTCCGGCGTCATGTCTTTCAGCTTGTTGGCATTGACGATGGCGTTATCGAAGGAGAGCGAGATTTCCAGAACTGCGAGAACCGCGCAGATGAAGAAGATCGTCGCGGTACCGCTGACGGTACCCGTCATCTGCCAGCCAAGATAGCCGCCGAGGATGAGGCCGACGATCGTAACGATGAAGGCCCATTTGAAATAGGTGAGTGTGGATTTTGTTGTCGTCGTCATCACAGTGCTCCCGCGCTAGCTGGGCGAACGGGAAAACGTGGAGCAGGCATGGCACAAAGCGCACGCATGGAATGCATGGTCAGATTTTTCATGGGTTTAAATCCGCCGGCGTCATAAGCAGGCGGTACCGACATCGCGAGAGCGCCGTAAAACTCTCGCCAGAGGGGCCCGGCACCAAAGTTCGGTTCCCAAATCCCGATGTCAGGGGATGGGAATGTCTTTGTTAGTCTCTCAAGTTCGTGATCTCGTCAAGGTGAAAGTTGTTTTTTCAGCCCATGAGTCGACCAAATGCGCATTATTTGAGCCGATTTACAAACTGCAGTTGCGCAGCACGTTGTCATAATATCATTTTATAAAGAGATACTATTTGTTTCTTGCCTGCTTGATGTGTCTGCGATAGAGGAGACAGACAGCGAGTTATTGATGGATGGAGACACGGAATGACGATTTCCTTCGACTTGACCGGCAAGACGGCCATCGTCACAGGTGCCAACACCGGCCTGGGACAGGGCATCGCCACAGCACTGGCAGGTGCGGGAGCAACCGTGGCACTCGTTGGCCGTTCGTCCATGGCGGAAACGGAAGCGGCGATTTCGGCGATTGGCGGCCGAAGCCACAGCATCAAAGCCGACCTGTCATCCATTGCACCCGTTGGCGAGATCATCAGTGAAACCGTGCGTCTTTCCGGCCGCGCCGATATTCTCGTCAACAACGCGGGCATCATCAAACGCGCCGACTCGTTGGACTTCAGCGAGGCAGATTGGGATGCGGTGATGGATGTGAACCTGAAGTCGGTTTTCTTTCTCGCCCAAGCATTTGCCCGTCATCTCGTGGCGGAAAACAAGCCTGGCAAGATCATCAACATCGCTTCGCTTCTGTCATTTCAGGGCGGGATCCGCATTCCGTCCTACACCGCATCCAAGAGCGGTCTTGCGGGCCTGACCCGGCTTCTGGCCTGCGAATGGGCTGCTAAGGGCATCAACGTCAACGCCATTGCGCCCGGCTATTTCGACACCAACAATACGGAAGCCCTGCGCAACGACCCGGACCGCAACGCGGCGATCCTGGCGCGTATTCCCTCAGGCCATTGGGGCAAGCCGGAGGAGCTTGGCGGAGCGGCGGTATTCCTTGCCTCCAGCGCTGCCGATTATATTCACGGCACCGTTCTGCCGGTTGATGGCGGCTGGCTGGCGCGATGATCTGAAAGATCAGACGAGGTCATCCAGCGGTGGATTTGCGGATTTCGCCTGTCTGCGTTTGAGGGTGTTTTCCCGGAAGAAGATATAGAGGCCCGCCAGGACGATGAGGCCGGCACCGATGACGATGCTGGACTGCGGCACATCGCCAAAGATCAGCCATCCGAATACCACCGCCCAGAGCAGCAGCGTATATTGCAAGGGTGCCACCGTCGCGGCATCGGCCAGCTTCAGCGCGCGGTTGACCAGCACATGGGCCATCATGGCGACAATGCCCAGCAGAGCCAGCAGGGAGAGATCGAAGCCCGACTTCAGAGGCACCCAGCCCGCAGGCGTAACGGCAATGGCAACGATACCGGCAAGGGCTGCTCCCACGATCTGCCAGAAGGCCAGAACCGTATCCGGCGTATTTCGTAGCTGACGCCCAGACAACATCATGAATGCAAAGGCGGCACTTCCAAGGATGGAAAACAGTGCAGCCGACGTCAGCGACGCCGAACTTGGTTTCAGCGCGATCAAGACGCCGACAAAACCAATCGCAATCGCCGTCCAGCGCCGCCAGCCAACCTTTTCACCCAGCAGAAATGGCGACAGCGCCGCGACATAGATGGGTGCTGCCAGCCAATAGGTCATGACATCCGCCAAAGGCAGCGCTTTGACCGCGAAATAGAAACAGAAGAGCTCTGCCGTGGAGAAAAACACCCGCGCCGCCTGCAAGCCGGGACGCTCGACACGCACGACGTTGATTGCACCCGCTCTCCAAAGAATAGGGGTCAGTACGATGATGGCCGCAACGCTACGCACCAGCACCACTTGCCCTAGGCTGTAAGTGGAAACCAGCCATTTTCCCATGGCGTCGTTCAACGCAAAGAGAAGCATGCCGAGCAGCATGACAGCCACCCCGAGACCCGTGGGTGAAAGCTGGCGAATGAAATTGGGCATTTTGTTTTTGAACTCCCTAGAAGCCCATGACTCCGCGAGGTCCTTTTCCGAGTCAAGCCCAAGGATGGTTCGATGTGTATATGAGAGATGTCTATTCCAACAAAACTTATCCCATCGCATGCGATGAATTTGGTCGGCAGACTTCAGCCATATGAATTACAGAAACATCTGTCGCTCGCTGGATACGATATCCTGAAGAAACTGTACCACGGTTCTGACGCGCGCAAGTTGCCGTGCATTCTCATGAAAGGCCGTCCAGTAGGATCGGTGGATCGAAACCTCGGGCAAAACCCGCACGAGCTCCGGATGGCTGCGAGCGATATAATCATGCAGAATGCCGATGCCCGCACCGGAGCGCACCGCCTCCATCTGGCCTATGGCACTGGAAATTTCGAAGCTCGCATTCCAGTCCCGCATGATTTCGCCGGTGTAGTTCAGCGAAGGCGAGAAGATCAGATCTTCGACATAGCCGATACGGCGGTGAAGTTTTAGCGCCTCGACAGTTTCAGGCGTTCCGTGCTGCGTCAGGTAGGATTTCGACGCATAGAGACCCAGCGAATAATCCGTCAGTTTCGAGAAAACCAGCCTGCCCTGCTCCGGCCTTTCAATCGTTATGGCAATATCTGCTTCGCGTTGCGACAGCGAAAAAGAGCGTGGTACCGGAACAAGCTCGATCTTGAGTTCCGGGTGTAGCGACATCAATGCGCCAAGGCGTGGCGCCAGAAACGAGACGCCAAAACCGTCCGGGGCACCGATCCTCACGGTTCCGCTAATCGCGGCATCGCTGCGTCCGAGACTTGCCTGAACCGCGAGCATTTCCGCTTCCATATGCTCGGCCGATATCAGAAAGCGACCACCATCTTCCGTCAACTCACAGCCGTTGGTGCGGCGGGTGAAAAGTCGGGTCTTGAGCGCTTCCTCCAGGGATGTCAGCCGTCGCGACAATGTGGCATGGTTCAGGCCGAGACGTTTCGATGCAGCAAGGATTTGGCCCGTGCGCGCAACAGCAAGGAAGATACGGACGTCATCCCAGTTCATGGCTTGCTACGCAAGATCACGGGCTCCACGTCGATCAGCGTGAGCGACCTCACCATTGCCGCCGTAGCTGTTTTGTATTTGAGAAAATGCGGAGTCTGTAAATGGGCCTCATATGCCGCAGGGCTGGCGTAGATTTCGAGGATACGAATTTTCTCCGGGCAATCCTTTATCGCCACCGCATTCAACGAGATCACGCCCTCTTCCATAGTGACTGAAGCCTCGATCTCTTCGGCAAGCAAATGGCGATAGGTATCCAGATGACGCGGATCGATTTCGATGTCCGCCATTCTGACGACAAGGTCTTGATCCATCGATTTGCTCACTGTTTGGCCATCCAGTTTTGGACTTCAATTTACGCACAACGGCTTCTTATATCAGCTCATTGATTTGTATAAATTGAAGTGCGATGGTTCGCTATCAAAAAATCCCGGAGGAACATCCATGAAAGAAATCGGTCACTTTATCAACGGCAAGCATGTTGCTGGCACCAGCGGTCGCACATCCAATGTCTACAACCCGGCAACGGGTGAAGTCCAGGCCACGCTTTCTTTGGCCAGCGACGCGGAAATTCTGGCCGCCGTGGAGAGTGCCAAGGCCGCGCAGCCAAAATGGGCCGCAACCAACCCGCAGCGCCGTGCGCGCGTGTTCTTCAAATTTGTTGATTTGCTGAACCAAAATATGGATGAGCTGGCAACGTTGCTCTCCAGCGAACACGGCAAGACGGTGGAAGATTCCAAGGGCGATATCATTCGCGGACTTGAAGTCTGCGAATTCGTCTGCGGCATTCCGCATCTCTCCAAGGGTGAGTACACCGAAGGCGCTGGTCCTGCCATCGATATGTATTCCATCCGCCAGCCGGTCGGCATTGGCGCAGGTATTACGCCGTTCAACTTTCCCGGCATGATCCCGATGTGGATGTTTGCGCCCGCGATTGCCTGCGGCAACGCCTTCATCCTAAAGCCGTCCGAGCGCGATCCATCGCTACCTATCCGTCTGGCAGAATTGATGATCGAGGCTGGTCTGCCAGCGGGTATCCTCAACGTCATCAATGGCGACAAGAGCGCGGTTGACGGCATTCTGACCAATCCGGATATCGGCGCGATCTCCTTCGTCGGCTCCACGCCCATCGCACGCTATGTTTATGGCACGGCAGCGATGAACGGCAAGCGCGCGCAGTGCTTCGGTGGTGCCAAGAACCACATGATCATCATGCCGGATGCCGATCTCGATCAAGCCGTCAGCGCATTGATGGGTGCTGGCTACGGTTCGGCTGGCGAGCGCTGCATGGCGGTTTCCGTTGCCGTTCCCGTTGGCGAAGAGACGGCCAACCGTCTCATCGAAAAGCTCATTCCGCAGATCGAAGCGCTGAAGATCGGCCCCTACACAGATGACAAGGCTGATATGGGTCCGTTGATCACCAAGGAAGCGCAGAGACGTGTGAGCGGCCTGATCGACAGTGGCGTTGAGCAGGGTGCGAAGCTTGTCGTCGATGGCCGTAATTTCAAGCTTCAGGGCTATGAAGATGGTTACTTCGTCGGCGGATGCCTGTTCGACAACGTGACCACCGACATGGATATCTACAAGCAGGAAATCTTTGGACCCGTTCTCTCTGTCGTTCGCGCAAAGAACTACGAAGAGGCGCTCGATCTGCCGATGAAGCATGAATATGGCAACGGCGTTGCAATCTTCACCCGCGATGGTGATGCAGCCCGTGACTTTGCCAGCCGTATCAATATCGGCATGATCGGTATCAACGTTCCAATTCCCGTCCCCTTGGCCTACCACTCCTTTGGCGGTTGGAAGGCTTCGAGCTTCGGCGACCTCAACCAGCACGGCACAGATTCTATCAAGTTCTGGACGAAGACCAAGACGGTCACGGCACGCTGGCCGTCGGGCATCAAGAGCGGTGCTGAATTCGTCATGCCGACGATGAAGTAAGAGATATCTGTCTCACTGATTATGCGCCCTCATCGCTGAGGGCGCATTTTTTGTAGGCGTTATTTCGTGCCGTACATGCGGTCGCCCGCGTCACCGAGGCCGGGCATGATGTAGCCCTGTTCGTTTAGGTGGCTGTCGATCGAGGCCGTGAAGATCGGCACATCAGGATGCGCTTCGCGGAAATTCTTGATGCCTTCGGGGGCGGCCAGCAGGCAGAGGAAGCGCATGTTCTTCGCTCCACGTTCCTTCAACTTGTCCACGGCAGCGATGGACGAGTTGCCGGTGGCCAGCATCGGATCGACAACGATGATCAGGCGCGCATCGAGATTGTCGGGTGCCTTGAAGAAATACTCCACTGCTTCCAGCGTATCATGATCGCGGTAGACGCCGATATGCGAAACGCGGGCGGAGGGAACGAGCTCGAGCATGCCTTCCAGAAGGCCGTTACCGGCACGCAGGATGGAGGCGAACACCAGCTTCTTGCCCTCCAGAACCGGCGCGTCGATGGTCTGCATCGGCGTTTCGATGGTCTCCATCGTCATTTCCAGATCGCGCGTGACCTCGTAACACAGCAGCGTCGAGATTTCCCGCAGCAGACGGCGGAAACCGGCGGTCGAGGTTTCCTTCTTGCGCATGATGGTAAGTTTGTGCTGCACGAGGGGATGAGCGATAACGGTGACGCCGTCCATGAACCTGGCCTTTTCTTTTATCTATGATGTCTCTGTATTTCACCGAATACGCGACTTTCGCAAGACCGGAAGCACATTTTGTACCTCCGTTCCTGCTCGATTTATGCCGCTGAAGACTACGCATCCAGCTTAGCAAGCAGCGTCGCGCGTGTGTTCTCATCCACAAACGCGGCCTCGATCGAGGTACGAGTCATCGCATTGATCTCCGCATCGCTGAACCCAAAGGCGTGGCGAGCGATCTCATATTCCTGCGCCAGCGATGTGTGGAAGAACGGTGGATCGTCGGAACTGATGCAAACGCGCACGCCCGCATCGCGAAGGCGTTTCAAGGGATGGCTTTCGAAATCCGGATAGACATTCAACGCAATGTTGGAGCCGGGGCAGACTTCCAGCACCGTGCCGAGTTCTACCAGTCGCGCGACCAATGCATCGTCTTCGATGGCGCGTACGCCATGGCCGATACGCTGGGGTTTGACCAGATCGAGCGCATCCGTCACGCTGAAAGCGCCGCAGACTTCGCCCGCGTGGATGGTGAGCCCAAGCCCGGCATCGCGGGCAATATCGAAGGCGCGGACATAATCCGCCACGCGGCCCATGCGCTCTTCACCTGCCATGTTGAAGCCTGTGATCAGCGGGTGCCTGACCCGCGCTGCATATTCAGCAGCAGCAATCACGCTTTCGGGGCCGAAATGGCGCTCGCCGGTGACGATGATGCGTGCTTCGATGCCGGTCTTGTCCTTGGCCGCCGCGATGCCTGCCGCGATCCCAGAGAGATAGGCATCCGCGCCCAAACCGATACGGTCGCCGTGATCGGGCGAAATGATCAGCTCACTATAGATGGTGTTTTCACCGGCCAGTTCGGTCAGATAGGTCTCGGCCAGAAGCGCGTAATCCTCCTCGGTCTTGAAGACTTGGGCAACGGCATCATAGCAGCGAATGAACTCGGCAAAATCCGTCCAGATGTAAGCGCCATCGCGCAGGAAGCTGCTGCTGTCTATGCCGTATTTCTGTGCTTGCTGTTCTACCAATGTAGGTGGGGCAGCACCCTCTAGATGGCAATGAATTTCTGCTTTCAAGAGATGGGACGTCACATGAAACTCCTGCCGTGGCGGCCAGTTGCGATGCCGAGATGGGACGCTATGCTTTCGCCGATATCGGCAAAGGACGAGCGTATCCCGATATTGCGTTCGCGGATGCCGGGACCGAAGGCCATAATCGGCACGCGCTCACGCGTGTGGTCCGTGCCGCGCCATGTTGGGTCGCAGCCGTGGTCGGCAGTGAGAATGGCCATATCGCCCGGCTGCATCTTGCGGTGAATTTCCGGCAAGCGAGCGTCGAAAGCCTCAAGTGCCGCGGCATAACCCGCGACATCGCGACGGTGTCCATAGTTCATGTCGAAATCAACAAAATTGGTGAAGACGAGATCGCCGTTTTCGGCCTCGTCCATCGCCTGCAATGTCGCATCCATCAGGGCTTCATTGCCATTGGCCTTGATGACGCGGGTAACGCCCTGATGCGCATAGATATCTCCGATCTTGCCGATGGCGAGCACCTTTCGGTCCCTCTCCACCAGACGGTCGAGCAAGGTCGGTTCCGGCGGCAGAACGGAAAAATCGCGGCGATTGCCGGTTCGCTCGAATGTGGCAACGGTCTCGCCCGTAAATGGCCGGGCGATGACGCGGCCGATATTGAGGGGATCGACCAGTTTGCGCACCGTTTGGCAAAAGGCGATCAGCCGCTCCAGTCCGAAATGCTCTTCATGCGCCGCAATCTGGAAAACGGAATCCGAGGACGTATAGCAGATGGGCTTGCCGGTGCGGATGTGTTCCGCACCGAAACGCGCAATGATCTCGGTGCCGGATGCGTGGCAATTTCCGAGGATGCCGGGTACCTCGCCCTGCTCGCAAATGGCTTCGACCAGTTCAGGAGAGAAAGCATCGCCCTCGGTCGGGAAATAACCCCAATCGAACCGGACCGGCGTACCTGCAATTTCCCAATGGCCTGACGGCGTGTCCTTGCCTTTGGAAACCTCATTGGCAGAGCCGTGGATGCCATAGATGCGTTCCGGTGGCTCCATGCCGGCGGGGGTCTCTCCGCTGGACAGTGTTGCAATGTTTAAAAGGCCAAGCGCCGACATGTTCGGCAATTTCAGCGGGCCGGAGCGCAAGCCTGCGCGATCTGCCGCACCGGCGGCGCAGAACTCCGCGATGTGGCCCAGCGTGTTGGAGCCGAGATCGCCGTAATCTTCGGCATCCGGCGCGCCACCCACGCCAAAGGAATCGAGAACGAGAAGAAAGGCTCGTGCCATACGTCACCCAGAAAAAGCGCAGCCCAAACGGCCGCGATAACAAACGAGTGATATAATCACCGCGATGAGAAAGGTGAAACGCTTTCTTCAAGCACTGTCTTGATCGTCTGCTCTGGCTTTCTTTGGCGCATTGAGATTGCGCGTGACATACCACCCCGCAGCCACCACCATGCCTGCCAGAATGTACCATGTGATGGCATAGGACAGGTGGTTGTTGGGAAAGGTCAGCATCGTCTTGCCGCCGATAGGAAACCCACCCGGATTGGGGGTCGCATCCGCGTCAACGTAGAAAGGCGCGGCATTCTCGATATGTTTGGCCTGTGTGATTTCAGCAATATTGCGGGCGTACCAGCGATTGTTCTGTGGATCGTTTGTGCGCAGGAAAAGCCCGCCCGTCTCCGGTGCGCGCATCAATCCGACGACATCGACGCGGCCTTCGACCTCGCCTTGCGGACGCGCGGAAGGTTCGCGTTTGTCGGTGGGGACGAAACCGCGGTTGACGATGATGGACGAACCGTCGTCCCGTCGCAGCGGCGTCAGCACCCAATAACCGGGGCCAATATCGGAAACCGTGTACACCTGCACCTCGTCCTGATGAAGGAAAGTGCCGGACAGGTGGACGCGGCGATATTCGTATTGCGATGGCTCGGTCATCATCGGCCAATCGCTGGCCATTGGTGCCTCCACGGGCGCGGCATGAGCGCGCTCCTCCACATGGGCGATGAGATCGCGCTTCCATGCAAGGCGATTGACCTGCCACGTGCCGAGCGCCAACAGGCAGCCGGTCAGTATGACGGTCATGAAGATGACGACGATGGCCGCAGGGCGAATGCCCTTACGCAGCGTATTTTCATTTTGGGTGGTCATGGGAGCTTTCCCGCTCAACAAAAAACCCCATGAATCCGCTCTCCGATTCATGGGGTTTTGTGTCTCTCGGAGAAGAGCGGCCCGCTTTTGCGCGGGCCGCAATATCGTTGCAACTGTAACCGTTACGGCATGTTGCGCATCTGCTCCATGGTCATGGTCGGCATCATGTTCTTGTTCATGTTGTACATGACCCAGAGCGAACCGACGAGCGTGATCATGACCACGACCAGCGTGAACAGCAGCGACATGAAGGTCCAGCCGCCCTGCGACTTGGTGTTCATGTGCAGGAAGTAGATCATGTGCACGAAAACCTGGATCACACCGAAGATCATGATGACGATGACGGTGGTGGTGCGATTATCGATGACATCGCCCATGACCAGCCAGAACGGAATGGCCGTCAGGATGACCGAGAGGATAAAGCCGATCATGTAACTCTTGAAAGAGCCGTGATCTTCGCCGCTATCGTGGTGGTGATCATCGCCATGTGCGTGGGCATGCCCATGATCGTGGTTATGGTCGTGTGTGTTCGTACTCATCACAGAACTCCAACCAGATAGACAAAGGAAAAGACGCCGATCCAGATCACGTCGAGGAAGTGCCAGAACATGGACAGGCACGTCAGGCGGCGCATGTTTTCAGGATGCAGGCCGAACTTCTTCACCTGTACCATGAGCGTGACTAGCCAGATGACACCGAAGGTGACGTGCAGGCCGTGGGTACCAACCAGCGCGAAGAAGGCCGACAGGAACGCCGAGCGCTGTGGCGTCGCGCCTTCATGGATCAGGTGATAGAACTCGTAGAGTTCCAAGCTCAAGAAGGCCAGACCGAACAGGCCGGTGATGGCGAGCCAGATCAGGGTCGTGTTGATGTTCTTCTTCTGCGCTTCCAGCATGGCAAAGCCATAGGTGATGGAAGAAAACAGCAGGAAGGCCGTATTGATGGCCACCAGCTTCAGATCAAACAGATCCGCACCGGACGGGCCGGCCGCATAGCTGCGACCGACGACGGCGTAAGTTGCAAAGAGCGTTGCGAAAATCAGGCAGTCGCTCATCAGATACAGCCAGAAACCGATAGACGTACCGTTTTCCGGGTGGTGGTCTTCCTTCAGATAGAAGACCGGCTTTTCTGCGCCGTTGGCGCTCTGGGCAGGTGCTTGAGACATTCTGTTACGCCTGAGTTGCCAGCAGCTTCGTACGTTCTGCTTCGACTTCCGTCACATCCGATACCGGGATGTAATAGTCGCGATTGTAGTTGAAGGTGTGAGCGATGGAGACCGCGATAATCGCAACCAAGGAGACGATTGCCAGCCACCAGATGTGCCAAACCAGTGCGAAGCCGAGCACGACGCTGATCGCGCTGATGATAACGCCCGTGCCGGTGTTTTTTGGCATGTGGATGGGGATGAAGCCATCGACCGGACGTTCTGCATTGTGCTTCTTCATATGCGCCCAGGCATCGATTTCATGCACGACCGGCGTGAAAGCGAAGTTGTAGGCAGGAGGAGGCGAAGACGTGGACCATTCCAGCGTACGACCGCCATAGGGGTCACCGGTCACATCACGCAGCTGTTCGCGTCGCAGGAAGCTGACGATGAGCTGGATGACGAAGGACGCAATACCGAGTGCGATAAGGAATGCACCGAAGGCCGCGATGATGAACCATATCTGAAGCGATGTGTCCTCGAACTGGCTGAGACGACGCGTAATCCCCATCAGGCCGAGCACGTAGAGCGGCATGAAGGCGAAGTAGAAGCCGACGAACCAGAACCAGAAGGACATCTTGCCCCAAAACGGGTCGAGACGGTAACCAAAGGCCTTCGGGAACCAGTACGAGATACCAGCCAGAACACCGAACACCACGCCGCCGATAATCGTGTTGTGGAAGTGGGCGATCAGGAACAGCGAGTTGTGCAGCACGAAGTCAGCCGGGGGAACGGCGAGCAGAACGCCCGTCATACCGCCAATGACGAAGGTGATCATGAAGCCCATGGCCCACAGCATGGGCACATCGAAGGTGATGCGGCCCTTGTACATGGTGAACAGCCAGTTGAAGATCTTCGCACCCGTCGGAATCGAGATGATCATGGTCGTTATGCCGAAGAAGGCATTGACGCTGGCACCCGAACCCATGGTGAAGAAGTGGTGCAGCCAGACGACATAAGCGAGAATGGTGATAACCACCGTCGCATAGACCATCGAGGCATAACCGAAGAGGCGCTTGTTCGAGAAGGTCGATACGATCTCGGAGAAGATGCCGAAGGCTGGCAGCACGAGAATGTAGACTTCCGGGTGACCCCAGATCCAGATGAGGTTGACATACATCATCGGGTTGCCACCGAGATCGTTGGTGAAGAAGTTGGTACCAACGTAACGGTCGAGTGTCAGAAGTGCGAGCGTGCCGGTCAGGATCGGGAACGAGGCCACGATCAGGATGTTGGAACACAGCGACGTCCAGACGAAGATCGGCAGGCGCATCAATGTCATGCCCGGAGCGCGCATCTTGATGATGGTCACGATCAGGTTGATACCCGAGAGCGTGGTTCCGACACCGGCGATCTGCAGACCCCAGATATAATAGTCGACGCCGACGCTTGGGCTCCCCTGAATGCCCGACAGCGGCGGATAAGCCAGCCAGCCCGTCTGCGCATATTCACCGATGAATAGCGAGATCATGGTGATGATGGCACCGGCCGTCGTCATCCAGAACGAGAAGTTGTTGAGGAACGGGAACGAGACGTCACGCGCACCGATCTGCAATGGAATGATGTAGTTCATCAAACCAGTGATCATCGGCATTGCCATGAAGAAGATCATGATCACGCCGTGGGCGGTGAAAATCTGGTCGTAATGGTGGGGGTTCAGATACCCTTCAGAACCACCCGATGCGATGGCTTGCTGGAGGCGCATCATGATGGCGTCGGCAAACCCACGCAGCAGCATGATGAGAGCCAGAATGATGTACATGATACCGATCTTCTTGTGATCGATACTGGTGAACCATTCCTTCCAGAGATATCCCCAGAGCCGGAAGTAGGTTAGCGCGCCAAGCACGGCTGCGCCGCCAAGCGCCACAACCGCGAAGGTCACGATCAGAATGGGCTCATGGATGGGGATGGATTCCCACGTCAGCTTCCCGAAAAGGAACGACGTTTGATCGGTATTGACGACCATTTTAGCCTCTTGCGATTTTCGGAATGCTGCTCGTCCACCGGGACGAACCGAACATTCCCACGTCATTGAATCTACGCACCGAACAGACCGATGCGCTCAGAGCAGCGCCAACGAAGCGCCGCATAATCACCCTATTCAGCCTGCGCTTTTGCCTGCCGATGGCAGTTGCGCCTTCGTATCTGGGAGAGCCGCAGGCTGGAATGTCTGACCTTCGATGGCTGCTGGCACAGACTGCGGACCCGACGCCATGCCATATGGCGAAAGCGGTGTGCAGACCACGGAGTTCAGTGCCTTGGCAATATCGATGCCTTCCTTGCCGCCGCCGCCATTGGCGTCGATGTGCATCATGTCGCGCATGCAGAGCTTGTTGGGCTCCACACAACGGTTGAGGATGGCATCGTAGAGCTGCGGATCGACATTGGCGAAATACTGCACGGGCTCGCGTTCGCTCGGCTTGGCGAATTCGAGATATTCCATGCGGCCAAAGCCCTTGCCGCCATCCTTGGCCTTAGCAACCCACTGGTCGAAGCCTTCCTGGCTCAGACCATGGAACTTGAAGCGCATATGCGAGAAGCCCGGGCCGGAGAAGTTGGCCGAGAAGCCATCATAGACGCCGGGCTTGTTGATCACGGCGTGAAGCTTGGTCTGCATGCCGCCCATGGCGTAAATCTGACCGGCCAGCGCAGGAACGAAGAACGAGTTCATGGCCGTGGTGCCAGTGATCTTGAAATTGATCGGCACATCGACAGGCGCTGCGAATTCATTGACACTGCCGATGCCGAGTTCCGGGTAGAAGAACAGCCACTTCCAGTCCATGGCGACCACTTCGACCGTGATCGGCTTCATGTCGACCGTGACCTGACGGTTTTCATCGATGCGCTCAATAGGCCGGTAAGGATCGAGACGGTGCGTCGCAATCCAGGTCACCGTGCCGAGCATGAGGATGATGGCGACCGGGGCCGACCAGATCACCATTTCAAGACGCGTGGAGTGGTGCCACTCTGGGTCATAATCCTCCGCCTTGGCGGACGCACGGTACTTCCACGCAAAGAAGAGCGTAAGAGCAAGAACCGGAACGATGATGAGGAGCATCAAAACCGTGGAGGTGATGATGAGGTCTCGCTGCTGGACAGCAATGTCACCCGCGGGATTCATCACAACGAGATTGCAGCCGCTCAAAAGCAGAAGCGACGAGATGGCCAATAGGGCAGATGGAATTTTCATGAGCGTGCGCACGTTCTGGTACTCGTACTGTTTTTGGTAATGTCGCGTATAATTGTCAAACGTCATAAAGGACATGAGGTAGTTTGTCGCGGTGCAGCATAAACTTAAAACCGCGATCATTGCGGCAATCGGATTTGGGACCGAAAGGATGGGTGCGCCCCATTATCTCACACGATACGGTCTGGGCAAGCCCCTACGCGCATTCTGTAATTGACGGGCTCAAACCCCTGTGTGACAATCCGCCGCATATGACGCAACGCAAGAGGAGGCGGGTGCGTTATGGATAAGGGCTCTGCCCTACGCAGGAGGGAATTTTATGAGTTATACCGACACGGCTTTTCCGCAACACAAAGGACCATCCGGTCAATCTCCGGCACCCGTCGCTGTCGATCCCGACCGCATCACGATTGCGGTCATTTTGGCCAGAATGACGGAGTTCTTCGACTTCTTCGTCTATGCCATCGCATCTGCGCTGGTTTTCCCTCACGTCTTTTTCTCCTTCGTTGATCCTCTCACCGCGACGCTCTATTCCTTTGCCGTATTTTCACTGGCTTTCATTGCAAGACCGATCGGCTCCCTTTTGTTTCTGCAGATCGACCGTAGATTCGGCCGTGCTGTCAAATTAGCGACCGCTCTGTTTACGCTCTGTGGCTCCACCATGGCGATCAGCTTCCTGCCGTCCTATGCCGAAGCTGGAATGCTTGCGCCCATCCTTCTCGCCGTCTTCCGCATCGGTCAGGGTATTGGCCTTGGCGGTGCCTGGGATGGACTTGTCTCGCTGCTTGCCATGAACGCGCCTGAAAAACAGCGCGGCTGGTACGCCATGATGCCGCAGCTGGGTGCTGCCATGGGCTTTGGTCTTGCGAGCGCATTCTTCATCATCTTCACGACGCAGCTGTCGAACCCCGAATTTCTGGCTTGGGGCTGGCGCTTCCCGTTCTTCGTCGCACTGGCGCTCAATGTTCTGGCTCTGTTTGCGCGGCTGCGCATGATCATGACGCCAGAATTCCAGACAATGCTGCAACAGCATGAGCTCGAGCCGAAGCCGATGTTCGAAATGCTGCGCAAGCAGTCGCGGGTGGTGCTGACGGGTGCTTTCGTGCCATTGGCAAGCTTTGCCCTGTTTCACCTCGTCACGGTTTTTCCACTCAGCTGGGTGTCGCTCAACACCGACCAGAAAGTTTCTGACTTCCTGTTCGTTCAATTCGTCAGCGCCATCATCGCAGGCGGTATGATCGTCGTTTCAGGCGTTCTCTCCGACAAGTTCGGTCGTCGCAAGCTACTGGGCGCTGCGGCTGCGATGATCGCGGTTTTCAGCTTCATCGCGCCGGTTCTCCTGTCCTCTGGCGATATCGGTCGCTACCTGTTCGTGTTGATCGGTTTTGCTTTGCTCGGGCTGTCCTTCGGGCAATCCGGTGGAGCACTGGCATCGCGTTTCAGCCGCGAATATCGCTATACCGGAGCGTCGCTCACGTCAGACATTTCCTGGCTGATTGGCGCTGGCTTTGCGCCTTTGGTGGCGCTCGGCTTCTCGTCCAAATTCGGATTGTTCGCGGTTGGAATTTATCTTTTGTCCGGTGCCGTCTGCACGCTTGTCGCACTCTATTTCAGCCGAACGCTCGATATGCCTGCCGAATAAGATGAATTGAAACAACAGCGGCGCAGAATCACATTCGATTCTGCGCCGCTTTTTTGTTGTCAGTCAGCGTCAGCAATCCGAGCAGGTAATCGGGTCCGCTTCGCGCTTAGCGAAATAATAATCCCGGCCAATGGTGATCGGCGTTATCTTTGACGACAAGCTCGACATGAACATCAGAAGCGTGTGAGGGATCGTCAGCTCCGCATGAACCAGAAACGCATTGGCCTGCTTCAGATTATCAGGAATCTTCACGATCGAATTAACGGGATAAGGCTGCTTATTATCCTGATCCCATGACCAGCTGATCTTGGCGACCTTGTTGGCATCGACCTGTATCCCACTGATCTTCAAGGTGAGTCCGGTTGTTCCGTACGGCACGAAAATAGCCGCAGCCACGTCCTTCATGGTGTTGAGATAGGCTTTGTTGACGGTCTGCGGCTGCGACGTCAAATCCGCGATTGCGCCCGCTGCTCGCGTCGCACGCTTATAGACGCTGAAACCGATCGTGAGCTCGAATGCCGTGATGTAAAGCGAGAGCAGGATCGGGAAAATAATGGCGAATTCCACCGCGCCGACGCCTTGACGGTCACGTTTCAGACGATTGAACGTTCCGCCGAGAGTGCGCAGAGCTCGCTTAATTTTCCTCATGGTCTGGGCGCGATCATTGATAGGCTTCATTGCGGAAAGCGTCCGTTGCGACAATCAGAAAATGGGACGGCATGGAGCCGTCCTTGGGGCGGATTTTGGTCAGGTAAGGCCTGACAAGATCTGTGATCACCTGCCAGCGGTAATAGACGCGCAGCATGTTGATGGATGAGGGACCGCCAGGCGTGAATCCGAACGTCGAAACATCAAGATCGTAATATTGACCGTTCAGCGTCAACGGAATGGTTTTCGGAATATCGGCAAAGGTGTTGAAACGCCTCAGATCAACATAGAGTTTCTGCGGCGTCTTGATCTCGTCGTCCGAACAGGTAATCAGGATCGATACCTCCGCGCAGAACTGCTTTCGGAATTCTTCTTTGGTGATGGTACTGGCTATTTGCCCTGTCCGCAGCTTGCGCGCCATGGTGTCTGTCGCATTCGTCACCAGTTGCTCTCCGACCAGCGCCAGAAAGGTTTCGATGATCGCAAATACGATCAGAAAATAAGGTATGGCCAGAATCGCGAACTCGATCGCTGCCGACCCATCACGGGAACGAATAAACCGGACGGCCGGATTTGTTTTTGACAACAGTGATCGCATAGAGCTTTTTATCTTCATGATGAGAAAGCATGTCTGGCCCGAAAGCTTTTATAAGATAGAACCATATGGCCGCTTCCTTTATATTCCCTTGCTTGAAATCCTCGCATTTCCCCTAATGAGACGATTTTCCAAACATAGCGCCGGAATATGAGCATCGGAGATCATATCAATGACCGCAGAAATAATATAAATATTGCCAATCTCCTGCAATTGCGGGATATTTAGACACTTGTTTTTTAACGGAGACGCATGCCGGCTTGTGTCTCCATTTTGCCCGGAGTGAACATTTGACCAGCTTCAGTGAGACCGTCGAGAGCGGCGCGAAAGAACATTCCGCTATCGGCCGCTCCGGTGGCTCCCTCGTCAGCCAAACGGCGGATGCATTGCGGCAGTCGATTCTGTCCGGGCAATACAAGCCCGGCGACAAGTTGCCGAGTGAAGCGGGTCTGACTGAACTCTACAAGGTCAGCCGCACCGTGGTGCGTGAAGCTGTCGCAGCACTACGCGCCGACAAACTGGTCGAAGCCCGCCATGGTGCCGGCATTTTCGTGCTGACCCTGCCGACACAGCAACCGCAGCCATTTCAGGATGTGGACCACGACCGCATCTCGTCGATTATCGAGCTTCTGGAGTTGCGTGCCGCAGTGGAAACCGAAGCGGCAGAGCTTGCGGCAGTTCGCCGATCACCCGCACAGGAGGAAGCGATCATCCGCTGTCTTTCGGCCGTTCAGGACTGCATAGACAAGGCAGAACCGACGGCGGAAGCAGATTTCAAGCTGCACCTTGCCATTGCCGATGCGACCAACAATCCACGCTTTCGTGAGTTTTTGGAAGTCATGGGCCAAAACATCATACCGCGCGCGGCATTAAGGTCGTCACAATCCGAACAGACTGCTGCATCCTATCTGCAGCAGCTTCAGGATGAGCACGACGTGATCGTCCATGCCATTTCAGATGGAGATGCCGTTGCTGCCCGCGATGCCATGCGCAAACACCTGAAAGGCAGCCAGCAACGCTACCGCGCCATGTTGCGGCAGGGCTGATTGCCAGAATCAAGGGCATATGCCCGGAGGAGTTTCATGACACTGATCAGAACCTTTGAGGGTAAGTCCCCTCGCATTTCCATGCCCAAAGGTGCCATAGACACCCAGATGCACATGTACTTGCCCGACTTTCCCGCTCAGGAAGGCGGACCTCCGGTGCCAGAGGGTACGCCTGGGCCGGAAGAGTATCGCCGCCTGATGAAATGGATCGGCATAGAGCGTGTGGTCATAACCCAGGGAAACGCCCACCAGCGTGACAATGGAAACCTGATCGCCTGCCTGCGGGAAATGGGCAGCGTCGCCAAGGGTGTCGCGGTGGTGACGCGCGAAACACCGCTTGATGAGTTGCAGGAACTTGTCGAAGCAGGTGTCGTTGGTGCACGCATCATGGATCTACCGGGTGGAGCCGTCGATCTTACCCATCTGGAAGAAGTCGACAGCATATCTCAGGAACTCGGCTGGTCCGTTGCTGTTCAGTTCGATGGCTCCAATATTCTCGACCACGAAAAGAGGCTTTCCGCGATCAAGAGCCGCTGGATTTTCGATCATCACGGCAAGTTTTTTGCTGGCGTTACACCCGACAGCCCACAGGTGGCGGCCCTGAAGCGGCTGATCGACAAGGGCAATTGCTGGTTCAAATTCGCTGGCTGCTACGAATCGAGTCGCTCAGGTGGGCCAGATTTCGAAGACATCGCTGCCGTCGCCCGCGTCATAGCCGACTATGCGCCGGAGCGCATCATCTGGGGCACCAACTGGCCGCATAACAACGCCAAAACAACCGAAGAATATCCTGACGATGCCGACCTGCTGGATACGGTTCTGTCGTGGTTACCGTCCGACGCGGCCCGCAAAAAGGCACTTGTGACAAACCCTGAAGAACTGTTTGGCTTCGATCCCGCCTAAGCGAATATGCAAAAAGCCCGGCTTGACCGGGCTTTTTCAAGTCTGAAAATATCTGAGACCTTAACCGCCGTCAGCGTTGTAAAGCACTTCCAGCGTCGGAATCGACGTGATGTTGAAGCCGCCGTCGACATAGTGGCATTCGCCGGTCACGCCACGCGACAAGCTGGACAGCAGATAGAGCGCGGAACCGCCGATATCTTCGATGTCAGGCGTGCGGCGCAGTGGCGCATTCTTCTGGTTCCAGGAGAAAATCGCGCGTGCATCCGAAATGCCGGCACCTGCCAGGGTCCGCACGGGCCCAGCGGAGATCGCGTTGACGCGAATGCCCTTCGGACCGTAGTCGGCAGCGAGATAGCGCACAGACGCTTCCAGCGCGGCCTTGGCAACGCCCATGACGTTATAGTTCGGGATGACGCGCTGGGAACCATTATAGGTCAGCGTCAACATGGAGCCGCCATCGGTCATGAGGACTGCTGCCCGCTTGGCGATTTCCGTGAATGAGAAACAGGAAATGACCATTGTGCGGCTGAAGTTTGCCCGCGTCGTATCCGCGTAAAGGCCCTTCAACTCGTTCTTATCGGAAAAGCCGATGGCGTGAACGACGAAGTCCAAAGAGCCCCAGCGTTCGCGCACCGTTTCGAACAGAGCATCCACAGAGGCAATATCTTCCACGTCGCAGGGTACGATGAAGTCGGAGCCAAGTTCGGCAGCCAGTGGCTTTACGCGCTTGCCCAGAGCTTCGCCTTGGTAGGTGAAAGCAAGCTCTGCACCCTGCGCCGCCAACGCCTTGGAGATGCCCCAGGCGATGGAGTGATTGTTGGCGACACCCATGATGAGGCCGCGTTTTCCCTGCATGATGCCATTCATGGGCAATTATCCGTTATAACGCTGGAAGACGAGCGTGGCATTGGTGCCACCGAACCCGAATGAATTGGAAAGAACCGTGTCGATCTTCGCATCGTCGATACGCTTGCGAACGATGTTCACGCCTTCGAATTCGGGATCGAGGGTTTCAATATGCGCGCTCTCGCCGATGAAACGTTCCTGCATCATCAACAGGCCGTAGATCGATTCCTGAACGCCTGCGGCACCCAGAGAGTGACCGGTCAGCGACTTGGTGGACTGGATATGAGGAATCTTCGAGCCGAACACTTCGCGGATCGCGCCGATTTCCTTGCTGTCGCCAACGGGTGTCGATGTACCGTGGGTGTTGACGTAATCAACCTCACCTTTCACCGTTGCCAGCGCCTGACGCATGCAGCGGATAGCGCCTTCGCCGGATGGTGCGACCATGTCGTAACCATCGGATGTTGCGCCGTAACCGACAATTTCCGCGTAGATTTTGGCACCGCGTGCCTTGGCATGTTCCAGCTCTTCCAGAACCAGGACGCCAGCACCGCCCGCTATGACGAAACCATCCCGGTTGACGTCATAGGCGCGAGACGCAACGGTTGGCGTCTCGTTATATTTGGATGACATCGCTCCCATGGCGTCGAACAGGTTCGACATCGACCAGTCGAGGTCTTCATGGCCGCCGGCAAACATCACGTCCTGCTTGCCCCACTGAATCATTTCAGCAGCATTGCCGATGCAGTGCGCAGATGTGGAGCAAGCCGATGAAATCGAGTAGTTCACACCGTGAATCTTGAACCAGGTCGCAAGCGTCGCGGATGCCGTAGACGACATAGCCTTCGGCACGGCAAATGGGCCGATGCGCTTGGGGCTATTGTTCTTCAGCGTAATGTCAGACGCCTCAACGATGGTGCGGGTGGAAGGACCGCCCGAACCCATGATGATACCGGTGCGCTCATTGCCGCCGATGTCGCTATCTTCCAGGCCGGAATCGGCAATCGCCTGCTTCATCGCGACGTGATTCCACGCGCCACCCTGGCTGAGGAAGCGCATGGCGCGACGGTCTACCAGATCAGTCGGGTCGAGCGAAGGTTTGCCCCACACCTGGCATTTGAAGCCGTGCTCCGCAAAATCCGGAGAGAACGAAATCCCTGACTTCGCATCTTTCAAGGACGCCGTAACCTCTGCAGCGTCGTTGCCGATCGAAGAAACAATACCGAGGCCGGTGACTACAACTCTTCTCATAAAGTTGACCTTTTCTGTGTTTGCCGCATGACGCATCTACCCTGTGGCGGAAAAACCGCCGCACGGCAAACGTCGAATATCAGGCGGTCTTTTCTTTAGACAGGCCGACACGCAGGTCAGACGCTTGATAAATGGTTTCGCCATCCGCTTTCAGCCAGCCATCGGCAGTGCCAAGAACGAGGCGACCGCGCATGACGCGCTTGAAATCGATGCCGTATTGCAGAAGCTTCGTCTCAGGGCGAACCATGCCCTTGAACTTCACTTCGCCGGTGGACAACGCCATGCCTCGCCCTGGCTCGCCCAGCCAGCCGAGGAAAAAGCCTGTCAGTTGCCACATGCCGTCAAGGCCGAGGCAACCCGGCATAATGGGGTTACCCTGAAAATGGCAAGGGAAATACCAGTCATCCGGCGACACGTCATACTCCGCGCGGATGAAGCCCTTGTCGTGGGCACCGCCGGTTTCCGAAATTTCGGTGATGCGGTGAACCATGAGCATAGGAGGCAGAGGAAGCTGCGCATTGCCGGGGCCAAACAGTTCGCCACGTCCGCAAGACAGAATTTCCTCGTAATTGTAGCTCGATTGCCTCGTTGACATGTTGTTTCCGCTTCCCCGTTCACTGGTGTTTAAAGGACTTCTGTAGAGCAAGTTAGGTTCAAAATGAAGCGCCACAAGGGCAGCTTGCATCTTCAACTACTTAAGCTCTTGGCAAAAGTCCTATCGTAACATGGCGCCCGCATACAGGAAGCGTAAGTCCTGAACCAGAGGAAAATTGCAAAAGCGCCCGGTTTACGGCCAATTGCCACCGCTGCCACACTGGAAACTATTGAATGCATTGCCCGTAAAAGTTATATGCTTTCTAAATTGAGTTTATTTGACCGCTTTTGGGGCCGCATCTTATGGCATTTGACGCCACACTGGATATTGGAACACGGTTACGCCGCTTCGGCTTGCGCCCCACGCGCCAGCGCGTGGCGCTTGGCGATCTTCTGTTTGCCAAGGGCGACCGACATCTGACAGTGGAAGAGCTGCACGACGAAGCCGTGAGCGCAAATGTGCCGGTATCTCTGGCGACAGTATATAACACGCTGCATCAGTTTACCGAGGCAGGCCTGATCCGCGTTTTAGCCGTCGAGGGTGCAAAGACCTATTTCGATACCAACGTTTCCGATCATCACCACTTCTTTGTTGAAGGTGAAAACGAGGTCTTGGATATACCCGTCAACAACCTGCAGATCGGCAATCTGCCGGAGCCACCAGAAGGCATGGAAATCGCCCATGTCGACGTGGTCATCCGCCTGCGGCGCAAACGTCGCTGATCACTTAAATCGTGCCACCTTGACGACGGCACTTACACAGGCAGTTCAAGCGACTAATTTGACGGACCGTCGTTGAAGCCGACTTCATCAACCAGTTCTGACGCCTGCTTGCGGTGAGCCGCGATTTCCGTAAGCGACAGGGTGTCCGGCTTGATCGGCCCGAAGTTCTTCACCACATCCGAAGGCTGACCGCCTGGAATCACCGGATATTCGAAAACCTGCTTGGCGTAGATTTCCTGCGCTTCGCCTGACGCCAGGAATTCCATCAACTTCAAGGCATTTTCCTTGTTCGGCGCGTATTTCGTCATTGCTACACCAGAGATATTCACGTGCGTTCCCCGGTCGTTTGCATTGGGGAAGATCACACGAACTGCGTTGCCCCAGACCTTTTCCTCTGGCTCCTGTTCGTTGGTCAGCATCAGGCCAACATAATAGGTGTTGCCGAGCGCGATATCACACTCACCGGAATAGATTGATTTCGCCTGGGTGCGGTCCGTGCCATCAGGCTTGCGGGCAAGATTGTTCTTGAGCGCCGTCATCCAAGTTCGGGTGTAATCCACACCGTGATGGGCTATCATCGATGCAAAGAGCGCGATATTGTAGGAATGCTGGCCGTCGCGGATGCAGATCTTGCCCTTCCATTTCGGATCGGCAAGCTCTTCATAGGTAATATCCTTCTGGCTCACGCGGTCTTTGGACGCATAGACAACGCGCCCGCGCGTCGTCAGGCCGAACCACTTGCCTTCAGGATCACGAAGGTTGGCCGGGATGTCCTTTTCGATGACGGGATCGTTGAGGACAGGCTGCGTGACCTTGCCTTCCTTGGCTTCAACAAGGCGGGCAATGTCCACGGTCAGCAGAATGTCTGCCGGAGAATTGACGCCTTCCGCCTGAATACGCTCCACCAGCCCCTTGTCCAAAAACAGCACATTGGTTTCGATGCCGGTTTCCTTGGTGAAGGCATCCAGCAACGGCTGGATCAATTCGGGCTGACGATAGGAGTAGACATTAACCTCGCCACCCGCAAAAGCTGTGGACATTCCGCCACTGGCAACCAACGATGTCGCCGCAATCGCATAAATCACGGATTTCATGCTTGCCATGGAAAACGCCTCCGATAAGTTCGATTCTTGAGTTGTTTGTTCATGAATCGAATGGACGGTCAACGGGGCAATTTTACGAACGACAAATCTTGTCAGATTTTTTATTTCTGGAATTGTTCTAAACTGAAAAAGCGACTATATGACTCCACATTAGTGGATTAGGAGATCAGCATGCGTTTGACCAAACAGACCAATTATGCCGTTCGCATGTTGATGTATTGCGCTGCCAACGACGGCAACCTCAGCCGTATTCCAGAAATCGCCAAGGCTTACGGCGTTTCCGAGTTGTTCCTGTTTAAAATCCTTCAGCCTCTCAACAAGGCTGGCCTCGTGGAAACCGTGCGTGGCCGTAATGGCGGTGTCAAGCTTGGTAAGCCAGCCGACAAGATCAGCCTGTTCGATGTCGTCAAAGTCACCGAAGACAGCTTTGCAATGGCGGAATGTTTCGAAGATGGTGCAGTCGAGTGCCCGCTTGTGGATAGCTGCGGATTGAACTCCGCGCTTCGCAAGGCACTCAACGCCTTCTTCGAAGTTTTGACACAGTATTCGATCGACGATCTGGTCAAGGCACGCCCACAGATCAGCTTCTTACTTGGCCTTGAAGAAACCATGGCGAAGCGCCGACCTGTCGCGGTTGCTGCAACAGCGCCCGCAGCCTGAGTTTGACGAACTGAAGATGTCATACCCGCAAACCTCGTTTGCGGGTTTTTCTTTTTGCTCTCACGTTGACCGCGGCTGATTAAAGGGCGCACAAACCGATATTCCGCCTGTTCCGATTCCCTTCGTATTCGCAATGATCATCAAGCCAGACCTCTATAGCTTTATCCTGACCCTCATCATTGGCAGCATTGGCGCGCTCATCGCCTTCGTCATTGGTCTTCCCGCTCCTTTTCTGTGCGGTCCGGCACTTGCCGTCACCCTTGCCGGGCTGGCAGGTTTGAAGCTGTCGATCCCTTCCCTATTGCGAAACGCCACATTCGTCGTGGTCGGCATTTCCATGGGAACGAGCGTGACACCGGAGGTTATCGGCGCTGCGAGAACATGGCCGCTGAGCTTCGCGGCGGTTCTCATTACGGTCGTCTTGCTGCTCTACATTGCCTTCTGGATTCTGCGCTATGGTTTTGGCTATGATCGCACGACAGCGATGCTGGGCGCTTCACCCGGCCATCTCAGCTACATCATCAGCCTCACTGCCGAGACAAAAAGCGATCTGGCAACCGTCAGCGTCATTCAGAGTGTTCGGGTGTTGGCCTTAACGCTCGCCGTACCGCTGCTCGTTGAGTATTTCGACCTCATCAGCATAGAACCGATTATCCTGTCACCACCGATGAGCCCTGTCGTTTTAGGCATGACCATTCTTGCGTCGCTTGCAGTCGGCTGGATTTTCATGCGCTGGCGCTTTCCGGCAGCACTGCTCCTAGGCGGCGTTGCGGTGTCGATCGGCATCCACATAACCGGTTTGACCAATGGTGGCGTGCCAAGCTGGCTGAGCCAACCGACTTACATTATTCTCGGCAGCTTGATCGGCACCCGTTTTTCCCGCGCATCTGTGCGTGACATGCGAAAGGCGTTCCTCGCGGGCGGCGTTGTGACCATAGCCGTCATGCTGCTTTCCTCGGTTATCGCCATACTCGTTTCGAAGCTGACCGGTGTGCCTCTCAATGCCGTTATGATCGCCTTTGCACCCGGAGGACTGGAAACCATGGCAGCTATGGCCGTCATGATGCATGCCGACACCGCTTATGTCGGTTCCCACCATGTCTTGCGCCTGCTGTTTCTTTCCGTGCTGATGCCATTGGTGATGGGCAAGGACGCCCGCAGGAAACCAGATTAAGCCAGAGCTGCTCCGTTAGAATCTGCGCATAAATTGAGGTTCGAATGCAACTCTTTCGGCCTGCTTCTCGTTAGGACCACCGGACCGGGGAAACAATCGCTGACATCGACATGAGGACGACTTTCCCTCCACCCTTTCGCTGAATGGAGATCGTTGATGAAGCGTTTTATCAAATTGGCCGGCGCTGGACTGGCTCTCGCCCTTTATGCCTCAATCGCGCAGGCGCAGGTCGTCGTTTCGTCCAAGATCGACACAGAAGGCAGTGTGCTCGGCAACATCATCCTTGTTGTCTTGAACAAGAACAATATCGAGACGACTGACCGCATTCAGCTTGGCGCAACACCTGTGGTGCGTAAGGCTATCACAGCCGGCGAAATCGACATCTACCCGGAATATACCGGCAATGCGGCTTACTTCTTCGAGAAAGCCAACGATCCTTTGTGGAAAGACGCGGCCAAAGCCTATGAAGAAGCCAAAACACTCGACTACGACGCCAACAAAATCATCTGGTTGACGCCTTCGCCCGCCAACAACACCTGGGGCATCGCGGTTCGCAAAGATGTGGCCGACAAGAATAATCTCAAGACACTCACCGAACTCGGCGCATACATTGCTGGTGGCGGACAGATCGTCCTTGCCGCATCATCGGAATTCGTGAACTCCGCGGCAGCCCTTCCAGCCTTTCAGAAGACCTATGGTTTTACGCTGAAGCCGGAGCAGTTGATTACGCTTTCTGGCGGTGATACGGCAGCAACCATCGCAGCCGCAGCCAACCAGACGAACAACGTCAACGCGGCCATGGTCTATGGTACGGATGGCGGTATTGCCCCTTCAGGCCTCGTCGTGCTGGAAGACGACAAGAACGTGCAGCCGGTTTACCAGCCTGCACCAATCATCCGTGAAGACGTATTGAAGCAGCACCCTGATATCGAGCAGATATTGAAGCCAGTCTTCGAGAAGCTCGATCTTGCGACGCTTCAGGAGCTGAACGCGCGGGTACAGGTTGGTGGCGAACAGGCAAAAACCGTCGCCACGGACTTTCTGACGAAAAGCGGCCTGTTGAAATAAGAGCGCCGACTTGCAGCGCGCACTCAACCAGCCGATGCGTTTGACCATCCTGCCTGATAAGGTCGGGGTGGTCATCGCCTGCATTCTGGCTTACGCGGTTTCCGCGCTGCCCTTCGTGACGTTCCGCGCAAACCGCATCGTGCAGGGCGACGCGCGTGGTCTGGTGGACGCGCTTCCGGCAAGCGCCTCTTACACACTCATCGCAATCGTCCTTATCGCAGCCATCGCCGCCTTTTTTCGTGTCGGCATAAAACTGAAGCTTGCCGCATCGCTGCTCGCGCTCTGTACGCTGATGATTCCGATCGGCCTCGCCGCATCTCACCTGACACCCGCAGACAACACATATGCGCGGGTTTCACCTGCAAGCGGCTTCTGGCTGATGTTTGCCGGCTTGGCTCTGATGGTGACGGACACAATCGCGAGGCTTGATCCCAAGCCCTACATGCGCGTTCTGCTTCTCCTCGCGGCCCTTGCAATATCGACAGGCATCATTCTGTCCGGTCAGTGGAATGGCCTTTCCGTCATGAAGGAATATGCTGCTCGCGCTGACATATTCTGGACGGAAGCGTGGCGGCACCTGCAGCTGGCGATCGGTTCGCTGATTGCCGCGTCTGCCATTGGAATTCCTCTGGGCGTTCTCTGCTACAAGGTCGAAAAACTGCGTGTAGGCTTACTGAACACACTCAACATCGTTCAGACCATTCCGTCCATTGCGCTTTTCGGATTGCTGATCGGGCCTTTGGGTTGGATCGCCGCCAATGTTCCCGGTGCGTCCGATATGGGCATCCGCGGCATCGGCATGGCACCGGCTTTTGTTGCGCTTTTTCTCTATTCGCTTCTGCCGGTTGTTTCCAACACCGTCGTGGGGCTGGAAGGTGTGCCGAATTCCGTGACAGATGCAGCTCGGGGGTTGGGCATGCAAAGCTGGCAACGCCTCCTCAAGATCGAGTTTCCATTGGCGCTACCGATCATCCTGACCGGCATTCGCATCGTGCTCGTGCAAAATATCGGACTTGCAACCATCGCCGCGCTGATCGGCGGAGGTGGTTTTGGGGTCTTTGTTTTTCAGGGTATTGGGCAAACGGCGATGGACCTCGTGCTGCTTGGCACCATCCCAACAGTCATTCTCGGCTTCACGGCAGCCATTCTACTCGATGCTCTTATCGAGAGCGATCTTTTCAAACGGGGACGACGCTCATGATCGAGGTGCAAAATCTTAGCAAAAACTATGATGGCGTTACCGTGGTGGATGATGTTTCGCTGACGATCGAGGCACGTAGCATCACCGTCATCGTGGGAACATCCGGTTCGGGCAAGACCACGCTGCTGCGCATGATCAACCGTCTGGTCGAGCCATCCTCCGGCGCTATCCTCATTGACGGACACAATATTCTGGACATGCCAGGCCACAAGCTTCGCCGTAGCATCGGTTACGCCATTCAGGGGCACGGTCTTTTTCCTCACCGCACTGTCGCGCAAAACATCGCCACAGTCCCGGAATTGCTGGGTTGGGAGCGGGCAAGGATAGACGCCAAAGTGTCGGAGCTCCTTCAACTCTTTCAGCTCGATCCTTCGCTTTATGGCAAGCGCTTTCCAAGTGAACTTTCGGGCGGGCAGCAACAGCGCGTGGGCGTTGCGCGGGCGCTGGCAGCAGAACCCAACATTCTTCTGATGGATGAACCCTTCGGGGCGCTCGATCCTATCATCCGTGCCAAGGCGCAGGATGATCTGCTCGCCATCCAGAAAAAGCTCGGCGTGACGATCGTTCTGGTCACCCACGATATGGACGAGGCGTTTCATCTGGCTGACAGAATTGCCGTCATGGACAGGGGCAAGATCGTTCAATACGGCCCGCCCGCAGATCTGGTGCTGAAGCCGACAACAGAGTTCGTCCGCACCATGATCGGTGAGCGTGAAAGGCCGCTTCGACTGCTGTCCGTTGCCACGGTTTGGGATATCACGGAGCCGGGTGAGGCGGACGGTGAACCCCTGGCCGCGACCACAAGCCAACGCGATGCACTGTCTGCCATGCTATGGGCAGGATGTGACGCTTTACCCGTGACGGGGCCCGACGGGCAGAAAGCGGGACGCATTCGCCGCGAAACCCTGCTGCAAAACGCCACAGGCCGGTTATGACCATCCGCTCCGGACCTTTTCTGCTGGCGGCGCTCAGCATCGTGCTCATCGTGTTTCTCATGAGGCCGGAGGTCTTTGAGCCGTTATTCAAGCCTCTCGTTCAGGCCGGTGCTCCCGCCATCTATATTCAGGCCAATCTTCTGTCTTTGACGCTGTCTCACATTGGAACGGTCACGATTGCAACCGGTGCCGCCATCGTCATCGCCGTAACGCTCGCCATTCTGGTTACCCGACCATTCGGCAAGGAATTCCTGCCGCTGTCGCGCAGTATCGTCAATATCGGTCAGACCTTTCCGCCGGTCGCGGTGCTGGCACTGGCCGTGCCGATCATGGGCTTTGGCCAAAAGCCGACGCTGATTGCACTTTTCCTCTATGCGCTGCTGCCCATCTTCGAAAACACACTGACGGGCCTGACCACATTACCCCAACCGGTGGTCGAAGCGGCACGTGGTGTGGGCATGACCGGATTTCAACGCTTGTGGCGGGTTGAATTGCCGCTGGCGCTTCCGGCTATTCTGGCTGGTATCAGGCTCTCTGCCGTGATTAGCCTGTCAACGGCCACCATCGGTTCAACCGTGGCGGCCCGAACACTGGGTGAGGTGATTATTGCCGGCCTGCAATCCAACAACCTCGCCTTCATTCTTCAGGGCGGCCTGATTGTGGGAGCACTTGCCGTGTTGATCCATAGCGGGCTATCGATACTGGAGTTGAAGGCGGCTCGGCGGGCGGGCTAATGACTTTTCATTCCTGCTGGTTCGGATATGTATAAAAAGTTTCCACCTCGCTTCGTAATACGATAGGCGGGTGGGATGGATTTGAAGATGCAGAGGTACTCGTGAAACAGGCAATCATCGTGATGGGCGTGAGCGGTTGCGGCAAGTCCACGGTCGGAGAAGAACTGGCCGAGCAATTGGGTGTGCCGTTCATGGAAGGCGACAAGCTTCATCCGCAGTCCAATGTCGACAAGATGGCCGCGGGGCAACCGCTTAACGATGACGACCGCTGGCCATGGCTCGATCTCGTGGGCGCGGAGTTGCACAAGGGCTATGAGGCGGCTGGCATCGTTGTATCCTGCTCTGCGCTCAAGAAGACCTATCGGGATCGCCTCCGAGACGCCTGCGGCGGGCCATTGGCCTTCGTCTATCTGGAAGGAAGCGAAGCGCTTTTGACCGAACGCATGGGCGCACGCACGGGCCATTTCATGCCGCTTTCGTTGCTTCAGACACAGCTGGCGACGCTGGAAGTTCCGACCGGTGAGCCAGGCGTCGTTACCGTCAGCATCGACGCCACGCCTGAAGAGATCACCGAGAATGCTCTAAAGGGACTGGCTGCCCTTTAGCCGCTAAACTCCAAGCTTGTCGCGAAGACCATACCACCAGGCACCGAGCATGGTTAGCGGAACACGGAACGTCTTTCCGCCCGGGAACGGGTAGTTCGGCAGCGAGGACCAGACATCGAAGCGTTCCGCATGGCCCGCAACCGCTTCGCCCAATATCTTGCCCAGCAGTTGCGTGGTCGTCACCCCATGGCCGCTATCGCCGTGCGAGAAATAGACGTTGGGTGACAGGCGTCCAATATGCGGAATGCGGGTCAGCGTCAGCGCGAAATTGCCGCTCCAGGCAAAATCGATCTTGGTGTTCTGCAATTGCGGGAAGGTTTTCAGCATATTGGGGCGGATGACGCTGGTGAGGTCAGCGGGATCACTGCCACCATAACCGATACCGCCACCATAGAGCAGGCGATTATCGGAGGTTCGGCGGTAATAATCGAGGATGTAATTGGCATCCTCGACGCAATAATTGGCAGGCAAGAGATCTTCGATCAGCGCCGCATCCAGCACCTCCGTCGCCATGACCTGGCTCGACACCGGCATCATCCGCTCACCGATTTCCGGCAGCAGTCCACCGAGATAGGCGTTGCCACAGACCAGAACATATTTGGCCGCGACCTTGCCCTGCGCGGTGCGGACCACTGGGTTTGCGCCCTGCTCGACCGCGATAACGCGCGAGTTTTCGAAGATGCGGCCGCCCAGCCGCTCAATGGCTTCAGCTTCGCCCAGAACGTAGTTCAGCGGATGAATATGCCCGCCGAAACGGTCGATCATGCCGCCGGCGTAGCGATCAGACTTCACGTATTTCCCAACCTCGGCCTTGGAGACCATCTCCAGTCCGGTATGGCCGTGCTTTTCCCAATTGGCCTTGTTGGCGGCCATTTCGGTGATCTGCTTGGGTGTGAACGCCGCAAAGAAGCCGCCATCGACCAGATCGCAATCGATCTCGTATTTCGCCACGCGTTCACGGATGATCTGCCCGCCCTCGAGCGACATTGCGCCTAGCTGTGCTGCTTTCTGCGCGCCGTAACGCCGGGCAATCGTATGAAGATCGCGGCTATAACCATTGACGATCTGGCCACCGTTGCGACCGGAAGCACCAAAGCCGACCCGCTCACCCTCGAGAACGATGACGGAAAAACCTTTTTGCGCCAGTTCCAGAGCAGCCGACAAGCCAGTGAAACCGGCCCCGATGATGCAGACATCCGCATCCTGATCGCCCTGAAGCGCTGTGCGGACGGTCTTAGTGTTGGCGGATGCCGCGTACCATGACGTGGTGTGGCCGGGATTTGTAGTGTCAGTCACTTTAGCCATGTCACACCGTCCTGATATATGCGTCGTATTCGACGTCTGTCACGCGTAGCGAAAATTCGGACAATTCCTGCTGTTTGCAGGCTGAGTATAGCGTACGATATTTCTGGCCGAAGGTCGCGTAGGCAAAGCTGGAGCGGGTGAAGCGCTGAAGCGCGTAATCCCAGTTCGTCGGCAGCGGCTCGTGGTTAACAGCGTGGCTGTCGCCGGAGATCGCTCCACCTGGTTGGCGCTTTTCCTTCATGCCGGCAAGGGCGGCACTCAGGATCATGGCCAGCACCAGATAAGGATTGGTGTCGGCACCAGCCACGCGATGTTCGATGCGGGTCGCAGGCTTGCTCGCCACGATGACGCGCACGGCAGCAGATCTGTTATCGATGCCCCAGGAGGCATAGGTCGGCGCGTGTTCGCTGGGGCGCAGGCGACGGTAGGAATTGGCGTGCGGCGCAAACACCGCCATGCTTTCCCCCATATTCTCCAAGAGGCCGCCGACGGAATGCATCAGCGCTTCGGACGGACCGTTTTCGCCCGCGTAGATATTGTTGCCATCCCTGTCCAGCATGGAAAAATGGACGTGCATGCCGTTGCCCGCCTGCATGCCGTAAGGCTTGGCCATGAAGGTGGCATCAAGCTCGTGCTTGCGCGCCACGCCCTTGACGATGCGCTTCAGGAACACGGCATCATCCGCCGCACGCAAGGCATCCGGCACATGGTTGAGGTTGATTTCATACTGGCCCGGACCGTTTTCACGCAGCGTCGTATCGGCCCCGACATTCTGCGCGCGACACGCGGTCGAGATATCGTGGAAGACGCCTTCGAAATCCTGCAATTCGGATATTGAGAGAACCTGCGTTTGCCCAGTGTGCCAGCGGCCCTCGCGGCTGCGCGGTGGGCGAACGGGGTCGAGCGCGGAGCGAACCGGGTCGATCAGATAAAATTCGAGCTCCGTGGCGACGACCGGCGTCAGCCCGCGTCGGGTAAACCCTGCTAGAACCTGCGCCAGCACATTGCGCGGATCGCCGTAAAAGCCATTGCCATCAGGGTCTTTCATGGCGAGCAAAACCTGTGCCGTGGGGCGCCCCAGCCACGTCACGCGTGACAGCGTTTCAGGCACGGCGAAGCACAGACCGTCCGGGTCGCCTGTGCCTTCTGCAAGGCCTGCGGCGTTGACGTCGCGGCCCCAGATATCCAGCGCGTAGACGGAACGCGGTACGGCCATGCCTTTTTCCAGCACATCGATAGCGCGTTCGCGCGGTATCCATTTGCCGCGCGGCACGCCGTTCACATCGATGACAAAGGCTTCAAGAATTTCAATATCGGGGTTTTCTTCGAAAAATCTTTTTGCGTAATCAATATCGACCATCATTCACCAGCAGGTTGTTTCATCTTCGGTTCGCGGCAGAGTCGCTAACGGAAAGCATCCACAAGCTGATAAAGTAGATATCGCGCCGTCATGATGACATCACGCCTCGTTGTTTTCCACGTTCTCGTTGCATCGTACGTGGGCTGGCCCAAGAAGGCCAGCGCGTTCTTGAAAACGCCTACTCGCTGATCGCTGCCGTCTTCACCGCCTCGATATTGAAAGCCGCCGCCATTAGCGCTCGCGTGTAGTCTTCTTTTGGCGCTTCGAAAATGGATTTCGCCGGGCCGCCTTCCACCACTCTGCCGTGGCGCATGACGATCATATCGTTGGCGAGCGCTTTGACGACCTTCAGATCGTGGCTGATGAACAGGTAAGCCAGATCGTGCTTGGCCTGCAAATCCCGCAACAGGTCCACGACCTGCGCCTGCACGCTCATATCCAGCGCCGAGGTCGGCTCGTCCAGCATCACGAAGCGGGGCTTGAGCACCATGGCACGAGCAATGGCGATGCGCTGCCGCTGGCCGCCAGAAAATTCGTGCGGGAAGCGCCAGCGGGTGGCGGTATCGAGGCCCACCTCATCCAGCGCCTGCGCCACACGCCGATCGCGCTCATCCGTAGACAACGATTTTTCATGAACCCTCAGCCCTTCGGCGATGATCTCACCCACCGACATGCGCGGGCTGAGCGACCCGTAGGGATCCTGAAACACCACCTGAAGCCGGTTTCTGAGTGGTTTCATCATTGCGTAGGAATAGCTATCGATGGACTGGCCGATGAAGCTGATCCGCCCCTTGGATGAAATCAGCCGAGACAGCGCCAGACCCAGCGTCGTCTTGCCGGAGCCAGATTCACCCACCACGCCCACCGTCTGACCAGCGCGCAGGGTGATATCAATGCCATCCACCGCCTTGACGTGATCAACGACCTTGCGCATCAGCCCCGCCTTGATCGGGAACCAGACCTTGATGTCATCTCCCTGCATGACGACGGGCTTGCTGCTATCGGACAGCGGCGGCTCGCCCTTGGGTTCGGCGGCCAGAAGGTGGCGGGTATAGGCATGCTGCGGATCGGTGAAGACCCGCTCGACCGTGCCGGTCTCCACGATCTTGCCCTTGGTCATCACGCACACACGGTCGGCAAATTTGCGGACGATGCCGAGATCATGGGTGATGAACAGCATGGACATATCGTGCTGGTTCTTCAAATCGCCCAGCAGTTCCAATATCTGCGCCTGTACCGTCACGTCCAGCGCCGTCGTCGGCTCGTCGGCGATCAGCAGTTTCGGACGGTTGGCGAGTGCCATGGCAATCATCACACGCTGGCGCTGGCCGCCCGAGAGTTCATGCGGATAGGCCTTCAGTCTCTTTTCGGGCTCGCGAATGCCGACCTGCAACAGCAGTTCCAGCGTCCTCTTTCGCGCCTCGATGCCGGTGATGGCCTGATGAAGCTCAAGAATTTCGCCAATCTGCCGCTCGATGCTGTGCAGCGGGTTGAGCGAGGTCATTGGCTCTTGAAAGATCATGGTGATATCGTTGCCACGAACCGCGCGAAGTTCGCGCATCGAGGCACTGAGCAAATCCTTGCCTTCGAACAGAATCTGGCCCGAGGGATGGCTTGCCGCTGGATAGGGCAAAAGCTTCAGGATGGAGTTCGCCGTCACCGATTTGCCGGAACCCGATTCGCCCACCAGCGCCACGATTTCACCAGGCATGATATCGAACGAGACACGATCGACAGCCACACTCTCCTTGCCGCCCTGATGGAAGGCAACGGAGAGGTCGCGGACGGATAGAAGCGGAGCGGTCATCGTATCCTTTACGGCACTCATCGGAATGTCTTTCTCGGATCGAAGGCATCGCGCACCGCTTCACCGACAAAGATCAGCAGCGACAGCATGATCGACATGGTGAAGAAGGCCGTCAGCCCCAGCCAAGGTGCCTGAAGATTGTTCTTGCCCTGCGCGATCAGTTCACCCAGCGATGGCGAGCCGGGCGGCATACCGAAGCCGAGGAAGTCGAGCGAGGTCAGTGTGGTAATCGAGCCTGAGAGGATAAAGGGCAGGAATGTCAGCGTCGCGACCATGGCATTGGGCAGCAGGTGACGGAACATGATGGTACCGTTGCCGACGCCAAGCGCGCGGGCGGCATTGACATATTCGAAGTTTCGGGCGCGCAGAAACTCAGCGCGCACAATGCCGACGAAGCCGACCCAGGAAAACAGCAGCATGATGCCCAGCAGCACGAAGAAGCCGGGCGGCAGGATGGCGGCGATGATCAGCAGGATATAGAGCACCGGCATGGACGACCAGATCTCGATGAAACGCTGCATCAAAAGGTCGGTCCAGCCACCGAAATAGCCCTGCACCGCACCGGCGCTGACACCGACGATGGCTGAAGCGATGGTGAGCGCAAGGCCGAACAGCACGGAAATGCGAAAGCCGTAGATGACGCGGGCCGCCACGTCTCGAGCCTGATTATCCGTGCCCAGCCAGTTGAGATTGCCGAGCGTACAGCCGGGATCATCCACTCCTTGCGGGTAACCAGAGCAGCGCTCCTGCGCATCCATCAGCCAGAAGGGTGCCGTGGGTGCCGAGTGCGGAATATTTGAGTTCACCGTCTGGTAGGAATAGCGGATCGGTGGCCAGATCATCCAGCCATTGGCGTTGATTTCATCCTGAATGAAGGAGGACTTGTAATCAGTCTGTGCCAGGAAGCCGCCGAATTTCTCCTCCGGGTAATCCACCATGACAGGCACCAGAATCTCGCCCTTGTAGGAAGCGATGATCGGTTTGTCATTGGCCAGAAACTCGGCAAACAGGCTGAGGCCGAAGATCACAAGGAACAGCCAGAAGGACCAGTAGCCGCGGCGATTCGCCTTGAAATTCTGCCAGCGCCGGACGCTTGTCGGCGAGAAGAACGGACGCTTTTGTGGGGGCGCTTCGGTAATTGCGGACGTTGTCACGGTCATCACACATCCCTCCGCTCGAAGTCGATGCGCGGATCGATCCAGGTATAGATCATGTCGGAGATGAGGCTGACGACGAGGCCCATCAACGAGAAGATAAACAGCGTTCCGAACACGATCGGATAATCGCGGTTGACGACCGAGAGGTAACCAAGCCGTCCAAGCCCATCCAGTGAGAAGATGTTTTCGATCAACAGCGAACCGGTGAAGAAGGCCGAGATGAAGGCACCCGGGAAACCGGCAATGACGATCAGCATCGCATTACGGAAGACGTGGCCGTAAAGCACCTTGCGTTCCGACAAGCCCTTGGCGCGGGCCGTCACCACATATTGCTTCTTAATTTCATCGATGAAGGAATTCTTGGTCAGCAGCGTTGTGGTGGCAAAGGCCGAGAGAACGAGCGCGGTCAGCGGCAGCGCCAGATGCCAGAAGTAGTCGATGATCTTCTGCCACCATGTCAGTTGCGCAAAATTATCCGACGTCAGCCCGCGCAACGGGAACCAGTCGAAGAACGAACCACCTGCAAACACCACGATCAACAGAATGCCGAACAGGAAGCTCGGCACCGCATAACCGACGATGACGATGCCGGATGTCCAGACATCGAATCTAGAACCATCCGAAACGGCCTTCTTGATGCCGAGCGGAATCGAGATGGCATAGGAGATGATCAATATCCAGAAGCCGAGCGAGATGGACACGGGCAACTTATCGATAATGAGATCGATGACGGAGGAATTGCGGAAGAAGCTGTCACCGAAATCGAAGCGGATGTAATTCCACATCATCTCCAGAAAGCGGGTGAGCGGCGGTTTGTCGAAACCGAACTGCTTTTCGAGTTTTGCGATCAGGTCCGGGTCGAGACCTTGCGCGCCGCGATATTTCGAGCCGCTTTCATCCACCCCGCCACCCATGAGGTCGCCACCACCAGACAGGCGGTCAGACGCACTGTCGCCGGAGCCGGAAAGCTGGGCGACGACCTGCTCGACCGGACCACCCGGTGCAAACTGAATGACGAGAAAGGAAATTCCCATGATGCCGATGATGGTCGGTATCATCAAGGCCAGACGCCGCAGGAGATAGGCTCCCATCAGGCGCGTCCCAGCATGGCAAGAGGCTCAGTTGTCATCGGCTTCGTCAAACCGTTTCCTTTCGGCCTGCGGAGAAGACCGCAGGCGGCGTGATTCGTAATCGCTCATGTGAATCAAGGCTTGCCTTATAAAGCAAGGCCCACGTTATTTTCCGGCGTTTACAGACCACCAGGCGGTCGGAAAACCTATGCCGTATTCCGGAAGCGTCTGTGGTCGAACGATTGTGTTCCAGTAAGCAATTGACGTTTCACCGCGATAAAATTGCGGGATAACGTAAGCATTTGCCAACAATACGCGATCCAGCGCGCGCGCGGCAGCGACCTGATCTTCACGATCTGATGCAAAAATGACCTTGCGAACAAGCGCGTCGACTGCTGGATTTTTGATGCCAGCGACATTGTTCGAGCCCTGCCTATCGGCTGCTGCTGATCCCCAAAAGTCGGCCTGCTCGTTTCCGGGGTTTGGTGCTGTCGCCCAAACCTTCATGATGACGTCAAAATCGAAGCTGCGGACACGATTGGTATATTGCGAGGCATCAACACTGCGAATTGTCGCATTGATACCGATTTTTTTGAGGTTCTGAATGTAGGGAAGAATCGTCCGCTCAAGACCAGGAGAATCGATCAGAAACTCGATATCCAGCTGTTTTCCGGTTTTGGCGTCCACCATTCGATTACCGCGAAGCTCGTACCCTGCTTCCCTCATAAGCTTGACCGCTTCACGAAGATTATCACGCTGCTTTGCAGGATCGCCGCCAACGGGATTGTGAAACTCTGTGGTGAAGACTTCAGCAGGTACTTTATCTTTCAGCTCATTCAGTATCTCCAGCTCTTTGCCCACTGGCAGGCCGGAGGATGCTAATTCGCTACCCCAAAAGAAGCTGTTGACGCGTTTGAGCTGGCCATAGGCCAGAGTTCTGTTCAGGTCTTCGAAGTCATAAGCATAGTTCAGCGCCTGACGCAGTTTCGGATTTTGGAATTTTTCACGCCGACCGTTTGGCACCAGGGCCTGCATGACGCCAACCGAGCGGAACGCATTCGGCAGCTGCTCGCGCTTGATCTGCCCATTTTTTACTGCAGGAATGTCGTAACCCGTCATCCAACGACTGGATGATTGCTCCTGACGGTAATCGACATTTGCAGACTTGAACGCCTGAAACTCCACGTCCTGATCTGCAAACACGGTATAGGCGATTGTCTTGAAATTATTCTGGCCGACATTGACGTTGAGGTCCTTGCCCCAATAATCGTCACGCAGTTCATATGTGATACTGGAGCCTGGCGCGATAGTCGCTATCTTATAGGGACCGGAACCCATGACGGGCTCCAGCGTGCCGCGGGATATATCGCGTGGCTTGCCGTCAGCCCCTATCGCCTCCCACCAATGCTTCGGCACGATCAGCAACTGTCCGACGATCTGTGGCAGTTCCTTGTTGTTCGTCTCATCGAAGGTGAATGTGATTTCGCGTTCACCCGTCACTTCGGCCTTGGTCACGTTGGTATAATAGGTAGCCAGTTGCGGGCTCAGCTCTTTCGACTTCTCAAAACTGAAAACAACATCTTCAGCAGTTACGGGTTGCCCATCGGCCCATTTTGGTTCTTTTCGAAGCCGGTACGTCACCTTCGATAGATCATCCGGGAAACTGACCGATTCGGCCAGCAGTCCGTAGGACGATGAAAGTTCCTCCTCGGATGATTTCATCAGCGTATCGAAGACGAGGCCAAGGCCTGTCGCGAGTTCACCCTTTGCCAGCAAGGGGTTGACCGTATCAAAGGTACCCGCCGTCGACAAACGCAGCGTCCCGCCCTTCGGTGCCTCCGGATTGACGTAGTCGAAACGTTCGAAACCGTTGGGATGCTTCAGCTCACCGACAGTTGAAATACCACTACGCCAATTGGTACCCTCCTGCGCACTTCCCGGCACAGGGACGCAAATTAAGGATACGGCAGCCAGAGCGAACAAACCGGATTTCAACGTTGCCAATGCCATTAAGCGACAGTCCTTTTCGTTTTCATTGCCGTGCACCATAAGACAAACATTGGCAAAATATAGGGGATTTGGCTCACAAGCAGTTTATGCCGTAGAAATCGGCAAACATGCTTTCACCAAATTCGCGTTCCAGCGTAATATTTCCAACAGAATCATTTCAAGCATCGCAGGCGGCGGACGACATGGAAAAACTGGCAAGCGGCGTGGGCAAGGCATCACTCCTGGCACTCTCGATGATGTCCCTGCTGGTCATGGATGGCGTTTCAGCCTTTGCGCAAGACGCGCCTGCCAAGCAGGTCTTTGGCAACATCTCCCTGCCATCTACGGGTCCTTCCGCATCTTATGGTTCCTATGCCAAGGGCTGCCAGTCTGGTGCCGTGGCACTTCCGACCGAAGGCCAGGGCTTCCAAGCCATGCGGCTTTCGCGTAACCGTCGCTGGGGCCAGCCGCAGATGATTTCCTTCATCGAGCGCTTTGCGCAAGACGCACAAAAGATCGGCTGGCCAGGCCTTTTGATCGGCGACATCTCGCAGCCGCGTGGCGGGCCGATGCTAACCGGCCATGCCTCACACCAGATAGGTCTCGACGCCGACATCTGGTGGCGACAAATGCCAAATCAAATCATGAGTGCCGAGCAACGCGAGAGCACGCCCTTCATTTCCATGCTCGACAAAAGCAAATTCTTGACCGTCGATGACCGCAAATGGTCTCCGCTCAATGCCAAGCTGGTCATGATGGCAGCAAGTTACCCGCAGGTGGAGCGCGTTTTCGTCAATCCTGCCATCAAGCAGAAGCTTTGCCAGACATGGACCGGTGACCGCACCTTCATGGGCAAGATCAGGCCCATCTACGGGCATGACGAGCATTTCCATGTGCGTCTGGAATGCCCGCCCGGTGCACCTAACTGCAAGCCGCAGGCCCCTGTCGGCGCAGGCGATGGCTGCGACAAGTCGCTGGCATGGTGGTTCACCAAAGAACCTTGGGCCACGCCGAAAAAAGACCCCAATGCCAAGCCGCCAAAGCCACCGCGTCCGATGATGGTGTCCGATCTGCCGAAAGCCTGCGCTGCAATCGCTGCAGCGCCTGCGGCTGGCAGGGCAAGCAATGCAGCTCAAAATTCATACGCCCCGTCTCAGGCCGAACAGATTGTCCCGCAGGCTTCCGGTTCGGGTGGACCTATGCCGCCTGCGGATGTGCCGCGGCCATCCTCGCGCCCGTCATCGAATTGAAGGGTCCCCGCTTTCCAAATGGTGCAAAGTTGCGCTAGAAGGCTTCAAATCGATTTAGACAATGCGATCTGAACAAGGCTGGGGCGCAGAGACCATATGACCGGGCAACGCTGTATCGCTTTGATCGCGCATGACCAGAAAAAAGACGATATGGCGGATTTCGCCCGTCGGCATCAAGTTGCACTGTCTCAGTTCAGGATCGTTGCCACCGGCACCACGGGTGGCCGCGTGCAGGATGCCTGTCCGGGATTGAATGTCGTGCGTTTGAAAAGTGGGCCACTTGGTGGCGATCAGCAGATCGGCGCGATGATTGCGACGGGCGACGTGGATATGCTGATCTTTTTCATCGACCCACTCTCCTCCCTACCCCACGACGTTGATGTCAAGGCACTGACGCGCCTTGCGACCGTCTACGACATTCCGATGGCCTTGAACCGCGCCACGGCCGAACAGCTTACCGATTTTCAGTCAACACGTTGATATATCCCGGCGATCCAGGAGCAGCGATGCAGAACGACACACTTTCCTTTCCGATTCTCATCGGAGACATCGGCGGCACCAATGCGCGCTTCTGCATTTTGCCGGATGCGAACGCCGAGCCCACCCAACTGACGAGCGTCAAGACCGCCGACTACACGTCTATTGATGACGCGATTCAAACTGCGGTGCTGAAGCATACCGCGTTGCTGCCCGTATCCGCGATCCTTGCCGTCGCCGGTCCGATCGAAACCGATGAGATACCGCTGACCAATTGCCATTGGGTTGTCAAACCCAAGGAGATGCTCGCCAACCTTGGTCTTAAAGACGTTATCGTTATCAATGATTTCGAAGCGCAGGCTCTCGCCATAGCGTCTCTCGGTGGCGACAGCAGAGAAACCATCGGCCCTGCCCATCCTGATATGACGGCGTCACGCGTCGTGCTTGGACCTGGCACCGGGCTCGGTGTCGCGGGCCTCGTTTACGCCCGCAATATGTGGTTTCCGGTACCCGGCGAGGGTGGTCATATCGATATCGGTCCGCGCAGCGCACGCGACTATCAGGTATTTCCACATCTCGACACCATTGAAGGCCGTATCGCAGGCGAGCAGATATTGTGCGGACGCGGGCTGGTCAATCTTTACCGCGCCATTTGTGCAGCCGATGGCATAACGCCTGTCTTTTCTGATCCTGCAGACGTCACGGCCACGGGTTTGAGCGGAGAAAATCCGCAGGCAAAAGAGACGCTTTCGTTGTTCAGCACTTATCTTGGTCGGCTCGCGGGCGATCTGGCGTTGATTTTCATGGCGCGTGGCGGGGTTTATCTTGCTGGCGGCATCTCACAGAAAATCATCCCGGCACTCAAATTGCCGGAATTTCGCGCGGCCTTCGAAGACAAGGCACCACACAGCGCGCTGATGCGCAGCATTCCAACCCATGTCGTGACCCATCCACAGGCCGCACTTGCTGGCCTTTCCACCTATGCCCGAACACCCGGCGACTTCGGCCTGACACTGGATGGCAGGCGCTGGCAGGGGTAGGCACCAAGTCGGGACTGGCCAAAACCGGACCAAGTGGATATAGACGCCGGTTGAATGGGCAGCGTGCCTGCTCCAAACCGCACAAGGTGGATGAAACGTGAAGACCGCCAAAAAACGGCATCCTGTGGATACCGATACAATTACGTCAGTCCTGAAGCGCATTTTTGCAGAAAACGCCCGCGATCATATTTCGGGCTATGCTTTCGCAATTTTCTGCCTGCTGACCGTTGCCGGTACAACGGCCTTTACGGCCTGGATCATGGACTCCATCATCAACGAGGCCTTCGTCAACAGGCGGGCAGATCTCGTCTGGATCATTTGCGCGTCTATCTTCGCAGCATTTTTTATCCGTGGTCTGGCAACTTACGGCCAGTCGGTGGCGCTGTCGAAAATCGGCAATAACATTGTCGCGCGATATCAGAAGCGATTGTTCTCCCACCTCATGACGTTGTCGGTGGGATATCTCAGTGAGTCCCGTTCCGCTCACCTTGCTGCACAGGTCAGCCAGAATATTGGCGGTATCCGTGATGTCATGAACCTGACGGTCACAACGGTTGCCCGCGATCTCCTGACATTCATCGCGCTGGTTGCCGTGATGATTATAAAAGATCCCGTTCTTTCGATCGTCATCGTCTTTATCGTGCCGCCTTTGGTCTTGGGTCTGCGCTATATCTCCAAGCGTCTGCGTACTGCCACGCGCGACGCTGTCATCCTCAACAGTCGCGTGCTCGGCGCAATGCAGGAGACACTGCAAGGTATCGCCATCGTCAAAGCCTTCACCATGGAAAGGCAGCTGGAAAACCGCGTCGACAGGGTCATCGATTCTGCCGAGTGGCGTGCAAATCGTATCGCCCGGCTGACCGAAAAAAGTGCGCCATTGACTGAAACCATCGCCGGTCTCGCCGTATCTGGCGTTCTTGCCTATGCTGCCTACCGGGCCATCTATAACAACGTGCCGCCGGGCGCATTCTTTGCTTTCGTCACGGCTCTCCTCCTAGCCTATGACCCGGCACGCCGGCTTGCGCGCGTGCAGATTTCGCTGGAGCGCGCAGTCGTCAACGCCCAGATGATCTACGACATCCTCGACATGGAACCGGTACAGCGCCAGAAACCAGACGCGCAGCCGCTGACGATAGCGAACGCGACCGTCGAGTTGCGTGACGTCGTGTTTTCTTACAAGGACGGCGGTCAAATTCTAAAGGGTGTCAGCTTTATCGCAGAAGGCGGAAAAACCACCGCGCTTGTTGGTCCGTCTGGTGCCGGCAAGTCGACGATCATCAATCTTATTCCGCGCTTTTATGATCCAAATGGCGGCGCAATATTGATAGATGGTCAAAACATCGCTGATGTGACGACGATGTCTGTGCGCCAGAACCTCGCTTATGTCTCGCAGCAGCCTTACCTTTTTGAAGGCACGATCCGCGACAATATTCGCTACGGTCGTCCTGAAGCGACCGATGAGGAAATTGAAGAGGCCGCAAGACTGGCTTTCGCGCATGACTTCATTATCGCGCAGCCGCAGGGGTACGAGACACCGGTTGGTGAAAACGGCATGACGCTCTCCGGCGGTCAGCGTCAGCGCCTGTCGATTGCGCGCGCACTGGTTCGCAATGCACCCATTTTGCTGCTTGACGAAGCCACCTCCGCGCTCGACACGGAATCGGAAGCCGTTGTTCAGAAGGCCCTTGATACGGCCATGAACGGGCGCACGGTTATTGTCATTGCGCACCGCCTGTCGACCGTGGTCAAGGCGGACAAAATCATTGTCATGAATGACGGTCTGGTTGTGGAAGAGGGTGTACACGACACGCTTGCGCGTCAGGAAGATGGTCTTTACGCTCGTCTCAACAATCTTCAGGCGACTGGTGTTCGCGGTCTTTAATCCACAAAGGATAGGTAGGGTGGCATGAGCGTTGATGGTATGAAGCTGGTGGTGGTGGGTGCTGCCGGGCGTATGGGGCAGACATTGATTCGCCTTATCCATCAAACGCCAGGCGTACAGCTTCATGCTGCGGTGGAACGTGAAGGCTCGCCGTTTATCGGCCGTGACGCTGGCGAAATTTCTGGCCTTGGACCTCTCGGCATTGCGGTAACCGGCGATGCGATGGATGCCTTCGTTCATGCTGAGGGTGTCATCGATTTCACATCCCCCGCAGGAAGCGTTGTTTTCGCGGGTCTTGCCGCACAGGCACGGATCGTTCATGTCATTGGCACCACAGGCTGCACGGTTGACGATGAGACAAAATTCGAGGCTGCCGCCCGCCACGCCCGTATCGTCAGATCAGGCAATATGAGCCTCGGTGTCAATCTTCTCAGTGTTTTGACACGGCAGGCTGCAAAGGCGCTGGATGCGAATGACTGGGATATCGAAATTCTCGAGATGCATCACAAGCACAAGGTCGATGCGCCCTCCGGAACGGCCCTTCTTCTCGGCGAAGCGGTGGCACAGGGTCGTGGCATCGACCTGACTGAAAAATCCGTGCGCGTTCGCGATGGTCACACCGGCCCTCGCGAGGCCGGCACCATCGGCTTTGCCACATTGCGTGGCGGATCCGTGGTCGGTGATCATTCCGTGATTTTTGCGGCGGAAGGTGAGCAGGTTACATTATCCCACCATGCTGGCGACCGCACGATTTTCGGGCGCGGCGCGATTGCTGCCGCTGTCTGGGCACATGCTCAAAAGCCTGGCCTTTATTCCATGCTGGACGTTCTGGGTCTGGCGAAAGACCAATAACCAACTCTGGAGAGCTATCGAAATGAGCGGAACCCTCGTCCTCGTTCGTCACGGCCAAAGTGACTGGAACCTCAAGAACCTCTTCACGGGCTGGCGTGACCCTGACCTGACAGACCTTGGTGTTGAAGAGGCCAATGCCGGTGGCAAGGCGCTTGCGGATTACGGTATCAAGTTCGACGTCGCCTACACATCATCTTTGATTCGCGCGCAGCGAACCTGCCAGATGGTTTTGGACAATGTCGGCCAGTCAGACCTGGAAACCATTCGAAATGAAGCCCTGAACGAGCGTGATTACGGCGAACTATCCGGCCTCAATAAGGACGATGCCCGCGTAAAGTGGGGCGAAGAACAGGTGCATATCTGGCGTCGTTCCTATGACATCCCACCGCCAGGTGGCGAGAGCCTGCGCGATACCGGTGCGCGCGTTTGGCCCTACTATCTAACGGAAATTCTGCCGCGTGTGCTGCGGGGCGAAAAGGTGCTTGTCGCGGCCCACGGCAACTCGCTGCGTTCGCTGGTAATGGTTCTGGACAAGCTCAGCAAGGAAGAGATTCTCAAATTGAACCTCGCGACTGGCGTGCCGATGGTCTACAAACTGAACGCGGACTCGACCGTCATTTCCAAAGAAGTTCTGGGCGACATGTCCGCTGCGCACTGATACGCGGACACATAATAAAAAAGCGTCGCAGTGTTTTGCGACGCTTTTTTACTTGAGGATTAGTGGCTGAGACATAATCGATATTAACCTCAGAAGTTCTGTTTCTCACCAAACCAGTAGGCGCAAAATACGCTCGACGCTGCAAAAACAGTGAAGAATAGCGTGATCAAAATGCCGATTTCCATTAGCGTGTACTCCTTGCATCTTTTGAAACTCGTGAAGACAACGCACAATGCTTGAGGAAGTTTCATCGGCGTTTGAAGCGTCGCGCCATCACTGACCGTCCGTGTCTTAAAAATCGACATCGTTAGACTGCTTTTCCGCGACATATCATCATTCCGTCATCGGAAGGGCATAAGTCGCAGTTGCGGCTTGAAGGCCAAGAGCGATTCAGCTCAAATACCCCTGCGGTCTCTTTGATTTTCGAAAGTACGACGACGTGCGCTACGCCATCTATTTCACCCCATCCGAAAATGATGCTCTTACAGAAAAGGCATCTCAATGGTTGGGCCGCAACGCATTTTCCGATACTCACTATGATGCCTATCGAACCTACGCAGAGATAACAGCGGAGCCGCGTCGTTACGGGTTTCATGCAACGCTGAAAGCGCCGTTCGAGCTTTCCCCAAATCAAAGCGAAGCTGGCCTTCTCGCAGCATTTCATGCCTTTGCAGAGAGCCGCCATGCCTTTGATATTCCTGAGATCGTCATTGGTTCGCTCGGCCCATTCTTCGCGCTGGTGCCAAACGCGGTGCACCAGCCGCTTCAGGATTTCGCGGCAGATGTTGTCGATCACTTCGAGCCATTTCGAGCTCCCTTGTCGGACAGCGATATCGCCCGGCGAAGGCCGCAGAACCTGACGGAAAGCCAAAGGCGGAACCTGTCCAGGTGGGGTTACCCGCACGTGATGGAGGATTTTCGTTTTCACATGACGCTGACGGGGCCGGTGGCTGAAGATGAGAGAGCGGAGATGAGCGCCATCCTCACTCGTGAGTTTTCTGAGTTCACACAAAAACCTATGGCCGTCTCCGGTCTTGGCCTGTTTATTGAAAAAAACCGTGGCGAAGACTTCACCGTCCACACATGGTTGCCGCTGACGGCCACCGCTCCCGCCACGGGCAGAGACACGATATGAAAGCAGTACACGCATGACCGAACATGTTTTTTCCAACGCCCGTATCGTTCTTGAAAACGATATCCTTGAAGGCTCCGTTCTTGTTCGAGACGGCCTGATCGCAGATATCAGCGAAGGCGCATCTCGCACAGGTGAGAATTGTGAGGGAGATTATCTGATCCCCGGCCTCGTGGAACTCCACACTGATCATTTGGAACAGCATTACTCACCGCGCCCCGGTGTAACCTGGGACAAGGTTGCTGCCATTCAGGCTCATGATGCGCAGATCGCATCATCAGGCATCACCACGGTGTTTGATTGCCTCCGCCTCGGCTCAGACGAGGATGGCGGCTTCGCCAAAGGCGAAATGCGTGGCATGGCGGATGCCATAGAGCAGGCGCAGAACGAAAACCGCTTGCGCGCCGATCACCTTCTGCACCTGCGGTGCGAGGTTGCTGCTTCGGATGTGCTGGAGCATTTCGAGGGTTTCGAAAATGATCCGAATGTCAGGCTGATCTCGCTGATGGATCATTCTCCGGGCCAGCGACAGTTTCAGACGATGGATCAATATATCGTTTTTTACCAGAAGAAGCGTGGCTTGAGCGATGAGGCCTTCAAAGCTTTTGTTGATCGGCGTGTTGCGGCGTCTTCCCAATATTCTGCCAAGCATCGCGATTTTCTGTCTGCCCGGTGCGCGGAACGCGGTATCACGGTTGCAAGCCATGATGATGCGACGCTCGCGCATGTCGAAGAGGCTATCGGACATGGTGTAACCTTGGCGGAATTTCCCACCAGCGTTGAGGCGGCCCAGGCATCTCACAATGCAGGCATGAGCGTTCTGATGGGCGCACCCAACATCGTTCGCGGCAAATCCCACTCCGGCAATATCGCTGCACGTGACCTTGCTCAACTGGGTGTTCTGGACGTTCTATCGTCGGACTATGTTCCGTTCAGCCTGCTTCACGCGCCATTCCTGCTGGCCGACCAAGTGGACGGAATAACCTTGCCCAAGGCGCTTGCCATGGTGACGGCCACACCAGCGCGCACTGTCGGTCTTGATGATCGCGGTCGCATCGCTGTAGGCCTGAGAGCAGATCTCGTGCGCGTCCGTCGAGAAAACGGCGTTCCGATCGTACGCTCCGTCTGGCGTCAAGGCAGGCGTGTTGCATGAGTGACGCTGAGCTATCCACCTCGGGTCTACCGAAACACCCCGGCGTGATGATCGTCGTCGTCGGGCCAAGTGGTGCGGGTAAAGACACCCTCATGGCGTTTGCCGCAGCAAAACTGGGCCAGCGGCATAATATTCATTTCGCACGTCGGGTCATTACCAGAAGTCGTGATGCGGGTGGTGAAGACCACGAAGCCGTGACGCGGGAAGAGTTCGCCCGCCGTCTCGACCAGGGAAAATTTTGCGTATCGTGGGATGCGCATGGTCTGAGTTACGGCATTCCAGCTTCGGTTCAGGACAAGTTAAAGCTGGGCGACATTGTCATCGCCAATGGCTCGCGCTCGGCTCTTTCCCATTTCAACGCAGCGTTTCCGGCGCTAAAGGTCATCAACGTCATCGCCACACCAGATGTTCTGGCGGCAAGATTGGAGAGCCGTGGACGTGAAAGCCGGGAGGATATTCTGCGCCGACTTCAACGCAGTTCTTTGGATGTTTGCGGCGATTTCGATGTGACGACAATCGACAATAGCGGCCCGCTCGACATAGCCGGGGCAGCCTTTGCCAAGCTGCTGGAAGAGCAGCTCGGCCGTTGTAGCTGATTACAGGGCTTCGATCTGCGCCAATATATCGGCATCGATTGTGATACCATTTTCCAGTGACTGCTTGCGAATGCCTTGACTCCGACGTCCAGGGAGGCGCGCGTGCTCTTGCCCCTCGATTTCGCCCGCCATCAAGGCAAGACGCTTGGCAAGAACCTGATCTCCGGCAATCGCTGGATCGATGACGATGAGTGTATGGCCGAGAGATGGGGCCGTGCCCGTATCATCCAGCAGGGACGATGCCTGAAAACCGAAATTACCACCGGTCAGGCCCGCCGCCATGACTTCCACCATCAGGGCAAGGGCTGCACCCTTGGCATCACCAGCCGGCAGCATTGTGCCGTTGATTGCTTCGTTCGGGTTCGTCGTCGGTTGGCCACTGGCATCCAGCGCCCAGCCATCGGGAATAGCTTCACCTTTCTGGCGAGCTGCCATGATCTTTCCGCGCGCGACCTTGGAGAGCGCGAGATCGATGACCAGCGGATCTGCCCCATCCACTGGCGCGGCGAAAGCAATGGGGTTCGTTCCATAAAGCGGCTTGATGCCACCCCACGGAGCCATCGATGCGGGCGCGTTGGCAACCATGAAAGCGACAAGCCCCTGTTCAGCAAAGCGCTCCACCGTCAGCGCCATGACACCCGCATGGTGCGATCGGCCGATCACACCCAAGGCAATGCCCTGCTCACGCGCAATGGCGGGAAGCCGCTCCACCGCAACATCAATAGCCGGGTAAGCATACCCATGCCCCGCATCCACAGACAGAACAGATGGCCGTATCAGTGTCGTAACGGGAAGCGCTTTTCCATCGATTTTACCGACGCGCAACTGGCTGATGTAAGAAGGAACACGCCGAACGCCATGACCGCCCTGCCCTGCCGCTTCTGCCGCAACGATCGCTCGCGCCACGGAGCGAGCACTCTCCTGCACGACACCATTTTTCTCGAATATGGAAGAGATTAAATCTTCCGCCTGCTCAATGCTGAATTTCATGATCTTGAATGCTTTCCCAGTGAGAAAACAGGCCTATCGCATTTCTGCGAAAGCGAAAAGTCCGATGACCCTCCACAGGGCACGAGGACAACAAATCAGATCATCGTCACTGAATGTCTATTTTCACCTGGAAGGCTGTTTGGGCGCCCGGCGGTGGCTCCGCAATAGAGGCTTTTTCAATGGAATTCACCACTTTTCCATCAATAGAGGCGTCACCCGTTGAGCTGATAACCCGCACTCTGCCGATAGAGCCGCCATCATCCACGTTAAAAGCGACCGTGACCGACATACCCTTGGAGCCTGCACGCGAGACGCGACGCGACACCGCAGAGCGAACCCGGGCATTCCACTTGGCAGGCGATACCGAGGATGAAAACAAACCGGAGCTATTTTTCAAAGCCGCTGTGCGATCCGACTGCGTTGTTTCGACCTTGGCCGTATCCTTTGCTGCTGATGCGGCAGGCGCGACGGTCTTTTTGCGTTCAACCTTCTTCTTTTCGGGTTCGTCTTTCTTTTCCACCTTTTTTTCGACCGGAGGCAAAGGTGGGCGGAAGGACGGCAGTGGCACCTCGACATTTTCAAGCGCAGCCATCTGCTGCTCTTGAACCGGGTCGATCTCCTCTACAGGTTCAGGCAATGGTTCCGGAAGCGGCTCGGTAATTTCCTGCGGCGGCTCCGGTGTGGGTTCGGGCTCCGGCGGAGTTTCCTCGACGACGGGTTCTGGCTGTGGCTGCGGTGGCTCTACCGGTGGCGGCACGTCCTCCACCTTATCAGGCACGACGCTCTTTACTTCCTGCACATCCTCGACATCATTGACCTCAACTGTTTCCTCGGTGTTGACGGCCTCAGGAAGAGCCGCAAGCTCGATCATGATTGCTGCCGGCGGTCCGGCATCAGCAACGGGCTCGGGCTGTTCCTGCATGAGGTAGTAAGCAGCACCGGCGTGAACACCAACGGTCAGCACCGCGGCTGTCGTCCACAGCGCCAATTCTCCCAGCCGGGAGCGTCCGGTGCGGGGAAAAGAGGGGTCGCTCATGGGGTCGCTCCGGTGGGTGCGGCCGCGGGCGTGGTCGCGCCTGCGGGCTGACCCGTTCCGACCTGGCTTGCTGCGGCAGCGCCCTCAAGACCAACAAGCGCGATCTTGAGATAACCACTATCGCGCAGCATGTTCATGATTTCCATGAAGTGTCCGTAATCGACGGCTTTGTCGGCGCGCAGGAAAATACGCGTATCCTTTTTGCCGCCGGTTCGTGCATCCAGCCGCGCCGTCAGCGCTTCGCGCGCTACTGCGTCGTTGCCCAGATTGAGTGAAAGATCGTCCTTCACGGTGAGGTAAAGTGGCTCTTCCGGGCGTTCCGCGGGCTTTGCCGAAGATGCGGGCAGGTCAACGTTCACATCCACCGTCGCCAAGGGTGCAGCAACCATGAAAATGATGAGCAGTACCAGCATCACGTCGATGAACGGCGTTACGTTGATCTCATGGTTTTCGGAGAGTTCATCTCCACTGCTTTCGCGAATACCACCAGCCATTGATCAACGCCCCACGAGTGAGACCGCAGGCTTTGCAGCGCTGCCCGGCGGAATGCGGCGAAAATCGAGATCACGGCTGACGAGACGTTCGACACCAGCGGCGACATCCGCCAGCAAATGACGGTAACCGGTAATGGAACGGGCAAAGACGTTATAGATCACCACTGCTGGAATGGCCGCAACCAGACCGATAGCGGTTGCTAGCAGGGCTTCGGCAATGCCGGGTGCGACAACGGCAAGGTTGGTCGTCTGCGATTCCGAAATGCTGATGAAGGAGTTCATGATACCCCAGACCGTTCCGAACAGGCCGACGAAAGGCGACGTCGAGCCGATCGTGGCCAGAACACCGGTTCCGCGAGACATGCGACGGCCCGCATGGGTTTCGATGCGACCCAAAACGGAAGAGACACGTTCCTTGATGCCGCCGCCATCGGTGTGCTCCACCACCGCGTCCGAGAGTTGCATCTCATGGGTTGCCATCCGCAGCATAAGAGCGGCGGGGCCACCTTTTTTGTCTGCAGCCTGGGTGGCTTCTGACAGCGTCTTTGCCTTGTGAATGATCTTGAGTGTGGAACCGGCACGAATGCGCGCGCCTGCCAGCTCGATGGATTTTGCGACCCAAACGGTCCACGTGACCAGAGATGCGAAGGCAAGCCCGATCATGACACCCTTCACGACCCAATCGGCCGCCATGAACATGCCCCAAGGGGACAGGTTGTGCGGAATATCGCTCCGTTGCTCAGCGCTAGCGGCTGGCACGACAGGCGGCTCTGCCAAAGTGGGCTGGATCGGAGGCTGGGGCGCTGCATCAGGCGTGGGCTGCTGAACCGTGGGCGCTGCCGGTGCAGGTGCAGGCGCTGTCGGTGCGGGAGCTGGCTCTGGCGATTGCTGTTGGACCTCGGTCGGGGTTGTCGTCTGCGTTGTCGGGGCGGGCTCTGTCGCAGGAGATGGCGTCTGCGCAATACCCGCACCAGCATAAAGGCAGGCGACAAGCGACAAAATAGCAGCCGTAGATCGGTGCCGTTTGCGCGGTAAAGCGTTCAGGTTCGAAGAGGTCAATTTTTCAGGTGCCATCTTGATATTCCCGGAGTTCCGTAACTATGCGCCTATCTTTTGCAGCTGGTGCCTGCACGCCCACACTTTGCCGCCGCAGCTCTACGCGCAGTCCGCTAACAAAGTTGACTAGGATTGACAACTAATACATTGCCGAAACATGCCCTGTAAACTCTTCTTTTACGAAAAAGCGGAACGGCGTGACCAACACTCGTTATGAGGGTAAAAGATGCACCACCAATTCCGTGATGGTCCCTGCGTCCTATTGCATCTTAAGCGTCATTCCTGCCCTGTGGTTATGATGCCTTAAAACCCGTATGGCGGAACATCCATGACCAGACAAAGACGCCGAAAGATCATTCGCACAAGACGCATGGCCACAGGTCTTGCGCTTGTTGCTGCTCTTTCTTTCGTTGCCGGAATGACCGATGCCATCGGCCTGACGATGTCGGGAGATTTCGTGTCCTTCATGACGGGCAATACCACGCGCGCAGCATTGTCACTGCAATCGGGTGACTACGCCCATGCCGCAACGCTCTTTCTGGCTATCGTCATCTTCGTGGCTGGCAATGCGATTGGCATTATCATTGCCAACAGGTCCAACAGACGGGTCTTTACCGTTCTTTGCGCGGTTGGCGTCGCACTATTTCTCGCCGCGATTTTACAGATTCAAGGCGGGAAACTCAGCTCATTCTATCTCGTGGTCTTTGCCATGGGCATGATCAACGCCGCCGTGGAACACGTGGAAGGACTGCCGATAGGCCTGACCTATGTCACCGGCGCTCTGTCCCGCTTCGGGCGTGGCGTCGGACGCTTCATATTGGGTGAACGCAAATTGGATTGGACAATCCAACTGGTGCCATGGCTTGGCATGATTGCGGGTGCTATTTCCGGCGCAGTGCTTGGTAGCAGCTATTCGACGATAGCCCTTCTCAGCGTCAGCCTGATTGTGTTCGTCATTGCTCTCGCCAGCATTTTCATGCCGCGTTCACTCAGAAGCCGTTACAATCAGGGTATGGCCGTCAACAGGTCTCGTTGACGCTATTTGCTCGAAATCGTTACGAATTTCGTACCCCGTACCCGCACTGTCATTACGCATGGTTCGCTATCGGTGCGCTCGCAAAAGCGCGGATGCATCTTGAATTCGAAAACCATGTTGCCGAAACGCTGAACGAAATCGTAGCTGTAGATCGTCGCGGTGGCGATCATCAGATAGCCGCCTTCCTTGACCTGAACATAGAAATTATAAGGGCAGCCGTCGTCACCGCAGCTACGTGCCTTTTCACCGTCACAAGTCAACTCGCCGCGGTTTGTGATAGCGTCCATAATCCCGTCATTGTTGATATCCAGCCGCGTGATGAAGCCCTCACCGAATTCGGCAACTTTGCATTCGGTGCGAAAATGGTCCTTCTCGTAAATCTCCGGGTCGCTCACGAGCTCCTGCTGGGCAAGTGCCAGCACCGGCATAAACAAAAGCACCAAAGCTTGAAGCGTTACGACGAGAAGACGTTTCACGGCATTTTCCTTTATGTCTGTTTCCGCTAAAGAAGCAAAAGCATAGAGCATGTCATCTTGGTTCGGCGGTGGACCATAGGGTCTGGCCCTTGCGTGACACTGACCCTTGCGCAACATTTGAGGAGAGCGCCTGCCCATGACCCTTTTGGCTTTTCTCGATTATGCGGGCGTTGCCGTTTTTGCGGCCACCGGTGCCCTCGCTGCTTCACGCAAACAGCTCGATTTGATCGGTTTTCTGTTTTTCGCCGCCGTGACAGGTATCGGCGGCGGTACGCTGCGAGATCTCGTGCTCGGGCGCTCACCCGTCTTCTGGGTCGTCAACCCGACCTATATTCTGGTCTGCGTGGTTGTCGCCGCACTCGTCTATCTCACGGCACACCTGCTGGAATCCCGATACAGGCTCTTGATCTGGCTGGATGCCATCGGCCTATCGGCCTATTGCGTCATGGGTGCAGCAAAAGGCCTTGCCGTCAGCGGCTCGCCTACGGTCGCCATCGTTACCGGCACCATGACGGCGACTTTCGGCGGCGTTCTTCGTGATATTCTGGCTGGCGAACCGTCTGTGTTGTTAAGACCGGAAGTCTATATCAGCTGCGCTTTGGCAGGCGCTTGCGTGTTTACGGCCGTCCATGCGCTGGGTATGCCCCTCCTTGTCGCATCGGCTGCCGGTGTTCTCACCGCTTTTGCAATCCGAAGCGGAGCACTGATCTTCGGCTGGACCTTTCCGCGCTACCATCCCCGTCCCGGCAGACCGCCTGACGATGTGATGTAGACATGCAAAAGGCACCCTGGGGTGCCTTGAGATGACGTAATGGCAGACGCTCTAATGGCGTTCAATGAACGCTTATCGTGCGTAGTTCGTCTTCGGCAGCTTTGAAGAAGGTGCTGGAACGGTTGTCGGTCAAAAGGATCGGTGTACCATCCGCACCGAACAAAGCCCAAAGATCAAGGGTCGGATCGATATTTGGCGCTTCCGGGAAGCAACGGTTCACTTCTTCGGCGCGCATCTTTCTGATGTATCCGACTTCGCCTGCCCCGATATGGGCCAGTTGCGACTTTGTCAAACTCGCATGCGCTTCTTTCAAGAGCATATGTCAGCCTCCATTCATGAGACGCCATGCCGCTTATGAGTCGCTTGGCGTACAGAATCCTACTGTGAGACGGAAATGTTAATTTTCTTCACCACGTTAGAGATTTCCGGGCGGGTGAGATCAATGGACAGCAGACCGTTTCGCAGGCGCGCATCATTGACCTGCATGCCCTCCGCCAGCACGAAAACCCGCTGGAATTGCCGTGCAGCGATGCCGCGATACAGATAGTCTTTCGCGTCCTGTTCCTGCTGGCGTCCGCGAATAATGAGCTGATTGTCAGCTGTCGTCACTTCAAGATCGTCTTCGGAAAATCCCGCAACCGCTATGGTGATGCGCAGCCGCTCCGGACTACCGCCTTCGGCTGCCAGTCGCTCGATGTTGTAAGGCGGATAGCCGTCATTCGCTTTCGTCATCCGTTCGAGCGTTTTTTCCATAGCATCGAAACCCAGCATAAGCGGATGGGTGAAAGGTGTCATACGGCTCATATCTTTCGGTCCTTGTAACCAAGCGACGTGGTTTGCCCCGTTTGCGGCGGCATGGTTTCATATGGGAATATGCGGGTTGCAAAGCAAGAACGGTATGTTGGGAAAAAGTCTCAACTGCCACCTGCTTGACAAGCTTTGGAAACAGGCCTGAAAAGACATCTCTTATCAAAAGCAGGAAGACCATGGCCGAGCGCAGAAAAATCATTATCGACACCGACCCCGGACAGGACGACGCCGCCGCCATCATGCTGGCGCTGGCGAGCCCGGAGGAAATCGAAGTTCTCGGGCTGTGTGCCGTTGCGGGCAACGTGCCGCTGAAGTTGACCAGCCGCAACATCCGCATCATGCTGGAACTGTGCAACCGCACGGAAATTCCGGTCTACGAAGGCTGCGAGCGCCCGCTGGTCCGTGCGCCGATCACCGCCGAGCATGTTCATGGCAGCACGGGTCTCGACGGCCCGACCTTGCCGGAGCCGGTTCTCGAAGCGCAATCGCAAAACGCCATCGACTTCATCATCGAGACGCTACGCCGCGAGCCGGAAGGCACCATCACGCTCTGCACGCTGGGTGCGCTGACAAACATCGCCACGGCCCTGCAAAAGGCTCCCGATGTTGCGCCGCGCGTGAAAGAACTGGTGCTGATGGGTGGCGGTTTCTTCGAGGGTGGTAACATCACGCCTGCTGCCGAATTCAACATCTATGTCGATCCGCAGGCAGCCGACATCGTCTTCCGCTCCGGCATTCCACTGGTGATGATGCCGCTCGATGTGACGCATAAGCTGCTCACCACCAAGGCCCGCGTGGCCGCCATCCGCGATATCGGCACGCGCCCGGCGATTGCCATGGCGGAGATGCTGGAGTTTTTCGAACGCTTCGACGTGGAGAAGTACGGTTCAGACGGCGGCCCGCTGCATGACCCGACCGTGATCGCCTATCTCATCAAACCGGACCTGTTCGACGGTCGCGATTGCAATGTCGAGATCGAGGTGAATTCCGAACTGACCATCGGCATGACGGTTGTCGACTGGTGGAAGGTCACAGGCCGCGCGCCCAATGCGCGCGTGATGCGCGATGTGGATGCGGATGGGTTCTTCGCGCTGCTGACGGAGCGATTTGCACGGATTTGATACGACAGAGAGACGCATCCACTCTCTCCAGCCATCATGCTCGGGCTTGTCCCGAGCATCTAACCACGTTTGATCTTGTGGTTCGTTAGATCCTCGGGTCAAGCCCACTGCTGTCCGGTTTAAATTCACGTCCATTTTAGCACCATCTGGTCGTGATGTTTCAGGGGTGATGTGGGTGGTTTAAGGAGGCGGTCTGTTCTGCGTCTGTGCATGAGGTTGACACGCACAAGGCGCGCGAAGGCTAGCGGGCTTTGGATCGTCTTCTGGTCTGCCTGCGCCATACGCAGAATGATGAACGCAATAAGGGCCACAGTGATCTGGATGCGGACGGCATTTTCCGATTTCCCCAGCAGATGCTTGATTTTCAGCGTTTGCTTGACCCATTTGAAGAACAGCTCGATTGCCCAGCGGCGCTTGTAGAGATCGGCGATCTCGTGCGCTGTGGCGTTCAGATCGTTCGACAGGATACGCAGGACCTTGCCCGTTTCGGTGCGAACCGTGATCTCGCGCACGGATTTGCCGAGCGGGTCTTGCGGTTTCTGGCCTGTCGTGCCGGAAGAAGACCGATGCGATCCGACAGGATGCGGCTGTCGTGTCCAGTGTCGCCCCCAAGCGATCGCTCATGCGTTACGGTCAGTGGCGTGTGAGATTTGAAGCGGGTGACGATACGGCATCCGGCCTCGTCCATCTTCGCCCACCAGCCGAAATCATAATATCCCAGATCGAAGACATAGGTCGCGCCGGGTTGGATCGGCATGGACTTGGCGGCGGTGATATCATTGACATTGGCGGCTGTGACGGCGGCATAGATCGGCCGCTGTGCATCCGCATCATAGATGATGTGGACCTTGGCACCGCAGGCCTGATGGGAAAACTGCGCCCATTGTGATCCGGCACCGGAGAGGCGCAAGCTGGTGGCATCGATGAGATAGGCCGCCTCGCGGACAGCTCGGCGCAGGCCACGCTCGGCCCTTGCGACCAGTTCGGCAAAAATCCCGGCAAACACCGCACTGGAGCGTTTGGCATTGGCATCCGCAAGCGTGGAGCGAGAGGCTGGTTTTGCACCTAAGTGATAAAGGCGGGCGCAATGGCTTTCCAGCCCACTTTCGATCTCGCGCAAGCTGACCGCCCCGGCCAGTTGCCCGTACAGCAAGGCCACCAACTGGCTCTTGGTTGATAATTGCCTGGTGTGCTTGTCGGTGCCGTGCTCATCCACAAGGCGTTCAAAGACGGCCCATGGAATACGCTTCAAAAGATCATGAAAGACGCTATTGTTATGACGCACGGTGTTGCCCCCTCTTTCGTGTCCAAGATCGTCGCCAAACGCTTGAATACGAATAGAATCAACACCGTGCGCCGTGTCTACAAATTTAAACCGGACAGCAGTGGGACAAGCCCGAGGATGACGAATCTGGGCCTATTCGGCAGCCTTACTCAAAGCTCATAAAAATCCGCGACCACCTTCCACGCATCCTCAGCCGTTTCGCAGAAATGCAGCAGCTCCATATCATCTGGCGCAATCGTGCCAAAATCGGCCAGCCCTTCGAAATTGATGATGGAGCGCCAGAAGGCTTCCCCGAACAGAATGAGTGGGATGGGTGCCATGCGTTTGGTCTGGATGAGGGTGAGCGTTTCAAACAGCTCATCCATGGTGCCGAAGCCGCCGGGGAACACCACGACCGCCTTGGCACGCATCAGGAAATGCATCTTGCGGATGGCGAAATAGTGGAAGTTGAAGCTGAGTTCTGGCGTCACATGCGGGTTGGGTGCCTGCTCGTGCGGCAGCAGAATGTTGAGACCGATTGACGGCGCTCCGGCTTCCGATGCACCGCGATTGCCCGCCTCCATCACGCCCGGCCCGCCACCCGTCATCACGACATATTCGCGGTGGTCATGCTTTTCGGATTCGCCCGCGCATAGCTTCGCGAATTTGCGGGCTTCGTCGTAATAGACCGAGGCGGCCTCCAGATTCTTTCTCTGCGTTTCGTTGCGCGCCGCCCAGGCTTCGCCGCCCGGTTCGGGAATGCGCGCGCCGCCAAACAGCACCACGGTGGATTTGATACCGCGCTCGGTCAGGATCATTTCCGGCTTCATCAGTTCCAGCTGCAGCCGAATGGGGCGCAACTCTTCCCGGCACAGAAAATCGGTATCGGCATAGGCCAGACGATAGGATGGCGAGGCCGATTGCGGGGTTTTGGGCAAGCCTTCTGCCTGCTGCTTGTCATCGGAGCTGGATTTCAAAGGGTCCCAGACGCCGTCCTTGCGCCGCAACTTGCCATTTTTCAGTTTTGCCATGTCCATGCCTTTCGTCAGCCTGCGCCAAATCACATTGACGCCCTTGAAACACTCGCTTAGAGCAATTGACCATGTCCGGCCAGCGGTGCGGATATTTCCCTTTATGTGACGATAGTCAGCGAAGTTTAAGGAATTCTCATGAGCATCTCGGATCTTGGCTCCCTTGAAACAATCATCGAAACCGCATTCGATAATCGCGATGGCGTCAACATATCGACCACGGGCGAAGTTCGCGATGCGGTCGAAACTGCGCTGAACCTGCTTGATGGCGGCCAAGTTCGCGTTGCTGAAAAGCAGGCCGATGGCAACTGGACCGTAAACCAGTGGCTGAAAAAGGCCGTGCTGCTTTCCTTCCGTCTCAACGATATGGAGATCGTCACCGGCGGCCCGGGCGAATCCACCTGGTGGGACAAAGTGCCTTCCAAGTTCGAGAACTGGGGTGAAAACCAGTTCCGCGCCGCAGGTTTTCGCGCGGTACCGAATGCGGTCGTGCGCCGCTCTGCTTATGTGGCCAAGAACGTCGTTCTGATGCCGTCCTTCGTCAATCTCGGCGCTTACGTCGATGAAGGCACCATGGTCGATACATGGGCGACCGTTGGTTCCTGCGCGCAGATCGGCAAGAATGTCCACCTGTCCGGCGGCGTCGGCATCGGTGGCGTGCTTGAGCCGCTTCAGGCCGGCCCGACCATCATCGAAGACAATTGCTTCATCGGAGCGCGTTCGGAAGTCGTTGAGGGCTGCATCATCCGGGAAGGTGCCGTTCTCGGCATGGGCGTCTTCATCGGCAAATCCACCAAGATCGTGGATCGCGCCACAGGCTCGATCACCTATGGCGAAGTGCCGCCTTACTCCGTGGTCGTTGCTGGCACCATGCCGGGCAAGCCTTTCCCGAATGGCGATATGGGTCCGAGCCTCTATTGCGCGGTCATCGTCAAGACCGTCGATGAGAAGACCCGCTCCAAGACCGGCATCAACGAGTTGCTGCGCGATTGATAGAAGTAGACTGACCCATGCACGCCACCGATCCCGTCGCCAATCTTGCCGCCCTCATCCGTTGCCCGTCGGTGACGCCAGCAGAAGGTGGAGCGCTGACGCTGCTCGATACGCTGCTGACCCCGATCGGCTTTGCGGTGGACCGTGTCATGGCGACGGAAGAGGGAACCCCTGACGTCGAAAACCTCTATGCCCGCCTCGGCGACCACGGCCCGCATCTGATGTTTGCGGGCCATACGGATGTCGTGCCTGTGGGTGACGAGGCAGCATGGAGCCATCCACCGTTTGCGGCTGAAATCGCAGGCGGTGAGATGTTCGGGCGCGGTGCCGTCGATATGAAGGGCGGCATTGCCTGTTTTGTTGCGGCCATCGCCCGCCATATCGAAAAACATGGAAAGCCCGAGGGCTCAGTATCCTTTCTCATCACGGGCGATGAAGAGGGCCCGTCCATCAACGGCACCTCCAAGCTTCTGGAATGGGCCGCCGCCAAGGGCGAGACATGGGATGCCTGCGTGGTGGGCGAACCCACCAACCCGGATCAGTTGGGCGACATGATCAAGATCGGTCGTCGCGGCTCGCTGTCGGGCCGCATCGTGGTTCATGGCGTGCAAGGCCACGCCGCCTATCCGCATCTGGCCGACAATCCCCTTCGTGGCATGTTGCAACTGACCCAGGCGCTGATGGACCCGCCCTTCGACAACGGCACGGATAATTTCCAGCCATCCAACCTCGAAATCACGACCATCGACACAGGCAACGCGGCCACCAACGTCATCCCGTCCAAGGCGACTGCCAGCTTCAACATCCGTTTCAACGACACGTGGACGGCAGAGACGCTGCGCGCCGAAATCATCCGCCGTCTGGATGAGGCCGCCGCCGACGGCGCGCTGCGCCCTGATCGCTCGCCGGTCACATACGACATCATCTGGGCCGACCGCCCCGCCCATGTTTTCCTGACACGCAACAATGCGCTGATTTCATCGCTGTCGGGTGCGGTGGCAGAGGTCACAGGCAACGAGCCAAAGCTATCGACCACCGGCGGCACGTCGGATGCCCGTTTCATCAAGGATTATTGCCCGGTGGTAGAATTCGGCCTCGTCGGCCAGACCATGCACATGGTGGATGAGCGTGTGGCCGTCGCGGATCTCGAAACATTGACCCGCATCTACGAAGTTTTCATCGAACGCTGGTTTGACCATGCCGTCGCGTAGAGAACTCGCCCTTTACATGCGTGGCCTGTGGCTACTGTTTCTGGGTGATCCTGCCGGGGGGCGTTTGCTGGATTTGACGGATCGCGGCATGACGCGCTCGTTTTATGCGGCTCTGTGGTGCCTGCCCTCCATGGCTTTGTCCTGGTACTGGTGGCATGAGGCCTATCTGTCCGTTTTGCCGAAGGGAGTCGGCACCGGTGGCATCTTCTTTTTCCGGCTCGCTATGGTCGAGGCCATTTGCTGGATGGTACCGTTGGTCCTCATCGGCATTTTACTGGTGGCCTTGGGCTCCAAAGGAAAATTTCCAGCCATTGTAGTCGTGGCAAACTGGCTCTCCGTGCCGTTTTCCTATGGCTACGCCACACTCATCCTGATTGCGCTGCTGTTTCCGGCCTTGCAGGGGCTGGTCGCAATTCTGTGGTTTGCGCTGTTGCTGACGCTGGTGTTCACTTTCGCCCGTATCCTGAAGTTCTTTATCCGCGAACAGCCGTTGCTCGTCACGGCACTCGTCATGACGCTCCTGGTTCCCGGTATGATCTTGTCAGAAATTCTGCAACGCTTCTTAGGCGTTTATCCGAGCTGAAGACTGGGGCGTGAATCTTTTCATTATAGGCGGTGGCGGGTTTGGCTTACCCCCCTCTGTCTGCCGGACATCTCCCCCACAAGGAGGGAGATCGGCAAGCGGCACTCAAATCCCCCATCCGCAACGCTTGAGATAGTCGAGCGGGAGCCACGAGTCGATCTCCCCACCTGAGGGGGAGATGTCCGGCAGTACAGAGGGGGGTAAGCCAAACCCGCCACCGCCTGTTTTCGCCTAGCTTTTGCAAAAATCAGCGTTCAGGCACAACCTTGCGGATCATGGCCAGCGTGTTGCGCGAGGTGCCGCAGGCGGGGTTATGATAGATCGTCACCGTCATTGGTCATCTCCGGTCTTGGTTGCCGTGGCGGTATCACATCGGGATAATCGACCTGCATGAAATAGAGCCCGTCAGGCGGGGCCACAGGGCCGCAGGCCTTGCGGTCACGCGCCTCCAGCGCCGCCTTCACGTCTTCAACCGTGAGGCCGCCATCACCGGCCAGTTTCAGCGTGCCGGCAAAGGAGCGTATCTGATTGTGCAGAAAGCTCTGCGCCGTCGCGCGGATCTCGATTAGATCGCCCTCGCGCGTCACATCCAGCCGGTCGAGCGTTCTGACCGGGCTGTTGGCTTGGCAATGAACGGAGCGGAAGGTGGTGAAATCATGCCGGCCAACAAGCGTTTGGGCCGCGGCATGCATCGCTTCATGATCAAGGTCTTTCGATACCCACCACGCCCGCTTATGCTCCAGTGCCAGCCGCGATTTGCGGCAGATGATGCGGTAGAGGTAATGGCGGCGCAGTGCCGAGAAGCGCGCGTCGAAATCCTCGGTCACGGCTTCCACGTCCAGAACCGAGACAGTCTCTCCAGCCATGGCCAGATGCGCATTCAGCGCGTTGCGCAGCTTGTAAGGCTCCCAGGCACGGGTGAGATCGACATGCACGACCTGACCCTTGGCGTGTACGCCGGAATCGGTGCGGCCTGCGCCACGAAAGCTGACGACTTCCTTGGTCAGCGACAGCACGGCTGCTTCGAGCGCGCCTTGAACGGATGGACAATTGGTCTGCCGCTGCCAGCCAAAATAGGGGGAACCGTCATATTCGACGGTCATGCGGAAGCGTGGCATCAGCCGAGCCTCGTTCCAACAGCGACGGGAGTACCGCGCAGAAAATCCTGAGCCGACATCGGCTTGCCGCCCGCCTTTTGCAGACGCACCAGTCGCACCGCGCCACTGCCACAGGCGATGGTCAAGTCACCGTCCAGAACGGAGCCCGCTTCGCCCATGCCGCTCGCCAGTTCGGTTTCCAGGACCTTCACGCGCTCGGCCTTGCCGCCGATCTGCATTTCGAACCATGCGCCGGGAAAGGGCGAGAGGCCGCGAATGTGATTATGTACATCCTGGCTGGACCAAGAAAAATTGATGCGCGTCTCGGCCTTGTCGATCTTGGCGGCATAGAGAACGCACTCGTCCGACTGCGGTGTCAGCGGCAGATCGCCGTCTTCCAGCTTCAGCATCGCCTCGCGCATCAATCGCGCGCCCGCCAGCATCAGGCTGTCATGCAATTCGCCAGCGGTCATGTTCGGACCGATGGCAACCTTTGCCGTCAGTGCAACTGGACCGGTGTCCAGCCCCTTTTCCATCTGCATCACCATCATGCCGGTCTCAGTATCGCCCGCCATGATGGCACGCTGAATGGGGGCCGCGCCGCGCCAGCGTGGCAAGAGCGAGGCATGGCCGTTGTAGCAGCCAAGGCGGGTGCCGTTCAAAATGGTTTCGGGCAGCAGCAGACCATAGGCAACGACGACGGCGACGTCTGCGTTGAAGGCCTTGAATTCCGCCCTGTCTTGTTCCGCCTTGAAATTCACAGGCGTCAGAATCGGAATGCCGAGCAGTTCGGCGGCCTGGTGCACGGGCGATTTCTGGAGATCGAGCCCGCGGCGGCCACCGGGTCGGGGCGGCTGCGTGTAGACAGCGGCGATCTTATGGCCCGCATCGACCAGCGCGCGCAGGGTGGGAACGGAAAAATCCGGCGTTCCCATAAAAATGATGCGCAGTGCCATGCTCGCCCCCTGCCCTCAAAGACCTGATATGCCGACCGTAAAGTCAGGCACATCAGACTTTTGCGCGGGCCGCCTTGGTGAATTTCTTGATGACCATATCCCGTTTCAGGCGGGAAATGTGGTCGATGAACAGAACACCGTTCAGATGGTCCATTTCATGTTGCAGGCAGGTGGCCAAAAGGCCATCGGCTTCAACCGTCTGCTGTTTGCCGTCGCGGTCGATATAGGCCACCGTCAGCGAAGCCGGACGCTCTACTTCAGCGTAGTAGTCGGGAATGGACAGACAGCCCTCCTCATACGCCGACACATCGTCCGACACGTTGAGGATTTCCGGGTTGATGAAAACGACCGGCTTGCGGTCTTCATCTTCGCGCGAGATATCGATGACCAGCATGCGGCGCGGCACGCCGATCTGGATGGCGGCAAGGCCAATGCCCGGCGCATCATACATCGTGTCCAGCATATCATCGGCCAGACGCGTAATCTCGGCATCCACCTGTTCGATGGGCTTGGATTGCTGGCGCAGCAAGGGATCAGGCAAAATAATAAGAGGTTTGATCGTCATGGCTTCCCCATAACGCATCTCATCTTTGGAGGAAACAAAAAATAAAGGCCAATATTAGCGACCGCATCCGCAACAAACGCGACTCATTTACGCCCAAGAAATGTTCTTGGTTTGATCTGACGAATCACACGAAATCTGTTAGATTTGGCTATGAACATCGATCTCAATGCGCTTGGTACGACAGCTTTCAGTCTCGGCAGCCTCCAGATATCGGTTGGCGCTCTCTTGGGCATTCTCATAGCGGGCTGTCTGATCGCTGCGGCGTTCATGTGGCGCAGACCGACGGTTCCCGATCAATCCCGCGATGAAATCACCGAACTTCTGAGAACACAATCGGAACTGCATGGTCGCATCGCTGCGATGACGGAAAGCCTCAGCGCCCGCCAGAACGAGATGAGCCAGACGCTGAACGACCGGCTGGACGGCATGTCGCAGCGCATCGGCACCACCTTGACCGAGCAGACCCGCTCGACACACGAAAATCTCAGCAAGTTGCAAGAGCGCTTGGCCGTCATCGATGCGGCGCAGGGCAATATTCAGGATCTGGCCAAGGACGTCATCGGCCTTCAGGCCATCCTCAACAACAAGCAGACGCGTGGTGCCTTTGGACAGGCGCGGATGGAAGCGCTGATTGCAGACGCCCTGCCCTCCGGTGCCTACAATTTGCAGCCTACGCTTTCCAACGGTTTCCGGCCCGATTGCACCATCAGAATGCCGAACAACGCGCCGCCCCTGGTCATCGACGCAAAGTTTCCACTCGAAGCCTGGAATGCCCTGAAGGCGGATGATGCGCCGGAGGCAAAACGCGCCGCCACCCAGCAGTTTCGTCGCGACATGGAAGTGCATATTCGCGATGTCGCGGACAAATATCTGATCTCCGGTGAAACGCAGGATACCGCCTTCATCTTCGTGCCCTCTGAATCCATCTTTGCCGATATCCACCAGCATTTCGAAAATCTGGTGCAGCGCGCGCATCGCTCGCGCGTCGTCATCGTCTCGCCATCGCTGTTGATGCTCTCGGTGCAGGTCATCCAGTCGGTGCTGAAAGACCAGCGCATGCGCGAACAGGCGCACCTCATTCAAGGCGAAGTCGCGATGCTGATGGACGATGTGCGGCGTCTGGATGAGCGGACGCGCAAATTGCAGGCGCATTTCGGGCTGGTGCAGAAAGATGTGGACATGATGTTGACCTCGTCCGACAAGGTGCTGGCGCGCGGCATCAAAATAGAAAGCCTCGATTTCGCGCCCTCGCAAAAGGAAATCGCCCATCTGGAGGCCGAACAATTGCGTCGGGTCGCGGAGGTGCGCGCCGGTCCCGCCAAGTTGAGGGTGGTTGACGACGAGTGATCCACTCGGCAAAGTCGCCGCCTGTTTCGCTTTCGTTTTCGCCCTTTATGGAATGACCCGCATGATCACAGTTTTCGGCTCCATCAACATGGACCTCGTTGCCATTTCAGACCGCCTGCCAAAGCCCGGTGAAACCGTCACCGGCAAGTCGTTTTCCACGGCGGCGGGTGGCAAGGGTGCCAACCAGGCCTTGGCTGCACGACGCGCAGGGGCTACGGTGAAGATGGCGGGTGCAATCGGCGACGATGCCTTTGCGGCACCTGCTCTTACGCTGCTTCGTGATGCGCGTGCCGATCTGTCGCTGGTCAAAACCGTCGCCGTACCGACAGGTACTGCTGTGATCCTGATTGGCGAGGGCGGTGAGAACATGATCTCGGTCATTCCCGCCGCCAATGGCGAGGTATCAGAAACCGATGCTGAGCGCGCAGTGTCCGAGATGGCTGCTGGCGATATTTTGATGTTGCAGTTCGAGGTGCCAGCCGAAGCAATCGAGGCGGCGCTGAAGGCCGCCAAGGCAAAGCGGGTGACGACCATTATCAACACAGCACCGCTGACGCCGGACGCAGCACGCCTCTCGCGGCTGGCGGATATGGTCATTGCCAATGAGACCGAATTTGAATTGCTGATCGGTAAAAACAGCCTCTCCGCTGACCAGCGGGAGAAGGAGCTCGCCGCACTGCATGACGAGACCGGCCAGACCCTCATCGTCACACTCGGGGCGGAAGGCGTGATCGCCATTCGCAATGGCAAGCTCGTCAAGGCCAAGGGCCTGAAGATCGAGCCGGTTGATACGGTCGGTGCGGGTGATACGTTCTGCGGTTATCTGGCCGCAAGCCTGGATGCGGGTCTTGATTTCGAAGCAGCCCTTCGCCGCGCCGCTGTTGCAGGTTCGCTGGCGTGCACGCGTCCGGGCGCGCAGCCATCCATTCCCGTCGCATCCGAGGTGGATGCGAAAATCTGAAAATCAGGTGCGGATGAATGTGAGATAGGCGGAGCTGCGGCCCTCGCGCTTCGCCTTGTTCTCGTAACGCGTGCCCGGCCAATTATCGAATGGCGTGTTCCAATCGGCGGCTGTCTGCGCGGTCCATTCGAAACCTCCATGCCTGGCGCAATGCTGAAGCGTCCAGTTGATGTAGGTGTCGATATCGGATGCGAAGCAGAATTTGGCTCCGGGCTTCAGCACCCGGTGGAACCGCGCCAGATTGACATCGGACACAAAGCGACGCTTCCAGTGCTTCTTTTTCGGCCATGGGTCGGGATAGAGCAGATCAATATGGTCGATGCAGGCATCCGGCAGCCAATCCAGCAATTGCGTCGCATCGTCGTCATAGAGACGGATGTTCATCAACTCGCGCTCACGCACGCTGCCCAGCAGCTTTGCCATGGAGTTGACGAAAGGCTCGACGCCGATGAAGCCGGTGGCTGGATTTTCGGAGGCGCGGTGGATGAGATGTTCGCCACCGCCAAAGCCGATTTCGAGGCGGATGGTTTTCACATCAGCAGGAAACAGCGCCGCAAGATTTTTCGGTGGCCGCGTCTCAAGATCGACCTTCAGCAAAGGCAGAAGGTTTTCGATCGTATCGACCTGCTGGTTGCGCAGCGGCTTGCCTTTGCGCCGACCAAAAAACGCTTCCGTTGCGCGTGAGCGCCGCTCTTCCGTCATTTCAACACTCTCAGACAAAATGGATAACCCGCACCGCGCCTGTTCAACTGCGCTGTGCGGGTTTCAAACTTTTCAGACCGTATCTCTCAATCGGTAACGATTGACAAGCCTTATGCGGCTTTCAATGCATCCTTGAGCGGCTTGACCAGATCCAGCTTCTCCCAGGAGAAGGAGCCGTCACGGCCAGCCTTGCGACCGAAATGGCCGTAGGACGACGTCTTGGCATAGATCGGCTTGTTGAGGTCCAGATGACGACGAATGCCCGATGGCGAGAGGTCGATGACCTTGCGGATCGCGGCTTCGACTTCATCTTCGCTCAACGTACCGGTCTGGTGGAAATCGACATAAACAGACAATGGCTGCGCAACGCCGATGGCGTAGGACAGCTGGATCGTGCAGCGTTCTGCCAGTCCTGCGGCCACCACGTTCTTGGCGATGTAGCGGGCAGCATATGCTGCGGAACGGTCGACTTTCGTCGTGTCCTTGCCGGAGAATGCGCCGCCGCCGTGCGGAGCTGCACCGCCGTAAGTGTCTACGATGATCTTGCGGCCGGTCAGGCCAGCGTCACCATCAGGACCACCGATCACGAACTTGCCGGTCGGGTTGATGTACCACTGGCAATCGTCAGCGATCTTCAATTCGCCAAGCGCTTCGCGGATGTAGGGCTCCACAACGGAGCGAACCTTCTTGGAGTCCCAGCTGGCATCGAGATGCTGCGTGGAAAGCACGATGGAGACGGCTTCGGATGCCTTGCCATCGACGTAACGCACGGTCACCTGGCTCTTGGCGTCGGGGCCGAGCTTGGCTGCTTCGCCTTCGCCGCTTTTGCGGGCGGTGGCCAGAAGCTGGAGAATGCGGTGCGAATAATAGATCGGTGCCGGCATCAGGTCCGGCGTTTCCTTGCAAGCGTAACCGAACATGATGCCCTGATCGCCAGCGCCTTCGTCGCCCTGCTTGTCGGAAGCGTTATCCACGCCCTGCGCAATGTCGGCAGACTGCGGGTGCAGCAGCACGTCGATCTTGGCCGTCTTCCAGTGGAAACCGTCCTGCTCGTAGCCGATATCACGTATGGCCTTGCGGGCAGCAGCCTTGAACTTGGCGGGGTTGATGACGGGATGGCCGCTTGCGTCCTTGAACACGGAGCCGTCCTTGTCCTTTTTCAGCAGCGTATCGGGAACACGCACTTCACCGGCGATGATCACGCGGTTTGTCGTGGCAAGCGTCTCGCAAGCGATGCGCACCGTCCAGGGATCAACCCCGGTTTTAGCGGCTTCGCGGTAGATCAAATCCACGATTTCATCGGAAATGCGGTCACAAACCTTGTCAGGGTGACCTTCAGCAACGGACTCGCTGGTGAATAGGTAATTGGCACGCATGCGGGATTCCCCTCAAAGAAACGGTCATCGTTGTTAGTCACATTGCTCGAAAAAAACAAGGACACAACGACATAAATATATCTTTATATCGGAATTCCTAAATCATCCTTACGCAATAAAAAACGGCCCCGAAGGACCGTTTCAAGTTCACCGAAACTGTTTGGCGGTTTATTCCGCATCGCCTTCGGCTGCCAGCGCCTTGACGAGATCCACGATACGACGGCGAACCTTTGGATCGTTGATCTTTACAAAAGCGCGGTTCAATTGCAGGCCTTCCGATGAGGACAGAAAGTCTACCACGTAGTTGGAGCTTGAGGCTTCAGCCATGCCGGTGGCGCTAACCGTATGGTCACCCGGAGCGTCTTCAAAGAAGAAGGATACGGGAACGTTCAGAATGCCGGAGATGTTCTGCAGGCGGCTGGCGCCAACGCGGTTCGTCCCTTTTTCGTACTTCTGAATCTGCTGGAATGTAATACCCAGGCTCTCGCCCAGCTTTTCCTGGCTCATGCCAAGCATGGTGCGGCGTAGGCGGATGCGGCTCCCGACGTGAATGTCGATCGGGTTTGGCTTCTTCTTATTCTCTGTCATTGTTGTGGTCCTGACATTCGCTCTATTCGGGGTTATCGACTACACGCCTGTACCAATCCGGAACTGTAAGATTGTCGCAGCTCGGAATATATCATGTTCGTTGTGCAACCTAACAAGTTCACTATGCAATTTTAGGGGTTTTTGGTCAATTCTTCCGATTCATCAAACCCATCCGTGAGATTACCGAACACACGAGCAATAATCCAAAGAACAACCAAAAGTGTATCTGTCGCATATCTGCGGTGACCACGCCAGAGGATGAACCACTTAAAGTAGAATCGATTATTCCTTTTTGCCCGTAGTCAAGCCCTGCGACAATTTGCCCCAGAGGGTCGATTATCGCCGAAATTCCCGTATTGGCCGCGCGAATCACTGGAGCACCAGTTTCCACGGCACGGATTCTTGCCTGTTGTAGATGTTGATAAGGGCCGGGCGTGTTGCCGAACCAACCATCGTTGGTCACATTGATAATGGCTGTCGAGGTGGCGATGTCAGCCGGAACTTCACCTGGGAAAATGATTTCGTAGCAGATGAAAGAATAGAGCTTTTTGCTCGACGGCAGAGTAATCGCATTTCGCGTTGCGGCAGGTGAAAAACCGCCCGGCAAGCTAATCAGATTGTCGATACCGAAATGCCGCAGCACATTTTCAAAGGGAACATATTCGCCGAACGGAACGAGGTGGACCTTGTCTGTCGCACCAATGATCTGCCCCTCACTGTCAACAGCATAGACCGAATTATAATAGCGTGGCGCGTTGCCGGCACCTGCATCCTCCATCCGCACAGCGCCTGTCAGCAGGATTTGTCCGTCTTCCAGCGTCTTTGCGATATCTTCGAGAGCATCGGGATTTTGCGTCAGAATGAACGGCACGGATGTTTCCGGCCAGATGATGATATCGGGCCGTTTTTGGCCGGCTGAGATCGGCAGGGCTGAGAGGCGCAAATGCTCCTTGAAGATTTCCGCTCGGTCGGAATTCAGCATCTTGCGGGATTGGTCGATGCCCGGCTGAACGATTCTCACTGTGAGAGCGTCATCGGCTGGCAGCAACGGCTGGTGCATACGATAAGCGCCGTAACCAATGTGAAATGCCATCATCAGAGCTGCAATCGACAGTCCGGGCAGTAATCCCTTCCTGGTGCCCAGCAGAGCCGGACTAGAAAAGATGAACACGGCCATCATCGACATTCCAAAAATGCCGATAAGATTGGACGTCTGCATCATCAAGGGAATGGGCATCAACCCATAGCCGACGGTATTCCAGGGAAACCCCGTTAGAACGAAACTGCGCAGCCATTCGATCAGACCGAAGGAGGCCGCAAGAGCCGCGATCCGTCCCCAACCATCAGACCATAGAAGGTTTGCCAGCATGACGGCCAAGCCATAAAAAATGGCAAGACAGGCAGGCAGGCCAAGAATTGCAAGCGGTAAGGCCCAGGCGAATTCATCCGCCTCGAGAAGCAGTGCGTTGCCAAGCCACCATAGCCCCGCCACGAAATAACCGAAACCGAAAAGCCAACCAATGACGAAGGTTTTCCAGCCGCGCGACCAGGCACCACCTTCAGGGCTTCCGGTCGTACCGTCGATCAACCAGACCAGCAACGTAAAAGAGATGAAAAGTGCCGCAAAAAAGCCAACGGGCGGGAAGGCAAGTGCACCGATAGCACCTGCAAGAACAGCGGTACATACTCTCCCAAAACCACTGCTCAACATGATTTTGCCCGCCAGCCGCTCCATGCAGTATCCACCTTTTCAAGGCACCGTCCGACACGAGATACACGGGAGGCGACACCGTCTGTTTAACCGGACTTACTGTAAAAAAAAGAGCGCGTCCACAGCGTCTCGTCTGCACTTCCCTTAGCATTGGCCTGTGCTTGAAATACAAAGACCGCAGAACGAATATCCTGCGGTCTCCAAACGATAAAACACAGTCGCCTTGATCAGGCCGACGCATTATCCGCATGGCTTGACGGCGGCGGCAGAGAAAGAACCACATCGCTTGCAGCCTGAGCCGGTGCCTGATCATCCTCTCCCTCAGAGGACTGGTTTCGCACGATACGCACGCCCTTGATGCGACGGGAATCGGCATCGAGGATGTGGAACTCGAAACCGGACACCGCCCGAACGACTTCACCCTTTACCGGAATGCGGCCAAGGGCGAAGAAAATCAGACCGCCCAAGGTGTCTATTTCTTCGATATGCTCACGGACATCGAAATCGGGGCCAATGGCTTCTGCCAGTTCTGTCAGTTCGGCACGCGCATCGGCAATCAGAACACCAGGAGAAAGGCGTGAGAACATCGTCTCATCCTTGTCATGCTCGTCATCAATATCACCGATGACCATCTCCACAATGTCTTCGTGGCTTACGAGACCATCGGTTCCGCCATACTCGTCGATGACAAGTGCGAGCTGCGTGCGCTGGGCCTGCATGGTTTTCAACAGAGCCGAAGCCAGCATGGATGATGGAACGAACAAAATTTTCCGAACTAGGCCAGCTTCAGCGAGCGTTTTTTCCAGATCAACGCGGGCGAGATCAAAATTGGCACGGGGTGATTTTGCAGCTTTGGCGTCGGCGGCAGCTGTCGCACGCGAGCCTACGCGGCGTTTGTTTCGTGCCTGCTTGCCGATAAAGGACAGGAGATCGCGAATATGGATCATGCCCTTGGGGTTATCCAGCGTCTCATCGTAGACAGGCATGCGTGAGCGACCGGTTTCTTCAAACAGGATCATCGCTTCACCGACGGTCATATCCTGATCGAGCCCATCGATATCCACACGCGGGATCATGATGTCTTCGACACGGACTTCCCTGAAACGCAGGATATTGTTGAGCATCGCCCGCTCTTCGGGCGTAAACGCGGCACCGATTTCAGTGTCGGTCATCAACGCGTCGGTGATGTCTTCGCGAAGACGCTCACCATGTGAGGGCTTCAACAGCCGCGAGATGCGAGACCAGAGGGATGCTCTGGGTTTGAAGTGATATTCGGATCGTAAGGGACTACTGCCCTCCTCCGATGAGGATTGCTCCCCGGTTTCTTTGGCCTCATGTGCCGGTCGTGCAGAATTTTCGTTCATGGTCCCAAACTGTTCATCAAAGCGGCTCCTGACCCGCGTAGGGATCAGATAGACCAAGCTTCGCCAAAATGCGAGTCTCAAGCCCTTCCATTTCTTCTGCCTCTTCGGCGTCCATATGATCGTAACCGAAAAGGTGCAGAAAGCCATGCACCAGAAGATGCGTTAGATGATCCTCGAAACTCTTGTCCAGATCAAGGGCTTCTCGCTCCACTGTTTCACGTGCGATGACGATATCGCCCAACATCGGTCCCGGCATGCTGCCCGGTTCCAGCGGATAGGCCGGAAAAGATAGCACGTTTGTCGGCTTGTCCTTCTCACGCCACTCGGCGTTAATCTCCCGGATTGAGGCGTCGTCGGTAAAGACAAGGGACAGTTCCGTAGGCGTTCTTGGAAAAGGCTGTTTTTCTTCTGATTTCAAAAAATCGACGGCCGGGTCCAGGACCCGGCTCGTCAACTTGAAAAGTTCATCTTCCGATGGCCAGTTGTCGGCCTCGACGCTGATCTGAATATCGAGTGACGTCATGTCCTGCTTCAATTGCCTCTCGGAAGGCTTTCATCCGGCACAGCGGTCTGCGCTTCGTAGGCGCGGACGATACGTGCGACCATGGGGTGACGAACGACATCCACGTCCTTGAAGCGAACGACGGAGACGCCCTCGACATCCGTGAGGATTTGCAAAGCGTCTACAAGGCCTGACTTCATACCACGCGGCAAGTCGACCTGACTGGGGTCACCGGTCACGATCATGCGGCCTTTTTCGCCAAGACGCGTCAGAAACATCTTCATCTGCATCGTGGTTGTGTTCTGAGCCTCGTCAAGGATGACAACCGCGTTAGCAAGTGTGCGTCCACGCATGAAGGCCAGTGGCGCAATTTCGATCACGCCCGCCTGGATGGCACGCTCCACCTTATCGCCCGGCATCATGTCGTACAGTGCGTCGTAAAGTGGACGCAGGTAAGGATCGACTTTTTCCTTCATGTCGCCGGGAAGAAAACCCAGACGCTCACCGGCTTCGACGGCGGGGCGTGACAGGATAATGCGATCCACCGCTCCACGTTCCAGCAGTTGAGCGGCGTGTGCGACGGCGAGATAGGTTTTACCAGTGCCGGCAGGCCCTACGCCGAAGACCAGTTCTGACTGTTCCAGCGCGCGCATATAGACATCCTGCGTCGGCGTGCGGGCAGCGATTGTTTTCTTGCGGGTGGAAATCTGCGCCATGGAGATTTTGGCTTTGCGCTCCATGGTGGGAAGGATCAGCTGATCGTCCGCCGCCATGGCCATGCGAATGGCACCTTCGACGTCGGACACCTCGACTGTTCCGCCCTTCAAAAGACGTTCGTAAAGCATGTCCAGAGCGCGGCGGGCCTGATTGGTGGCAACGAGATCACCGGTTATGGCGACAGAATTGCCGCGTGGGCGCGCGTCGATATTGAGCCGCTGTTCCAGCAATTTGAGGTTTTGATCGAACTGACCGAATAGCTCTCCCGCTATCCTGTTATTCTCGAACGTGAGGACGAAGTGATTGGCGTCGGTCGCGGCTGGGCGTGGCTGGCGCGATGGGGGTGATACCAATTCGTGTGCGTTCAAGCGGTCAGGCTCCCGTCCAAGTCAGTGTCGGTCCCCACTCTCACTGTCTGCCACCTCGGCAAACAAGCTGTTTGGACCCGTTGCGGTGATTCGTACATGAACAATGTCGCCGATTTTCATGTCGTTTGCATCAAGATTCACAGATTGCAGCCAAGGAGATCGTCCTATCAACTGCCCCGGCATGCGGCCGGGCTTTTCCAGCAGCACATCCATCGTCTTTCCAACCAGAGAACCGGCAAATTCCTGCTGTTGTTTCAACAACAAAGCCTGTAGTCGCTCCAGCCGCTCGCTCTTTATCTCTTCCGGCACCTGATCGACCAAATCCGCACCGGGCGTGCCGGGACGTGTGGAATATTTGAACGAAAAGGCCTGCGCGTATTTCACCTGTTCCACGATAGCGAGCGTATCTTCGAAATCCTGATCCGTCTCGCCAGGGAAACCGACAATAAAGTCTCCAGACATGGCAATATCAGGGCGGGCTCCGCGAATCTTTTCGACAAGCCTAATATACTCTTCCGAAGTATGGCGACGGTTCATGGCTTTGAGGATTTGGTCCGAGCCGGACTGCACGGGAAGGTGAAGATAGGGCATCAAAATGCGCAGATCGCGATGTGCCCCGATCAGTTGGTCATCCATATCGCGCGGATGGCTGGTGGTGTATCTCAAACGGGCGATACCGGGAATTTCAGCCAGCCGGTACAACAACTCGGCCAGACCCCATTGTTCGCCCTTCGGCCCGGATGACCGCCATGCATTGACGTTCTGGCCCAGCAGCGTGATTTCCCGCACACCTGACTCGGCCAGTCTCGATGCTTCATCAACGATTTGCTGCACAGGCCGCGAGACTTCGGACCCACGCGTATAGGGCACCACGCAGAAGGTGCAGAACTTGTCGCACCCTTCCTGCACCGTCAAAAATGCCGTGACGCCACGCGAGCGGATTTTTGCCTTTTCCGCAACGGGCAAGTGCTCGAATTTGTCTTCGACAGCATATTCCGTTTCGATGACACGCTCTCCACCGCGCACGCGCCGCAGAGCTTCGGGTAAACGATGATAGGTCTGAGGTCCAATAACGACGTCTACGGCGGGAGCGCGACGCAAAATCTCCTCGCCTTCAGCCTGTGCAACACAACCGGCAACACCGATCACGAATTCGCGGCCCTGCTCTTCTCGGGATTTCTTCATATCCCGCAAGCGGCCAAGCGCGGAGTACACTTTTTCCGCAGCTCTTTCCCGGATGTGACAGGTGTTGAGAAGAACGAGATCTGCCTGGTCTATATCCTCGGTCGGCTCGTAACCGTCCTTCGCCAGAGCATCACCCATGCGCACGGAATCATAGACATTCATCTGACAGCCATAGGTCTTGATAAAGACCTTGCGGCTGTTTGCTCCCTCGCGAAGGGCGGATGGTGTGGCTTCTAGGCCGATCAGTTCCTGGGTCATGGCCGCTATCTAATGTTTTAAAGCGCCATATTAAACAGAAAAATGCGCAATCAGCGAGACTTTCGCCATCCGCCACGCAAACTGAAATTCAGCATGCTGCGAATAGCGGCCGTCGCGCTCGCACTCAATGTCTTGCGATTGTCGCCACGGTGGAAGGGAATCGCCACCCCGAAGGACACATCGACATCTATCGCACCGGCTTTCAGCAGACCCAAAAGCGACGGGACCAATTCCATACTTCCTGGCCATGCCGCGACGCTGCGGTGGTATCGACCCATCGCCATGCCCTGTATGCCGGTATAGGCCACCGTGACCGGTTGCACGTGGACCATCTGCCCCGGCACCTGTTCGGCTGCACTGGATGCCGCGCCGAAAAGAGATGATTTGATGGGAAGGAGCCGATTGCCGTCCGACGTCGTTCCCTCGGGAAACAGAAGAACGATTTCGCCGTCCGCAAGGCGTTGAGCGATCTCGTTGACCTGCTCACCCGCACTGCGCTTTTGATCGCGTGTGACGAAAATCGTTCTTTGCAGACGCGCCAAGACACCGAAGATCGGCCAGTCGCGCACCTCCGTTTTGGCAATGAAGACCACATCGGCTACGCTGCCTAACACCATAATATCGGTCCACGATACATGGTTGACGGCCAGAAGCAGCGGCTTGGCGCGCTCCACGGTGCCATGCACGTGGACCTTGATGCCGAGCGCATGGCAAATGATCCTGTGCCAAAGGCGTGGCAGGGAACGGCGGAGCGGCCAGTCGAAATAAAGGCTGACGAGTTGCACTGGCAACAGCACCAGCGTTACAAGCGTCAAAACGACGATGAGATAACTCATCCGCAACCACATCATCGCTTCATCTGCTCCGTGGCCCCATGTCCGGTTTAGCCATCTTCAGGCTTTAGCGGGACACCGTAGAGTTCGAGCCTGTGATCAACCAGCTTGAAGCCGTGTTCACGGGCAATCTTTTCCTGAAGCGCTTCGATTTCAGCGGAGCGAAACTCGATCACCACACTGTTTTTCAGATCGATCAGATGGTCGTGGTGCTCTTCCGGCATGGTTTCATAACGCGAGCGACCATCGCGGAAATCATGACGTTCGATGATGCCGGCATCCTCGAAAAGCTTGACCGTGCGATAGACCGTGGAAATCGAAATACGCGGATCGACAGCTGACGAGCGACGGTAAAGCTCTTCCACATCCGGATGGTCTTCGGATTGCTGCAAAACGCGGGCAATCACACGACGCTGATCGGTCATACGCATACCGCGCTCGGCACATAATTCTTCCAGCGTTTTCGAAAGGTCTATCACGTCTTCTAACTCTCAGATGCTTCCGTTGGAATGGCGCTCAAGCGCAGTGTAAATCGTTACCACGAACTAGCGAAGATCACGACGCATGACAAGCGCCGTCGATTTGGTACCATCCTTAGACGTGTAATAAGCCTTCCGTTCGGCAACCGTCTTGAAACCGAGTTTTTTGTAAAGACCGACCGCCGACACATTGCCGCCGTCTACTTCCAGAAACATGGTTTCGGCACCCCTCATGCCTGCTTCACGCATAGCCGCCTGCATCAGCCGCCAACCAAGCCCGCAACGCTCGAATTTATCACCGACGGCAACGGTGAGAATTTCGGCTTCACCGCCGGCTTCGCGCGACAGAACGAAGCCGCCCATAGGCTTGCTGAAAAACGCGTTGGTCTGGCGTGCGACGGCCCCGAAAACACTGCTTTGGCTGAGAAGGCTCGAAAACTCGCCATCATTCCAGGGGCGTGGAAACCGCGACGCGTGAAGCTGGGCAACCTCAACACAATCCCCGTAGCCCATGGTCACGATCTCGAAATAGGGTTTCCAGCTGAGGTAATCGTCAAACATCGAAAGGAATCATCCGCATCCAAACTCTGAATGGCCCTATCAGGCAACCGGACGGCGTTCCAGTGCAAATCCCGACTGAGGTTTGGCATCCGGCCCACGCAGATAGAGCGGTGCAGGTTTGGGCATGCCCTGCGGCTTTTGCGCACCCAGACGTGCAACGGTTGCAATCGCAAACCGGTCCGGCCCGGAGCCTGTTTCGCCGCCTACGAAAAGCGGTGAGGCAGAACCGATGATGGTGCCAGCAAAGCCCGCAAGTACCGCTTTCGTTTCATCCAGCGACAGGAGCGCCGCCTCGCTTAATGTCGATCCATCGGCCGCAAAGGTCTGAAGATAGGCCTCGTCACGCTTGGCATCCAGCCCGACAGCCACTGGTAGACCAGGGTTTTGCATGTGGTAATGCGCCGCGAGTGTTTCCAAAGTCGTGATGCCCACGGCCTCAATACCCAGCGAAAGCGCAAACCCACGAGCGGCGGCCACTCCCACACGAATACCGGTGAAAGACCCTGGACCGATAGTAACAGCAATCCGCTCGACATCTTTCAGCGCCAAGGAAGCCTGCTGCAAAGCACCGTCGATGATACCCATCAGCAGTTCCGCATGGCCCTTGCCGATATTTTCGGTGACTTCGCCCAGCACGACATCAGCAGCGCTGTCATAAAGGCAGGCAGAACAGTCTACACCTGACGTGTCGATAGAAAGTACGATCATGGGATAAGCCGCCTTTTATCAGACGGCCTCGACCTCTTGCACTTCAGGCACGAAGTGGCGCAGCAGGTTCTGAACACCATGCTTCAACGTTGCCGTGGATGATGGGCAACCGGAGCAGGCACCCTTCATGTTGAGAAACACGGTGCCATCACGGAAACCGCGGAAGGTGATATCGCCACCATCCTGCGCAACGGCAGGACGAACGCGGGTTTCGAGAAGTTCCTTAATGGTGGCAACGATGGTTTCATCGCCAGCTTCGAAGAACTCTTCTTCCTCGTCGGAGATTTCAGCGGCAACAGCCGTCCCCATCAGTGGGCGACCGGACATGAAATGTTCCATGATCGAGCCGAGGATGGCTGGCTTAAGGTGCTGCCATTCCGCGCCGTCCTTGCTGACGGTGATGAAATCGAAGCCGTAATAGACGCCTGTTACACCGGGAATTTCGAACAGGACTGCGGCCAGCGGCGAGGCTTGCGCCTGAGCGGCATTCAGGAATTCAGCCGTGCCACTTTCCAGAACGACTTTGCCTGGAAGAAACTTCAGCGTTGCCGGGTTCGGCGTGGATTCCGTCTGAATGAACATTGCAATCTCCTTCGGGATACGCGATCGACATCCCGCAATTTAGAATACTTCCAAAATACGCCGGACGAAGGTCAACTTCAAGTCCTGACATGATAAACACATTCAAGAAATCAGCTTTTCAGCAGAGCGCGTCGATTTCCTCGTCGCTGAGCGTATCCGGCAGCACCGTGACCGGAATCGGAAACGCAGCACCACGTCCGGCAATGGAGGATACCAGCGGGCCCGGACCTTCTTTGGTCGATCCAGCAGCAAGCACGAGAATAGCGATATCTCGATCCTCGTCGATCAAGCCGTGAATCTGTTCGGCGGCATTGCCTTCGCGAATGACAGCTTCCGGCTCCATTCCCACGCTCTCACGCACCTTTTGCGCCACCTTGGCTAGTGACGCCTCAGCCTCTTCGCGGGCTTCGGCGCGCATGATCTGCTCAACGCCGAGCCACTGCTGGAAATCGCCTTCGGGAATCACATAAAGAAGCACGAGCGCGCCATTGGAGTTCTTGGCGCGACGACCGGCATAATGAACGGCCCTTTCGCATTCGGGCGTCCCATCGATGACCGCGAGAAATTTGCGGCGGTGTCCTTCGAGACGCGAAAGCCGTTTCGATACCATTGCGTACTCCTCTGTTCGTCGCGGCAGGACAAAACCGCCCGATAGCTCGGGCGACATTATATCAAATCCCCGGATTAAAAAACGTTCTTTACCTGGGTTAGTGCCCTGAGGTCAGCGCAGGAAACCGATGATATCGCGCACTTCGTTCATCGTCTTTTCTGCGATCACCCCTGCCCGTTCGCCGCCCTGCTTGAGGATGGCGTCGATATGGCTGACATCATCCAGCAGGCGGCGCATTTCGCTGTTGATCGGTGCAAGGACGTTGACCGCCAGATCGACAAGTGCTGGCTTGAAGGCCGAAAACTGCTGCCCACCGAATTCCGAGAGAACGTCCGCCTTGGTCTTGTCCGACAGCGCTGCATAGATGCCGACGAGATTTTCAGCTTCCGCACGGCCCTTCAGGCCTTCGACTTCGCTTGGTAGCGCATCCGGGTCGGTCTTTGCCTTCTTGATCTTGCGCGACAGCGTATCAACATCGTCCATCAGGTTGATGCGCGACAGATCCGATGGGTCCGACTTCGACATTTTCTTCGTGCCGTCTTTCAACGACATGACGCGCGGCGCAGGACCACCAATCAGCGGCTCCACCATCGGGAAATAGGCATGCACCGGCTCGTTGCCGACGGTAATGTCGATGCCGAGGCCAGCACTTTGAATATTGGCGCTGAAATCCATATTGAATTTCTGCGCGATGTCGCGGGCCAGTTCCAGATGCTGTTTCTGGTCGTCACCGACCGGCACATGCGTTGCGCGGTAGACCAGAATGTCAGCGGCCATCAGGCTTGGATAGGCCAGCAGACCAAGCGACACCTGTTCGGCGTTCTTGCCGGACTTGTCCTTGAACTGCGTCATACGCTCCATCCAGCCGATGCGCGCCACGCAATTGAACACCCATGCGAGTTCCGCATGCTGCGGCACGGCGGACTGGTTGAAGACGATATGCTTGACTGGATCAATGCCTGCAGCAATGAAAGCCGCCGCGATCGATCGCGTCTGCGCCTTCAGGTCGCTATGAACCAGTTGCGCTGTCAGCGCATGCATATCCACCACGCAGTAGATGCAGTCATTGTCTTCCTGCAAGGCAACGAATTTGCGGATGGCACCGAGATAATTGCCGAGATGGAGGTTTCCGGTGGGCTGGACGCCAGAGAAAACCAGCGGCTTAAATGCGTTCATGATCGTCCTCGAAAAGGCTTGTGGAGGGCCTTGCCCCGTGTTTCAAATTGGTCGCGCTTATGCACCCGCAACAGCCTGCAATCAAGGGGTTTAGACGAATTCAGGGCTGCAATAGATCCCACTTGTTACCATAGGGGTCTTCGAAAACCGCGACAGAACCATAGGCCTCGTGGCGCGGCTGTTCCAGAAAACGCACACCCCTTGTCGTCATCAGGGTAAAATCAGTGGCAAAATCCTGAGTGTGGAGGAAAAATCCGACGCGGCCGCCAGTCTGGTTGCCGATAGCTTGGTGCTGTTGTGCGCCATCGGCCTGCGCCAGCAGCAGGCCCATGCCACCGCTGCCCTTTGGTGTCACCACCACCCAACGTTTTCCATCCGGCAGCGGCTGGTCCGAAACACAATCGAAACCAAGAATATCGCAATAAAAGGCTTTCGCCTTATCGTAGTCATCGACGACCAATGTGGCCAGCGCGATATGTCGAGACGCAGAAAAGTCGGCCATCACACGCCCTCGTCTTCAGACACCGCAGTGACCTTGGATTTACGCTTCAATCCACGCTTGACCATGCCGAGGCTTGCGCCACCCGAGGCGAATGCAAGCCCGAAATAAACAAACATCGATGCAAAAACGAGGCCGATGATCGTTCCGGCACGCACCGCGATGGACGATGCCGACGAAAGTTCGAATGCCAGATAGGCAAGCGCATAATGAATGGCCACCGCCATCATAGCAGCTGCAAACATCAGACGAGGAATGCGGGTTAGCAACGGCACGTCGATTTTCCAGTGCCCACGCCATAGGAGCATACCGAACAGCAAGGCCGCATTGACCCATCCAGCCGTGATTTCCGCCGTTGCAATGCCCGGGCCGCCATAGGTCGGAAACAGCGTCAGCGCCAAAGACACGTTCACGACCACTGAGATGGCTGCAAAGATCATTGGCGTGCGGGTGTCTTCACGGGCAAAGAAGCCGGGAATGAAAGCCTTGATCAGCACGAAGGCTGGAAGCCCTAGCCCGTATATGCCCAATATCTGCGCGACCGTGATCGTGGCAGAGGACGAGAAATTGCCGCGCTCATAGAGAAAGCGCACAATCGGTTCTGCCATGACCAGGAGCGCGGCGGCCGCAGGCAAGGTCAGAAACAGAACAAATTCCACGGAGCGGTTTTGCAGATTGGCGGCCTCCACCTGATGCCCACCGCGCAATGCGCGGGCAAGTTCAGGCAACAGAACCGTCGCCACGGCGATGCCAACCACGCCCAGCGGAAGCTGATAAATGCGGTCTGCATAAGCCAGCGACGAAATCACGCCTTCTCCGCCCGACGCGATGTTCGTGTTGATCAACAGATTTATCTGGGTGATGCCACCGGTAATCGCAGCCGGCAGAGCCAGCACCAGCAGGCGTTTGACGTTGCCGGTCATGCTCGGACGGCGAAAGCCGATCTTGATGCCAGCATGGCGCACGGCAATCCAGACGATGGCGAGCTGTACAAACCCTGCAGCCATCACACCCCAGGATAGGGCATAACCAACCTGCAGTGGATCGTAGCTCTGCCACCAGGCAAAACCGAGAACACCGATGAGGATTATGTTGAGAAAGACCGGGGCGATGGCAGCGGCGAAATACCGATGCAGGGAGTTCAGCATGCCACCCATCATCGCCGCCAGCGACATGCAGGCGAGATAGGGAAACATAATGGTTGCCAGCCGCACGGTGTTATCGAACTTGACGGGGTCATCGACAAAACCGGGCGCGATGATCGTTCGTACGATGAACGGCATCGACAATTCCATGAGGATCGTCAGCGCCATCAGGACCGTGAAGAGTACGCCAAACACCTCTTCGGAGAACCGCTTCGCACCCTCCATGCCATTCGCTTCAATCTCCTTGGCAAAGAGCGGAACGAAGGCGGAGTTGAATGCACCTTCGGCAAACAGCCGGCGAAACGTGTTCGGAAACCGAAACGCCGCATTGAAGGCGTCGGCCACCGGGCCTGTGCCGACAGCCGCGGCCATCAGCATTTCCCGAACAAAGCCGAAAAGCCGGCTGCCGAGGGTCGCGGTGCCGACGGTTGCGAATTTTCCAATCAGGCTCATGGAGATTTACGCCTTTGCCGTTCGTGCAGGGGCGAGAGCCGCAACATCAGGATGAGCGATGATGCCGGACGGCATGCGATCTCGCAATTCATCCTCCTGCTCGGCCATGACTGCTTTGAGGCGCGAGGCGATGCTCGCCTGCCGGTTTTCGGTCATAACCTTCTGGCCGAAAAGGTCGGTGACATAGAAGGTATCGATGACTTTTTCGCCGAAGGTGGTGATGCGAGCGGAGGTGATGTCCAGCGAAAGATCGGCCAGCACCGCCGTCATATCCGCCAGCAGGCCGGTGCGGTCGAGGCATTCGACCTCGATGACCGTGAACTTGTTGGAAAGCCCGTTCGAAATGGTGACGGATGGCGGAATGTTGAAAGTCTTGCTCTTCTTGCGACCCTTGGTGCGCGTGGCGATGATTTCGGGAATGCGCTTTTTGCCCGCCAAGACCTCTTCGATCATCTTGCCGATGGTGTTGGCACGCCGCGTCTCGTCTTCATCGATTGGAAACTCCCGATTGATGAGAATCGTATCAAGCGCCCGACCGTCCGAGGTGGTAAAAATCTGCGCATCGGCGATGTTGGCACCAGCTGCCGCGCAGGCGCCCGTGATGATGGACAGGAGGCGGGGATGGTCAGGTGCCAGAACGGTGATTTCCGTTATGGCGTGGAAGGAATGCGTGCGCACCATGGTGGACATCGCCTGTTCCTGCTTGTCCGTTTCGCGCAGGAACCGTGTGTGGCGGATCTGATCCTGAAGATCGACAGACAACAGGTAAGGCTCGTAGTGCAGACCAGAATATTTGCGCCGTGCCTTCTGGCCCCAGTCCGTCAACGCATCATAAAGCGCCTGGCGGGCAATCTTGGCGCGCTCCTTGCGCGACGTTTCCGAGAACCCGCCCGAAAGAAGCAGCTCGGTTTCGTAATAAAGCGTGCGCAAAAGCTGGCCCTTCCAGCCGTTCCACACATCCGGCCCCACGGCCCTGATGTCGCAAACGGTGAGGATGAGCAGCATTTTCAGCCGCTCCATGGATTGCACCTTGTCGGCAAAATCCGTGATCGTCTTTCGGTCATGCAGGTCACGGGTCTGTGCCACCATGGACATCAGCAGATGCTGCTCGATCAACCAGAACACCGTTTCGGTCTGTTTGCTGCTGAGCCTGAACCGTTGGCAAAGCTTGCGCGCCACGCGCGCACCGGCGATGGAATGATCTTCCTGGCGGCCCTTGGCCACATCGTGCAACAGCACCGCCACGTAAAGAACGTCGCGGTCCTCGATAGCAGGCATCAACCGGTTGACCAGCGGATGGGTATCGACGGCCTGTCCTTTGTCGATCTCAGCCAGTACCGCAACGGAGCGAATGAGATGCTCGTCGACGGTATAGTGGTGATACATATTGAATTGCATCATCGCGACGATCTTGCCGAATTCCGGGATGAACTTGCCCAGAACGCCCGCTTCATTCATGCGCCGTAACGTCAACGCCGGATCGCGCCGCGAGGTCAGGATCGCCAGGAAAAGCCGGTTCGCCTCTTCGTTGTCGCGAAGTTCATGGTTGATCAAAGCCAGCGAACGGCTGACAACGCGCAGCGCATCGGGGTGCAGTTCCAGATTGTTGATATCGGCCACATGAAACAGCCTGATGATGCTGACCGGATCCGTGCGAAACACATCGGCATTGGCCAATGCAATGCGACCGCGATCTTCCACAAACTCGTCGGAGCCCGGAATTTTGCGAAGCCGATGGGCAAAACGACTGAACACACCTGACAGTCCTGGCACATCTTTCGCCTGCTTGTCTTCCAATGCGGCACATAAGATCCGCGTGAGATCGCCGACATCCTTCGCCACGAGGAAGTAGTGCTTCATGAAGCGCTCGACGGCTGAAAGGCCGGGGCGCGGCTGGTAATTGAGCGAGGCGGCGATTTCGCGCTGAATGTCGAAGGATAGCCGCTCCTCAGCCTTACCGGTGATGAAGTGCATCTGGCACCGCACCGTCCAGAGAAAATCGTCAGCCTTTTCACACAGCTTGAGCTCTCGCTTGGACAGCACACCAAGCTTCACCAGTTCCGCCGTGTCACGCACGTGATAATAATATTTGGCAATCCAAAACAGCGTGTGCAGATCGCGTAGGCCACCCTTGCCTTCCTTGACATTCGGCTCGACCAGATAGCGCGTATCACCGGCCTTGCGATGGCGCTGATCGCGCTCGGCAAGCTTGGCTGCAATGAATTCCGGGCCGCTATTGGTGACGACCTCCGTCTCGAAACGACGCTCCAGCTCATCGGCAAGCGCCTGCGTACCACAGATGGCGCGCATTTCCAGAATGGAGGTGCGGATGGTCATATCGGCCTTGGAAAGACGAATGCATTCATCCACCGTGCGGGTGGCGTGACCAACCTTGAAACCGATATCCCACAAAATATAGAGCACGAACTCGATAGCCTTGGTCATGTCAGGCGTGCTCTTGGCAGGAAGCAGAAAGAGCAGGTCAATATCCGATCCCGGTGCCAATGTGCCACGGCCATAACCGCCAACCGCCGTAATCGCAATTTTCGGGGCGTCGTTCGGGTAGACATATTGGCAGGCCAGATCAAAAAGCACTTCGATCAAACGGTCCTGAAGCCAGGAAATGCGACGGGCGCAGTCGATGCCGCCGCCTTCCGTGTCCAAAAGCTCACGGGCTCTTTCACGGCCCTGAGCGCTGGCCTTCTTGAAAATCGGCAACAGGTCTGAGCGTACATCGGCGACACGCTGCCCATCGCCCTGAAAGACGAGTTCGCACTCATGTTTCAGTGCAGCAACATCCAGTATTGCGGAAAAATCCAGGTCTTTCGTGGCCATTGATGCCGATATCCATTTCATATGGGCTATGCTTTCGGCATAGCCCTATAGCGATTTTTAATCGTGATGGACAGGCACTGTAAGTCTTAAGCCTTGCCAAGTTGTTTCTTGAGCGCGTAAAGCGCGTCCAACGCCTCACGGGGTGTCATTTCATCCGGGTTGAGCGCTTTCAACACCTCGTCCACCTTGGAATTACCCTGTGGTCTGCTTTCCTCACGCCGCACCGCAACCTGAAACAGCGGTAGATCATCGATCAGCTGGCTTGCCGGATTTTTTCGGTCGGCGTCTTCAAGCTGGGTCAACACGGCGCGCGCACGTTCAACGACAGAGGCCGGAAGGCCCGCAAGCTTTGCCACCTGAATGCCGTAGGAACGATCTGCCGCACCCGGCCCTACCTCGTGCAGGAAAATCACGTCGCCTTCCCATTCACGCACCTTCATGGTGGCGTTGGACAGGCGACCCAGCTTTTCGGACAGGACTGTCAATTCGTGGAAGTGGGTGGCAAACAAACCACGGCAGCGGTTAACCTCATGCAGGTGTTCCACCGCTGCCCAGGCGATGGAAAGACCGTCGAATGTCGCCGTACCGCGCCCGATCTCGTCCAGAATAACCAGCGAGCGATCGGTCGCTTGATTGAGGATTGCTGCCGTCTCCACCATTTCCACCATGAAGGTGGATCGGCCACGCGCCAGATCGTCCGACGCACCGACGCGTGAAAATAGACGATCGACAATGCCGATATGCGCGGCTTCAGCAGGAACGAAGGAGCCGATCTGGCCGAGAATGGCAATCAGCGCATTCTGGCGCAGGAAGGTTGATTTACCGCCCATATTCGGGCCGGTCAGCAGCCAGATAGCGCCGTTGCGGTTGCCATTCACCGCCGAAAGATCGCAGTGATTGGCGATGAAGGGGCCGGTGGACTGTCGGCGTAGCGCCTGCTCCACCACCGGGTGCCGTCCACCCTTGATGTCGAACATCATCGAACCATCGACGACCGGTCGGCAATAGGCCTGTTCTGCTGCTAGGTAAGACAAGCTTGTGGCGACATCGATAGCGGCAAGTGCGAATGCTCCTGCCTTGATGGCTTCGGCATGCGAAACGACGGCCTCGACCATTTGCGCAAAGGCCTGCAATTCTATCGTCAGCGCTTGCGAGGCGGCATTGGCGATACGGCTTTCCAGATCGGCCAGTTCAGTGGTGGTAAAACGCATTGCGCCTGCCATCGTCTGACGATGGATGAAGCGGGCTTTGGCCTCGGCATCCGCCATCATCACATCAGCATTGCCCGCCGTAACCTCGATGAAATATCCCAGCACATTGTTGTGCTTGATCTTCAGCGACTTGATACCCGTTTCTTCGGAATATTGCAGCTGCAGACCGGCAATCACCCGGCGGGACTGGTCGCGCAACGCCCATATTTCGTCCAGTTCCGGGTTGGAACCCTCGCGCACGAAGCCACCATCGCGTTTCAGCAACGGCAATTCATCAGCCAGCGTTGCGCCCAACATCGCTTCAAGTTCGATCGGCAGCGCTTTCAGGGCGGCAAGTGCTTGTGCCAACTCATCCGGCAACAATCCCTGATCCAGCAATTCTGCGACCTTGGCGGCGGCATATAATCCGAGTCTGATAGCACCGAGATCGCGCGGCCCACCACGATCCAGTGCCAGGCGCGACAGGGCGCGCGGCATATCCGCCACCTGTTTCAGCGCGTCTCGCAGGCCATCGGACAGGGAGACGTCATCCAGCAGGTAAGCGACTGCATCCAGCCGCGCATTGATCTTGTCCGCGTCGGTCAGCGGAGACATCAGCCGTTCCGCGAGCAGCCGCGCACCACCGCCGGTGACCGTGCGGTTGATGGAATGCAACAGCGATCCATCCCGTTCACCCGACAATGTCTTGGTCAGTTCTAGATTGGCTCTCGTGGCCGGATCAATAAACAAGGTGGATGCCGCACTCTCCCGCTCCGGTGCAGCGAGTGGCGGGCGTTCGGCAATCTGTGTTTTTTCGACGTAGGCCACCGCGGCAGCGGCAGCAGCCAGTTCGACGCGGGAGAACGAACCGAAACCATCCAGCGTCGAAACGCCGAAATAACGGGCAATGCGCCCCTCTGACGTAGCGCTGTCGAACAATACGGCGGGCTGCGGAACGGCCACCCGACCCAGCATATCGAAAACCGGCCTCAGTTCCTCATCATGAAACAGGCTGTCAGCGACGATCAACTCACGGGGATCTATGCGCCATATATCGGCCAGAAGCCGCGTCAGCGTCGTCTCGGCCAGGCGAAAAACGCCGGTGGAAATATCGATCCAGGCCAGCGCAAATTGCGCTTCCGCACTGCCACGAATACGGGCAAGTGCCATCAGGTAATTGGATTCCGTCGGCGACAGGAGTTTTTCTTCCGTCAGCGTACCGGGCGTAACAAGGCGCACCACATCTCGACGCACGACAGATTTAGAGCCGCGTTTTTTTGCCTCTGCCGGGTCTTCGGTCTGCTCGCAGACCGCAACGCGATATCCACGCAGGATCAGCTTTTGCAGATAATCGTCAGCCGCGTGCACGGGTACGCCACACATTGGGATGTCCTGCCCCAGATGCTGGCCGCGTTTCGTCAGCGTGATACCAAGCGCGCGGGAAGCCTCCGCCGCGTCATCGAAGAACAGCTCGTAGAAATCGCCCATGCGATAGAAGAGCAGCGAGCCGGGGTTGTTCGCCTTGATCTCGATATATTGCTCCATCATCGGCGTAGCCGACGCGCGGCTCTCCTCCGAAATGAGCGAGGCAGTGGAATGAACGTCCGTCAATGGCTTTTCAATATCCGGCTTGTGTTGCGGGAAACGAGCGCCAGACTAACGGTCCCGCCCCGACAGGACAACACATCAAGCCCTCCTGCCCACAGGAAGCTTTGATTTAAGAGGCCTCAGCCGTTAAAGCGTTCAGCCTCACCGCCGTAATAATTGATGTAGCGATCCGCAATCGACGACACCGGAAGGATGACAAGCACATCCGTGGTGTTGAAGGCGTGATCGATCACCGCACCGGAGCCGAACATGGCACCGAGACGCATATAGCCCTTGATGAGCGGTGGCATGGCAAACAGTGCGCGGCGTGGATTGATCGCTTCCAATGGCATCATATCCATTTCGCAGTAGAGTTCCGGTAGCGCAGACGCGGCCCAGTCACCCTTTGCGCCGCAGGTATGATGCAGGAAGGAAAGCGCTAGTGCGTGCGCTTCCGGCTGAACACTAGGAAAGGATGCACAGCCGATCATCGCGTCCATGCGGTGCCTGACGGCATAGGCCCAATTGCCCTGCCAGAGGAGTTCTACCGTTCTTTTCGTACGATATTCCGGTAGAACGCACGACCGCCCCAATTCCATGAAGCGCTTCGTTGGATGGCGCCTAATCAGCTCTTCGATATTGAACTCGCTGGCCGAATAAAAACCGTTATTGGCAAAGGCTGTTTCCTGCCGCAACAAACGGTATGTGCCGACGATCTGATCTTCCGGGTCGCCCTCGATGGAATTGTCCAGCACCAGAAGGTGGTCGCACACCGCATCGAACACATCGATATCGCGGTTGCGGCGCATGGCTTCTGCCGGAAGGCGTGCACCCATCTCTTCAACAAAAACACGGAAGCGGACGTTCTGCGCGGCGTCGATTTCGCGCTCGTTTCGGGCAAGCCGGGTTTCCAGCGGGCCGATGCGACCGAAGACGTCATCGTTGCGCTTTTGGGGAACGGGAAGCACATTGCAGGCGACATTTCGCTCGCGAATATCGTATTCGAGAATTTCCGTGACCATGGAGAATCGCCCCACCACCGTTGGTTTCTGGCTGTCATAAATCACTTATTGACGACAGAACAGTGACAGCAGGCAACGTAACGAACCGCAGATCAAATCTAAAGTCTGCCGATGCGTTTTTGGGGAAACAGTCGAAGAACCTCCTCGATCAATCGCTTGGGTTCGGCAGGCTTTTCCAGCACCGTGGCAATACCCACATTCAGCAAAATCGACCGCGTTTCTTGCGTCGTATCGCCACTCAACACAATCAGCGGTATTTTGCTGGTCGAAAGCTGTAAGCAAAGTTGGGTTAGGATATCGAGGCCGTTGCCACCGGGCATATGAAGATCGGAAATGACGAGGTCCGGCGACCGCGCTTTGTCCGAAAGGGCGTCTCGAAGCGCCTTGAAATCGCCGACCACACGCACCGCGCATCCGGATTTTTCCATGACGGCACGTAAAATCCGTGCGTTGACGGGATCGTCCTCGGCGACAAGCACATCGAGTTCCCGTGAGGTTTCATCCAGCAAGGACGAGAAACCAAACCCAGGGTGATGATTGTCGTTGATGGCATTGCGCGGTTCCATCCCGCGCAGGCGACCGCACAGAACATCCGTCAGCGACTTTTCCCGCAATGGCCGGATAAGCCAGGCGTCGAACCCGTCGCTTGGCTGAGATGCGCGCTCCTCCGGACTGACGAGCAGAATGTGCCGGATGCTGCGACCCGGTATCTCCAACCAGTTCTGAAGCATGTCACGAAATGCCACGGCTACACGGTGATCAACGATGACGTCAGTCACAGGGTCCAGTCCATTGGAGGCCTGATGTTGCAGGTCTTCGAGTTGCCGTGGTGTTGAAATATGGGTGCACGTGCCGCCCAGACGACGTATCAAATCCGATGTTGCCGTCGCGGCAATTCCCTGTGGCGCAAGCAGCAACACATTTGATTGATTGAGCGCGCCGATACGGCTGGATGGCAAGACTGGTGCCAAAGAAGACGTCGGTTCGAACGTCAACGTGAAGGTGCTGCCCACACCCTTCTTACCAGCGACGGACAAAGTACCGCCGAATTCTCTGATAATGCGGGCGGATATAGCAAGACCAAGCCCGGTGCCCGAGCTGCGTTGCGAGGAGGAACCGGCCTGCTCGAACTCACCAAAGATGCGGGCCTGTTCAGACTTGCTGATACCGGGACCGGTATCCTCAACGTCAATTGAAAGAGCACCGCCCGCCATGGATGCCCGCACAAGAACGCCGCCCTTGGCTGTAAATTTCACTGCATTGCCGATGAGATTGAACAGCACCTGGCGCAGACGAGCAGGATCGAAATCGAGATAGTCAGGTACGTCAGGCGCGACGATAGAGGCGATCTCGATCCCTTTTTCATGGGCGCGGTGGGACAGCATCTCCACTACGCTTTCGATCAACTGCCGCAGGTTCTCCGCCCGTGGATTGAGCCTGAATCGCCCTGCTTCCATGGTGGAAAAGTCCAATAGATCTTCGACCAGTTGCACCAGCGCCTGGCCGGATTGGCGCATGCCATCCAGATAATTGCGCTGTTCCTGAGTGAGACGGGTCTGTGACAGCAGGTGGTTCATGCCCAGGATGCCTGACAACGGCAGGCGAATTTCGTGGCTGACGGTTGCCAGCAACCTGCCTTTGGCGGCGTTGGCGTTCTCCGCACGCAACCGCGCATCTTCGCGGGTGACGATGGCGGCACGTTCGTCCGTCACGTCACGGGCGATGGTGCTGATCACCAGACGGCTGCTCGTTCCGTCATGGGCGATCGCATCGTGCCATGTGAAAATCCGCTGGCCATAGGGTGTGGCGATCTCGACATCATAGCTATGCACTTGGTCGCCGGGACGAAACGCAATGCCGATTTCCTCGCATGTTTTTCCATACGGGTCACCGCAGCCCGTCATTTCGCGAAACGTGCTGTTGGCATGAAGAATGCGCCGGTTCATATCGCGGGTCACAACGATATCGCCCATGGCCTCGTGCATCTCCGCCACGAGCGCCGCATTCTGCATTTGCCTTGCCTCGACAACCTCCGCATCGCGCAGAGATGCCTGACGCAAAGCCGAGGCCCTAAACATCATGTAGAACGCGCAGGATAGGCAAATCGATACGGATAAGGCCGCCATGTAAAGAGCGACGTTTCCGCCCAGATACACAGCGCTTGCGAAAGCAAAACCGCAACCTGCCGTAAACAGTGTGACGGTGCGAAGAAGGCTGTTGTAAAACGGCAGGGCTGACGGCTCATCCCGGCTTTTCCCACCACGAGCATCGTCGGTGACACCAGCCGTATCGGTCGGGTCGAACGCGTCAGAAAGCCGGTTATTCAGTTTCGCCAGTTCGCTCATATACGATTGCTAACACGGCAGCCGTTTTGATTGACTTGGTCTGAATGTTAAATTTTTAGCGTTTCTTCGTTCTTGCGTGCAGTATTTCGTCCAAAATGACGCAACCAGCACCAATGGTGATGAACGAGTCAGCCAAGTTGAAGACGGCAAACGACCAGGTGTCCGTGTGAAACAGGATGTAATCGATCACATGACCGTAGAGAAACCGGTCGAATATATTGCCGGCAGCACCGGCGATGATCAGGGCGAAGCCGAGATGTGCGAAGGTGCGGTCGGCATCCGTCTTGCGCCACAGCCAGATGACGAACCCGACGATCACCAGACGCATCGTGACGATGAACCAGCCTTCCATGCCTGACAGCATGGAGAAGGCGACGCCCAGATTATAGGTGCGGTAAAGCGCCCAGAAGGGTATGACCGGCACCATCTCCTGCAAGGGCAGATAGGCTTCCACCAGAAGCTTGACGATCTGGTCGATGATCAGCGCGATGACGATGAGAGCAACGGCCGGTATGGGTCTCGAGAACAATGCGGGTTTCGTCATTATTTTACCGGTGCAAGTTCGAGAAGGTGACGGCGGGCTTCAAACAATATCACGGCTGTCGCAATCGCCAGATTGAGAGAGTCTGCGCGCCCCTGTTGCGGAATACGGGCCAGTTGATCGGCCTTTCCAGCAAGCTCAGGCGGAAGACCACCTTGCTCGTTGCCCATCAAAAGCACGGTCGGCTTCTTTTTGTAATCGATCGTTCTGTAGTCCACAGAGCCTGCAAGGTGGGTGGCAACAACGCTCACACCGGCTGTTTTCTTCCAGCTCAGAAACTCATCCACGGTCGCATGTGCCACAGGTATGGCAAAAACCGAACCCATGGTGGCCCGCACTGTTTCCAGCGAAAACGGGTCAGTGCAATCACCGACAAGGATCACGCCGGATGCTCCTGCGGCATCAGCAGTTCGGATGATGGTGCCGAGATTGCCGGGATCACGCACCCTGTCGAGTGCAATGTAGGTTTGCCCGTTTTCAGGCTGGATGTCCTTCAGCTGTGTCCATTTTTGGTCGAATATGCCGACCACCATCTGCGGATTATCGCGGCGGGTGATGGAGGACAGTATCTTCTCTGTAACCTCCAGAACAAGTCCGCCCGAAGCAACGGTCTTCGTCGCGACCTGCTCCACCAGGGATTTGCCCTTGGCATTTTTGGCATAAACCAGCGTACGGATCGTCCAGCCCAATTCCAGCGCATCGATGACCAGCTTCAGACCCTCGGCCATGAAGGTACCGGTTTCTTCCCGGCCCTTTTTCTGGGTCAGGTTCTTGATGTCCTTGATGATGGGGTTGGCAAGGCTGGTGACCTCTTTGACCTGCCCTACCCGGCCTGGTCGGTTTTCACGTCGGTCATCGATCATTTCGGCACCCAGCGGCTGAAGAGAGAGGTGGAGAGCACGCGGCCCGGCGTTTTGCCATCAAGGCCTGCTTCGCGGATGACAAGCTCGCCGGATGCGACCTCGCCACCTGCGCCGCGCATGGTTTCGCGCATCAATTCATGCATGGAATAAAAGCTGGCGCGGATGGAATAGGCCGTCAGAACGAGGCCGAGCGCCTTGGGCGACAGAATATCACGGCAGACGTCCAGCATCAGCGGTAGATGATCGAACAACTCCCACACTTCGCCGTGTGTGCCGCGTCCAAATTTCGGCGGATCGGTGAGGATGATGTCGTAGCTATTGCCGCGCCGTTCTTCACGCAGGATGAACTTCATCGCATCTTCGCAAATCCAGCGGATCGGCGCATTTTCGAGGCCCGCCAGCGCCTGATTTTCCCGCGCCCAGCCGATCGCCTTCTTGGAAGCATCCACATGGGTCACCTCAGCGCCAGCGGCAGCGGCCACTAAAGAGGCTACGCCAGTGTAACCGAACAGGTTGAGGACTTTCAGCGGCCGATCAGACGTTTCAATCGTGTGCTTCAGCCATTCCCAATGCACGATCTGTTCCGGGAACACGCCGACATGGCGAAAAGCGGTGAAACGACCCAGAAAATTAACGCCCAGAAGAGAGAGCGGCCATGTTTCTTCCAGCGGTTCCTTCGGAAAGCGCCAGCGGCCCATACCATCTTCATCGGTATCGCCGCTGAAAATGGAGTCCGCGTTTTCCCACACACGATCCGGCAGGCTTGGACGCCAAAGCGCCTGCGCTTCGGGACGCACGATGCGGTATTGGCCATATTGCTCGAGTTTCAGCCCGTTACCGGTGTCGATCAGGTGGAAATCACCTGCGCCCAGAGATTCCAGAATGACGGGAACCTGCTCGGCCGGCATGGCACCTGTGCGTTGCTTCAGCGGACGAGGAGGAACCTGCTCCGTCTCCTGTGGAGCGATCTTCACCTTGGCAGTGGCGACGTCCTTCACATTTGACTTGATGGGAGCCTTTGAGGTGGCACTTGTAGCCGGGCGTACATGATCCGCATTGCGGTTGCGAGGAGCGCCGTCTTTTTGCTTTGCCGGTTTTGCGGCATTTCTTTGCCGGGGCTCCTGCCCCGCGCGCGGCTTGGCACCCGGGCGATTGTCTTTTTTCTTCAACGGGGCTCTTTCCAAGTCTAACCGCATCTCTTGCGACAGCGAATAACATCACGGCGCGTTATTATCAAAGGGCTGCGCTGTCAAAACCTATCACGTTGCGAGCAATTTTACTTGGAGGCGATACGGGCATCGACCGGCGCGCTGATTGCAACAGTGTTGGCGGCAGCCTTGTGCTTGTTGGCTTCGTCATGCCAGCGTATGGCTTCCTTGGCTTCGGTGCGGGCGCGCTTGCGATATTTACCCTGCGAAAACCAGGTGACCAGCGAACCCAGAAACACACCGAAAATGACGGCAAGAAAAATAAATACGAAAAAGGGTGCCGAAAACGACAGCAAACTATCGTCTGGCCTGAAAGGGTTGAGCGCCAGCGTCACCGCCTGTCGGTTGGCAACGCACAATATCACCAGAATAATGGCCAAAGGGACCAGAACCAAAAGGTTGACGATCTTTTTTGACATCCACGATACTCCGTCTTAGGGGCCTTCAGACAACCTGCATCGACGTCAGATAGGAGCTGGAGGGCTCCGCCTCAACCACTATGCTCAGTCTTCGTCTTCGACGTCGCTCATGCCTGGGTTCAGCCGCTCACGCAATTCCTTCCCCGTCTTGAAGAAGGGAACCCATTTTTCTTCAACGAAAACGGATTCACCGGTGCGCGGGTTGCGTCCAGACCGCGACGGGCGGTTCTTTACCGAGAAAGCACCAAAGCCGCGCAGCTCGACACGGTTGCCCGCTGCCAGTGCATCCGTAATCTCGTCCAGCACAGCGTTGACGATATTTTCGACATCGCGGTGGTAGAGGTGCGGGTTGTGCGCAGCAACGATCTGCACCAGTTCAGACTTAATCAAAGTTGCCCCCTGAAAGAATTGGCTTTTTATCGGTCTCTAACCTGCCAAACCGAAACAAGACCGTCAAGAAACAACTTGTCGGCTCCCAGCTGGCGCGGTGCATCGAATGGCAGAAATTCATCATAGCCGAGCAGTTTGACGATCCCGGCAAGACTGAAAAGGCCGAACGGCGAACGCTTGGAAGGCGCGGTCCATTCCACGATTGGCAAATCCTTGGCCACGTTGCGGGTCTCGAAATAGCCGCGGATTTCTTTTTCGCCACCCAGCGTGTCGATGAGTTTGGCAGCGACGGCCTGACGACCGGTGAAAATGGAACCGTCCGCAAGTTTGAGAACGTCTTCCCGCGGCAGCTTGCGGCGATCTGCCACAAGGTCGACAAACCATCCGTAGCTATCCATGACCATGTTGCGGATCATGGTCTTCGCTTCTTCCGGCGGTTCGTGGAAAGGCGAAGGCTCTGCCTTCATCGGTGAAGATTTGATTTCCTGCAGGGACACGCCAAGCTTGTCGAGAAGAGGACCGACCTGCGGATACTGGAAAATCACACCTATCGATCCGGTAATGGATGTATCGCCCGCAATGATCGTGTCGCCTGCGGTCGCTATCATGTAACCCGCCGAAGCTGCCAATGTGCGCACATCGGAGACGACCGGCTTCTTTTCAGCGACAGCGCGAATGGCTTTGAAAATCCGCTCGCCGCCGTAGGTCGTGCCACCTGGCGAAGAAATGGAAACGATCAGGCCCTTGGCACTATCGCTATCGGCAATTTTTTGCAGCCGCTCCAACAGTTCGGTGTCATCTTGAATGATGCCGCTGATTTCGACACGTGCAATATGCGGCCGCATGCTTTGCGTCGGCGCTGAGAAAGCAAACCGATAAATCGCGACACAACCTGCGACCAGAAGCAGCACGACCGCAACGCGCCAGAATGTCAGCTTGCGCCGCAACTGCCTGCGATCTGCGATTGCCATCTGATCCATGTGTTCACCTTCGATAAAACCAGTAACGGCTGTTAAAGCCGACCATATGAGCCTTGTACTCACCTCTTCGCAGGAAACAAACGGGAAAGCACCGTTTTGATAAAAATATCGTAGCCCTTGCGCTATTTCAGAGAAAAACCATATTGGCAGAGCATGGCCCTCGTGCCAAAGACAACCAGAACTCATGATGGCGTCGCTTTGTACCTTTGTCTGCGACGACCTGCTCCGGACACTTTGAAGAGATGCTTGAACGAATAAGCCAGCCAGCGCCTGTTTTTCCTTTGTCCAGCGGACATGAGAGCGCGTATCGTCTTGCGCTGCGCCATTCCGCGCGAGTGAGGAAACTGAAGATCGTTCTTCCGCTCGGAGCCGCCATCATCTCGCTGGCTTTCATTGCCGTATCACTGGCACGCACATGGATGCCGGACGAGGTTTCACTTCAAAGCGCCACCGTGGAAAATGGCAAGATCGTCATGGAAAAGCCGGCGCTGGCCGGGCGCAACAACAAGGGCTTCGATTATTCCATGAACGCCGAGCGCGCGTTACAGGATATTGCAAGCCCCAACCTCATGACGCTTGAAAAAGTGCTGGCGGCTGTGCCCATGAATGATACTATCGCACAGGTTATCGCGCAGGAGGGTATTTTCGACCGCGCGACAAACCGGTTGCAAATGACCGCGCCCTTTGACATCAATCTCAGCAATGGCATACAAGCTAAGTTCCAAACTGCGAATGTCGACCTGAAAGCCGGAACGATGGACAGCAAAACGCCTGTTGCCATCAAGACCCAAGAAGGTTCCATTAACGCGGATAGTTTATATATAGCAGATAATGGCAAGACGATTACATTTTCGGGGCAGGTACGAGCTCGTATAGCTGCATCGACCATTCAGAACGCAGGCAAGTGAGAGCCCGACCCAGATGATGCAGATTTCGCGCACAGCCCGTTATACCAACGCAGCCTGCTTTGCAGCCGTTGCTCTGGCATGTCTTGCAGGCCCTGTGGCCGCGCAGAATGCAACCAGCAATATGGAAGGCCTGAAGCTTTCCAATGACCAGCCGATTGCCATCGAAAGCGATCAGCTGGAAGTGCGGGATCAGGAGCACAAAGCCTATTTTACAGGTAATGTGAAGGTTGTGCAGGGCACGACCACCTTGCAGGCTGGCAAGATGACCGTACTCTACAAGAGCAAGGGTGACGGCGCAGCTGCCAACTCATCGATCACCAGTGGCGGCGCCGACATCGATAAGATTTTCGTAGACAACTCTGTCTACCTCACCTCCGGCACGCAAAAAGCGACCGCCGACAAGGGTGAGTTCGACATGGCGGCGCAGACATTCATTCTTTCGGGAAAACAGGTTGTCCTGTCTCAGGACACGAATGTTTTCACCGGTTGCAAGTTGACGGTTTTCATGACGACTGGTCAGGCAAAGCTGGAAAGCTGTGGTGGGCCAGTACGCATCATGCTCGACCCGAAATCGCAGAAAAAGCAGTAGTTCGTACCCCGTGAAGATACAATCTATCTCAAAGCTGTTTGGCGCTGGTTCCGCGCGCGCACCCGAAACGGATGGCGTTGCCGGTGACAAGTCGCGTTATGACGGCACCTTGATCGCTCAAGGCCTGACAAAAACCTACAACACCCGCCGCGTCGTCAATGGCGTATCGCTCGTGGTTCGACGTGGTGAGGCCGTGGGCCTGCTCGGGCCGAACGGAGCCGGCAAGACGACGTGTTTTTACATGATCACCGGCTTGGTTCCGGTCGATTCCGGCAAGATTGCCATTAATGGCAACGATGTCACCAACATGCCTATGTATCGCCGTGCGCGGTTGGGCGTCGGGTATCTTCCGCAGGAAGCATCCATTTTTCGCGGATTGACCGTCGAAGACAATATTCGCGCCGTTCTGGAAGTGCACGAGCGCGACGAAAAGAAGCGCAATCGCAAGCTCGATGAGCTCTTGGAAGAGTTTCATATTTCACAGCTACGCAAATCTCCTGCCGTCGCCCTTTCGGGTGGCGAGCGGAGACGTCTGGAAATCGCCCGCGCTCTGGCAACTGATCCGACATTCATGCTGCTGGATGAGCCGTTTGCAGGCGTCGATCCGATCTCCGTCAGCGATATTCAAAACCTGGTGCGCCACCTTACAGCGCGCGGGATCGGTGTTTTGATTACCGACCATAATGTGCGTGAAACATTGGGGCTCATAGACCGGGCGTATATTATTCATGCTGGCGAGGTGTTGACCCACGGTCGAGCATCAGAGATCGTCAACAACGCTGATGTTCGTCGCCTTTATCTGGGCAATAATTTCAGCCTTTGAGCCGTGACTTAGAAAAAGTGCTGCCTGCGATGCGTTCGCAGCAAAGATTCTTTCTCCTCACCCCGAGTTGAGCTTGACCAAACAAAAATAAAAAGCAATTTTTGGGCCAAGTTAGACTTTGTCGCCGATCTTTTTTCAAAAAATAGGGCGAAAAGTGGGTTTATGGGAGTTTAGCGTCCGCCATGGCCTTGTCCGCCAGTCTTCTGCTGCGTCAGAGTCAGTCTCTGGTCATGACCCCGCAACTGATGCAGTCCATACAACTGCTTCAGATGACGCATATCGAGCTGACGCAATTCATCGCGCAAGAGGTCGAGAAGAACCCGCTGCTGGAAATTGTAGCAAATGATAGCGATTTAAGCGGCTCTTCTACCGCCAATTCGGACAGCGTAGATGAATCTGGCCCAGCCCCTGAACAGTTTGCCGAGAGCCCTCCCGATCCTGAAGAATGGTATGGTGACCGTGCGAGCAGCCTGAATGAACAGCTCGACACGAGTTTCGAAAATGTTTTTCAGGACGATGGAGCGCCGTCGAAGGCGGATGCGCCCGAACTCATCGGGCAATGGAAATCCATGCCTGGTGCGGACTCCGCTGAGGCTTACGATCTCGACGATTTCGTCGCCAGTAAGCAGACCCTTCGCGACCATATTGGCCAGCAACTCCCCTTCACCATCTCTGTGCCCACGGACCGTTTGATTGCGGACGCGCTGCTCGATCACTTGGAAGAGACCGGCTATATCCCCGCAGAGGCCCTGCATGATGTTTCAGGTCGGCTTGGTAAATCCATAGCCGAGGTCGAAACTATTCTTACCGCTCTCCAGACACTCGATCCGCCAGGTATTTTTTCAAGGACGCTTTGTGAATGCCTTTCCATTCAACTTGCGCAGAAAGACCGTCTTGACCCCGCAATGCGCGCATTTGTCGGAAATCTCGAGCTTCTGGCCAAACGTGATTTTGTCTCGCTCAAACGCCTGTGTGGCGTTGGAGAAGAAGACCTTCTGGACATGCTGGCTGAAATCCGCTCGCTGAATCCTCGGCCAGGTGCGGGTTTTGAAACCGGGATTTCGGAAATCATCGTGCCTGACATCATTGTCAGGCCAGCAAGTGATGGCAGCTGGCTTATCGAGTTGAACCCGGAAACGCTGCCGCGCGTACTGGTCAACCAAACCTATTTCGCCCAGGTTTCGAAAATCAAGGCACGCAACGGCGAGGATGGTGAGTTTCTGTCGGAATGCATGCAGACAGCCAGCTGGCTGACCCGTAGCCTCGACCAGCGCGCTAAAACAATCATGAAGGTTGCCAGCGAAATCGTGCGCCAGCAGGATGCCTTTCTTATCCATGGCGTCGACCATTTGCGTCCTCTCAATCTCAAGCAAGTGGCTGATGCCATCAAGATGCATGAGTCCACCGTTAGTCGCGTCACCTCACGCAAATACATGCTGACGCCGCGCGGACTGTTCGAGCTCAAATACTTCTTCAGTGTTTCCATAGGATCGGTGGAGGGCGGCGACAGCCACTCGGCAGAGGCGGTGCGCCATCGCATCAAGTTGATGATTGCGCAGGAAGCACCCGATGGGGTTCTGTCGGATGACGAAATTGTTGAAAATCTGAAAAAAAATGGCGTTGAGCTGGCGCGGCGAACGGTCGCAAAATATCGTGAAGCCATGAATATTCCCTCGTCCGTACAAAGGCGGCGAGAGAAAAAAGCGATGGCGAAAATCGCGATCGCATAACGAAAAATTAATATATTTCAAACTGTTAATAATCTTAATTGACTCTTCATGCCGCCAAGGCTAGAAGCTCGCCGCACGGGTGGCAGGGGCTCACCAACGTTAAAGTGCTCGTTGTGTTGAGGTGCCAAGCCGGAATGAGACCGAAACGGACTCGAAACGCTTGGATGAGCGCTTGGCTTGACGTAAGCTGGTATACGCAAATCACTGAAGAAGGAAAAATTCCATGAGTGTGCGTGTATCTGGTAAACATATGGATATCGGCGAATCGTTCCGTCAGAGGATCGAGGACAACATTAGCCTGGCGATTACCAAATACTTTGACGGGGGGTATTCTGGCCAAGTAACCGTGGAGAAATCCGGGCCACGCTTTTCAAGCGACTGCAAAATCCATCTCGATACCGGGGTTGTTTTGCATGCTGCAGGCGAGGCCAATGATCCACAGGCAAGTTTCGATGCGGCAGCTGCACGAATTGAGAAGCGGCTTCGCAGATATAAGAGAAAGCTAAAGGATCACCACAACGGTGCGTCCGCCAACAGCATCCTCGAAGAGTTTCCTTACACGGTCATGGATGCCGTGCCTGATGAAGACGAGGAAGTGCCTGAAGATTTCGCGCCGACTATCGTTGCTGAAACCTCAAAGCAGGTCAAAACGATGACGGTCGCAAGTGCGGTCATGGCGCTTGATATGACAGATGAGCCGGTGCTGCTGTTCCGCAGCCCTGCCAAGGAACTGAATATTGTTTACCGCCGCAACGATGGAAACATCGGCTGGATTGATGCGGCAACGATAAAAAGCTGAATAGTCTGACAGAACGAAAGGGAGTGCGGCCCTCATCGGCGGCACTCCCGGTTCGTTTCGATGGCATGAAGGATAAAAAGAATGGCGTTGGCAGATTTGCTGCAACAAGATGCAATTATTCCCGCCCTCAAGGTCAATTCCAAAAAGCAACTCCTTCAGGAACTGGCGGCGAAAGCCGCGCGGATCACCGGAGTGCCGGAACGGGAAGTTTTCGACGTCATATTGCAGCGTGAGCGGCTTGGCTCGACAGGTGTCGGTCATGGCATTGCTATTCCGCACGGAAAACTGGCCAGCATCAATTCCATCGTCGGTGTCTTTGCCCGCCTCGATAATCCGGTCGATTTCGAAGCGCTGGACGACCAGCCCGTCGACCTCGTCTTTCTTCTGCTAGCACCCGAAGGTGCCGGCGCTGATCACTTGAAGGCACTGTCGCGCATTGCTCGTGTGCTGCGCGACCCTGAACTGGTGGCCAAGCTACGTGCGACAGATTCGGATACCGCCATCTACACCTTCCTCAATCAGGAACAGGCAACCGCCGCCTGATATGGGTGGCGACGACCCAACCAGATCTCCAGACGTGGCCAATAACCAGACGCGCGGCGTGAGCGAAGACAACCTTCCTGTTTTCGCGCCCGCGCTGAAACAGCGGATGGCCTTCTCATTAGGCTGGTCTGAGCGGACAAAAAATCTTCCTCGCTGGAAGGAAATTGCTCGCGCCAAGCTATGGGAACTTACCCTCCAAAATCCGGTACAGACGGATTTCGCCTCTGAAATTATGGATGAGGTGGATCGCGGAGTTTATTTCGCTCGCAAGTTGGCATTTAATCTTACGAACGACAGTCGCGTCGTTTCATTGTTGCTGATGCCGAAAGGCACAGGCCCGTTCCCTGCTGCCGTGATGTACCATGACCATGGGTCGATGTTCGACATCGGCAAGGAAAAGCTGATCGAAAGCTGGGATGACAAGGCGAGGCTGAAAACGTCCAAGACATGGGCGGAGAGATTTTTCTCTGGGCGATATCCGGGTGACGAGCTCGCCCGCCGAGGTTACGCCGTGCTGGCAACAGATGCATTGGGCTGGGCCGATCGTGGGCCACTGGCCTATGATGCGCAACAGGCGCTTGCGGCAAATTTCTTCAATATGGGAAGCTCTCTGGCTGGTCTCATGGCGTTCGAGGACACGCGGGCAGCAGATTTTCTGGCAAGCCTGCCGCAGGTCGATCAGCAGCGGCTTGCCGCGGTCGGCTTTTCCATGGGCGCATTCCGGGCATGGCAGGCGGCGGCACTGAGCGACAGGATCAAAGCGACGGTAGCCGTCAACTGGATGGCGACGGCAAAAGGGTTGATGGTGCCGGGAAACAACCAGCTGCGGGGCGGGTCAGCGTGGCACATGACCCATCCGGGCCTGCTGCAATATCTTGACCACCCCGATGTTGCGAGCCTTGCCGCACCAAACCCAATGCTGATCTTCGCCGGAGCGGCGGATACACTCTTTCCTCCTGCATTGGTAAAAGATGCGTTCGAAAAAATGCGGTCGGTTTGGGAAGCATGGAACGCGCTGGATCGCCTCGAAACCAAACTATGGCCAGGCGGTCATGTCTTTACGGCTGATCAACAGGATTATGCCTATGACTGGCTGGATCGCCAATTTGGCAGGTAACGTGTCCATCATTCCAGCGAACAGTTGGAATGATGGACACTGTTTCGTTAGGCGTCTGTTTCGTTGACACTGCTGGTGCCTGGTTCTGCCGTCGTCGGCGTTTCACCCTTTGGGCCACCCTTGGCAACGCCCACCATCGCAGGACGCAGAACGCGATCGCCAATGGTAAAGCCAGCCTGCACCACCTGCACGACCGTATTGTTCGGCACCGCGGTATTTGGAATCTCGAACATGGCCTGATGGAAATTAGGGTCGAATTTTTCGCCTTCGACATTCATTTTGCGAACGCCGTGACGCTCGAGTGCCGACAGCATCGACCGCTCGGTCATATCAACGCCTTCGATCACACCGGCAATGGCGGCATCAGCATTTTCTTTGAGCTCGGGTGGAATGGTTTCCAGCGCCCTGCGCAGATTGTCGGAAACCGCCAGCATGTCGCGGGCAAAACCCGAAACGGAATAGGCCTTCGCGTCCTTTACCTCACGCTCTGTGCGGCGACGCAGATTGTCCATTTCCGCAGCAAGGCGCAGAAATTTGTCGCGCAGATCTGCATTTTCCGCCTTCAGCACCTCAACAGGATCGGGCTCGGCCTGCTCAGGCGCCGCGTTCTCAACTGTTGCACCTTCGGCTCCCTCGTCAACGAGGTCCGCGTCAGGTCCGGCTTTGTTGGTCTTATCGGTCATGACGTTACTCCAGCTTTGCATATGTTCATGGCTTGCGCCCGATATCGAACTTTGCCATGCGAAAATCAAGGCTTGCGGGAAAAAGCGCCGCCTTTTTGACCAGTGTTTTTAGAATCAGCGTCGTTTGCTCGAAAGCCGCGCCATGATTTGCGCGGTATAATCCACCATCGGGACAATGCGAGAGTAATTCAACCGCGTCGGCCCAATGACGCCGACGGCACCAACCACACGATTATCGTCGTCCCTATAGGGTGCCACGATCAACGACGAGCCCGAAAGGGAGAAGAGCTTGTTTTCAGAGCCTATGAAAATCCGGACCCCGGAACCGGTTTCGGCCAGATTGAGGACTTCGATCAGGTTGTCCTTGCGCTCGAGATCATCGAAAAGCAGGCGAACACGGTCTATGTCTTCCTCACCGGCCAGACCTTCCAGCAGATTGGAGCGGCCGCGCACGATCAACCGGCCGAGCTTGTCCTCATTATCGCCGGACCAGACGGCAAGCCCGCGCTCGACCAGATCCTGCGCCAATGTGCTGAGCGCGGTCTGAAGCTCAGTCTTCTGCTGCAACAGCTGCGTGCGCAGCTCCGGCAATGTCTGGCCGGACAGGTGCGCATTGATGAAGTTGGCCGCTTCCGTCAGTTGCGAAGGTGTGATGCCGGCAGGCAGGTCGATGATGCGATTTTCAACCTGATTGTGGTCACCCACTAGAATGGCGAGGCCTTTTGTCGGCTCCAGCCGAATGAATTCCACATGCTTCAGCACCGCATCGCTTTTGGTGGTCAGAACGAGCCCCGCACCGCGTGACATGCCCGACAGCATGCGGCTGGCTTCCGTCAGTAACCCCTCGATGGGCTGCTCACGGCCAGAGACGGGGCCAATTTGACGATCGATGCTGGCGCGCTGCTCTTCCGGCAGGTCACCTACCTGCATGAAGGCATCCACGAAGAAGCGCAGCCCCGTCTGCGTCGGCAGGCGGCCCGCGCTGATATGCGGCGAATAGATAAGCCCCAGTTCCTCGAGATCGCTCATCACGTTGCGCACGGATGCGGGAGACAGCGACATCGGCAACACGCGTGACAGACTACGGGATCCCAACGGTTCCCCGTTTTCAAGGTAGCCTTCGACAATGCGACGGAATATCTCGCGTGAACGATCATCCAGAAGCGCACCCGGTTCTTTTCCGATTGGAGGAGAGATGCTCATTGCGTCCGTTCTTCGTCCCGTCAGTTCATCAATGGAATATAGTCGCTCGCGCGCTTAAGTAAAAACGGAAATTCCGCATCTACCGTACCCTTGCCCGCTTTTCCTTTGCAAATCGGTCTGTGCAGCCTTAGAAGGCGGAGATCAAAACGGAGACGAACCATATGCGGCCTTCAGGCAGAAAAATCGATCAGATGCGCAAAGTTTCTTTCGAGCGCAACTTCTCCAAGCATGCCGAGGGTTCCTGTCTCGTAAAATTCGGTGATACGCATGTTCTCGTCACCGCCAGCCTTGAAGAAAAGACGCCACCATGGCTGCGCAACAGCGGCAAAGGTTGGGTGACAGCCGAATACGGCATGCTGCCGCGCTCCACGCATGAGCGCATGCGTCGCGAAGCTTCATCCGGCAAACAGGGTGGCAGAACACAGGAAATTCAGCGCCTCATCGGCCGCTCCCTGCGTGCCGTGGTTGATCTTCAGGCGCTGGGCGAGCGCCAGATCAGCATTGACTGCGATGTCATTCAGGCAGATGGCGGCACGCGCACCGCTTCCATCACTGGCGCATGGATTGCCCTTCACGACTGCCTAAAGTGGATGGAAACCCGCAACATGATCAAGGTCGAGAAGGTCCTGAAAGACCATATTGCTGCCATCTCCTGCGGTATTTTTGCCAGCCAGCCGGTGATCGATCTGGATTATCTGGAAGATTCCTCTGCCGAAACCGACGCAAACTTCGTCATAACAGGCTCCGGTGGCATCGTTGAAATTCAGGGCACAGCTGAGGGCGCGCCTTTCAGCGAGGAAGAATTCCTAACGCTGCTGGGCCTTGCCAAAACCGGCTGTGCGGAACTCGTTGAGCTGCAAAAGCAGGCAATTGGCTGAACCGGGACAGACAGACCATGCGCAAGCTTGAAACCAGAACCATTGTCGTTGCCAGCCACAACAAGGGCAAGATTGCCGAAATCGCTGATCTCATCGGTCCTCTCGGCTTTTCCGCCAAATCGGCTGCCGAGCTGAATTTCGCAGAACCCGACGAAACAGGCACGACGTTTGAGGAAAACGCAGCGATCAAGGCATTGGCGTCCGCCAAGGCATCCGGTCTGCCTGCCCTTTCCGACGACAGCGGTCTGGTAATCGACGCGCTCGACGGCGATCCCGGCGTCTACACTGCCAATTGGGCGGAAACGGCTGACGGTACACGCGATTTTGCGATGGCGATGCAGAAAGTGGAAGATGCGCTTCAAGCACGCGGCGCGACCGATCCTTCTGCCCGCACCTGCCGCTTCGTCAGCGTTTTGTGCCTTGCATGGCCGGATGGTCATACCGAATTCTTCCGTGGCGAAATCGAAGGCACTGTTGCCTGGCCACCCCGTGGTGTCAGCGGCTTCGGTTATGATCCGATTTTCCAGCCGGAAGGACACGAGACGACATTTGGCGAAATGAGTGCTGAAGAAAAGCATGGCTGGAAGCCTGGCGATGAGCAGGCGCTTTCGCACCGTGCACGTGCGTTCAAGACATTCGTCGAAACCTGTCTCGACGCATGATGACCGATCTTGGGAGCAGGCTCTCCCCTGCCCCTAGCACCTTCATGTTGCCGGACACGGGTGAACCGGGTTTCGGCCTTTATGTGCATTGGCCATTTTGCGCCGCCAAATGCCCCTATTGCGATTTCAATAGCCATGTCCGTCACCAGCCGGTGGATCAGGATCGTTTCGTCGCTGCTTTTCTGCGGGAAATGGAAACGATGCGCCAATTGAGCGGCGCAAAGATCGTCACCAGCATTTTCCTGGGCGGTGGCACGCCATCGCTGATGGACCCGCAGACAGTGGGTGCAATTCTGGATGGCATAGCCCGTTTCTGGCATGTGCCAGATGGAATCGAGATTACGATGGAAGCCAACCCATCCAGCGTGGAGGCAGAGCGCTTTCGCGGCTACCGCGCCGCTGGCGTCAACCGCGTATCCATGGGTGTGCAGGCACTCAACGACCGTGACCTGAAATTTCTGGGCCGCCTGCACGATGTGGCCGATGCGCTGAAAGCCATCCGGCTAGCCCGCGAGATTTTTCCACGCATGTCGTTTGACCTCATCTATGCCCGCCCGAAACAGACGGTCGAAGAATGGGAAAAAGAGCTTGTCGAAGCCATTTCCTACGCGGTCGATCACCTCTCGCTCTACCAGTTGACCATCGAGGAAGGTACGGCGTTTTACGGCCTGCACAAGGCCGGCAAGCTGATCGTGCCGGATGGAGACCAGTCCGCGCTTCTTTACGAAGCAACACAGGATATTACCGCGCAACACGGAATGCCAGCCTATGAGGTTTCCAACCATGCTCGACCCGGCGCTGAGAGCCGTCACAACCTGACATACTGGCGTTATGGCGATTATGCCGGAATTGGCCCAGGCGCGCATGGACGACTGACCAAAGGCGGCGCAAAACTTGCGACCGCCACCGAACGCCACCCCGAAACATGGCTGCAAGCCGTCGAGCGCGATGGCCATGGGATGGTGGATCAGGACATGCTGGATGTCGAGGAGCAGTCAGACGAATTGTTGCTGATGGGCCTGCGCCTGCGCGAAGGCGTGGATCTCGCCCGCTGGAGCGACCTTTCCGGGCGCGATCTGGACCCTGATAAGGAAGATTTTCTACTGAAACACGGCTTCATCGAACGCCTCGGCAACTCCCGCTTACGCTGCACGCCATCCGGCATGCTCATTCTGGATTCAGTGGTGGCTGATCTGGCGTGTTAACGCTTGCCTCAAAATCATCCTTTTTCAATAAGATGTGATGTGCACAGTATTGGGGAGGTGACTTTGTTCAAAACAACAACTCTTATTTTTACAGCGTTTCTGTCCACGGCGGCTTTGGCCGAAGAACAGAATTTTACAATTTCAGGCGGTCAAGTAAGCGTTCCCGTGGGTTTGACCGTGCAGGTTAAATCCGTTGTTGTTGGCGACGACGCGACAAAAGTGCGCCTGCGAGCGAGCTTCGACAGCCATAAGACGAACTTCATCAACATGAACGACAGGGAAAATGCCTATCTGTCTTGGGCCGACGGCGATCAAGGCCGTCTTCATATGCGCCAGATCAGCAGCAATAAATGGATGCGGGTTTCCAACGCCAAGACGATGGAGGGCGACCTCGTCTTTCCCGGCACCATTCCAGCCGAAGTCACAAATGTCGTCCTGTTTTTCAATCCCGGCAATTCCGGTGATGATACCAATGCGCCGGGCGTGACCATTCCTCTGGAATTGAAAAAATGAGGGTCGCGTTGTGCTCAGCGCTTCTTCTTGCAACACCAGCCGCTGCATCCGTCTACACCGTGACGACGGGCATCGATTCGGTCAGCGATCAGCAGTCCACTTTCGAAGAGATGACGTTTCCGGCTTCGTCTTTTGCTGAGCAGGAAGAGCCAAGCACCGGCGACTTCTCTTCGCAGACCTCCACCTTCGAATTGCAGGATATGGACGAAGATATGCGGGTGAAGACGCAGAGTCGTTTAACAGAGCTGGGTGCGCGTCAGGAGGATGGCCGCATCATCGTCAATCTGCCAAGCGACGTTCTTTTCGATTTTGATAAGTCTGAAATCCGCGCGGATGCCCGCTCCGCTCTTACCAAACTGGCGCAAGTCCTGGGTGCGATGGACAAAAGCGACGTCCAGATCATCGGCCACACCGATGCCAAGGGCAGCGATGTCTATAATGATCGCCTGTCCGAGCGTCGTGCCGCATCGGTCAAAGACTGGCTTTCGGAATACGGCGTCATGTCAAAAATGACGACGGAGGGCAAAGGCGAACGCTTTCCCGTCGCGCCGAACCAGACTATGAGTGGCGGGGATGACCCGCAGGGACGCCAGAAAAACCGGCGCGTCGAATTCATCATCGGAGAACGCTGACATGGCCCTGATCACCTGCCCGGAATGTGAGGCAAAGATTTCCGACAAGGCCTATGCCTGCCCCTCTTGCGGATATCCGATGGCAACGCCACCAAAGGGTCAAAGCGCCTGGCCCTCCGTTGTTGGTGGCGTAGCGGGCAGCTATATTTCGGCGCAAATGCTCGCATCGATTATCGTCGGCAGCGTCGCGATGATTAGCTTTGCGGCCATTATGATTACGCTGGCCGTGCAATAGGCCTTCACTCCACCGGGTCGACCGCATCCCCCGACTTTGCCTTGCGGGCAATCTCAGCGCTTTCACGTCGCAGCGGAGCGCCAATCGGGCAGATATCCTGCACGAACCCGGTCAGGCTATTGGCAAGCGTGTCCGATATCTGCCTGTAATAGACGTACTTCCCCCGCTTTTCCGAAGACACCAGTCCTGCATGCTCAAGCAACTGTAAATGCTGCGAAATCGATGGTTTCGACATCTCGAAACGAGCGGCGATATCGCCTGCATTCATCTCGTGATGCGCCACATAGGCCAAGATTTTGCGTCTGACGGGAGAGGCAAGCGCCTCGAAAATCAACTGAATAGACATGCGTCTTTCTATCATTAATCAATTAGACAATCAACTAACTGTTGACAGGATTATAATTAGTTGATTACCTAATTGTAGAAATGAAGGAGATCAGATCATGCATATTCATTCCCAATGGGTTTTCAATTGCGCTCCCCACCACATCTGGCCGCATTTTCTGCACGCCAAAATGGACAACTCCAACCCGTTCCTGTTTCGCTTCGGCATTCCCAAGCCCGTCAGTTGCAAGGTTCTGGAAGGATACGGCGCGCTGGGCAACACCCGCCAGTGCACGACGGATCGCGGCACCATCGACCAGCGCATTCTTGATTATGTACCTAACCAAAAGCTTCGTTACCGCATGATCGGCAGCACCGTCTGGTGCAAGAACTGGATCGGCAATCTGGAGGATGAATTCACCTTGGTTCCGATGGGTCCGAACCTCACCCGCGTCGAGCGCCGCAGCGAATTTGTCGCGCACGGATTGTTGGCACCGGTCAAGCAACTGGCACTGTGGATCGCCTTGAAACAGGCCCACCGCTACGCTTCCAAGAACTGGCGCAGATTGAGCAGCGAGGCGTAAGACGCAGAGCAGCAGCGGGAGGTCGTGCCATGAGGGATCCGAACGTCCTGGCTCGCGTCATATATTGTCTGGAAATTCTGTTCTTCGCAGCGCCGTTCTACCTGACCTATGGTCTTTTGGCCGTTATTAGCGCTCCCTTTGCAGGCTTGCTGATCCTGTTCAGTCCGGTTTGGTTTACTTCGTATCTGGTCGATGCAAATGGCGAGGTAAGGCAGGGTGTTTTCGCAAGTGTCGTCATCATCGCAATCGCAACTCTGTCCTGGACCGGTGCGATCGCCCTATGGAAATTGGCGAAGCTCTCGTACATTTATGTGTTCAAGGGCGCGCAGGAACTCTTGAACCACCGGCGTGACTTCCGCATCGGCCTTTATTGCGGCCTTGCGCCGCTCCTTTTCACCACGCTGGTCATGGCGTCCATTGTTGTCATTGACGGTTGCTGGACAAGTTTACCCTATGCCATCATTGGCGGCAGCATGTTGCTGTTCCCCGTCACCCATCTTTGGATCGCGATGCGCGGTCCAAAATGACAAGCCAAAAAGTGTCATAAAAGCAGAAACGGCCAAGTTTCCTTGGCCGTTTTGTCGTCAGGCATTATTTTCGTTGATTAACCGCTTCAACAACTCGACCTCGTGGCCGAGTTTCGTATCGCCACCAATCAATTCTTCGATCTTGCGCACGGCATGCAGAACCGTTGTGTGATCGCGTCCGCCAAAACGGCGACCGATTTCCGGAAAGGAGCGCGGCGTCAGCATCTTGGCAAGATACATGGCGATCTGGCGCGGCTTGACGATGACGCGGGTGCGGCGGTTGGAGACCAGTTCCTGGCGGGACACATTGTAGTGTCTAGCGACGATGCGCTGGATATCTTCGATGCGCACGCGTTTTGGCTCACCCGTGCCCACGAGGTGCGCCAGAAGCTCGTCCACGCGCTCCACCGAAAGATTCGGCTCGAAAGAGCGGCGGAAGATCAGCTGGTTGAAAGCGCCTTCCAGTTCACGACCACTGGCCGTTACGCTGCGGGCAACGTGAGACACGATCTCTTCGGGAATGTCGAAAGCGGGATCTTCCTGACGGGCGGTCGCGATACGCTGGGTGAGCATTTCGTGACGCATATCATAGTCTGGACCTTCAACTTCGATGGCCATGCCGCCCTGAAGACGCGAACGGACGCGTGGATCGAGCGATTCCAGTTCCCATGGCGCGCGGTCTGCAGCCACGACCACCTGCTTGGCGCTGTCCAGGAGCATGTTCAACAAATGGCAGAACTCGTGCTGGATCATCTTGCCTTGCAGGAACTGCATGTCATCGATCACGAGAAGATCGATGTTGCGCAGCGTGTCTTTCAGCGTCAACGCATCGTTGTCGCGGATCGCGGTTGCGAAACGCCACATGAAATATTCCGCTGTCAGATAGACCACGCGTGGATTGCGCGGGCTGTCGATGGCAGCGTTGGCGATGGCCTGCAAAAGATGCGTCTTTCCGAGACCAACACCTGCATGGATAAAAAGCGGATTGAAGCGCACCGCACCGGCACCGGCTTCAGCAATCGTCTTGGCAGCGGCAAGAGCCACACGGTTGGACGAGCCTTCAACGAAGGTATCGAAGGTGAAGCGGCTATCCAGTGGCGATCCGAACAGTGGACCGGAGCCCGAATGGCGCATCGAAGATGACGACGTGCTGGGCAGCTGTGCGTTTGCAGAGGGCTGCGGCGGAATGAAAGGCTTTGCTCTTTGTGCCGTTGTGCTGACATCCGATGCGGAAGGAGCACGCTCATCGACCTGAACGGGCCGCGCTGGACGGCTTGCCGAGCGCACCAGAATTTCCACCTTCAACACATCGGCATCCTCGCTCTGAACCAGCGTGGTGATGAGATCGATGTAACGGTTATTGATCCAGGACTTCAAAAATGTCGTCGGAACGGTAAAACGCACGACGCTCTTGGAAACGGAATGAATTTTCAGCCGTGCAAACCAGCTTGCGTAAACTTCGGGACCAACCTGCGCCTTTAGCCGCGCGCTAAAACGTTCAAACAGCGCGTCATGCTTCATATCTTGCTTGTCCCCTGCCGCATCAGTGCCAGCCGCATCACATGCCTTTGGTGTGCGGTCCCCATTTGCCACCGCACCCATCACCAAATTCAATTGCATATTGCCGCCTTTCAAATTGCCAATCATAGCCCGACGAACCAAAGTCCGTCTGGGATACCCCTCGTCTATTATTCCCTCTCGGACATTCCCCTCGAAAGATATGTCCTCAAGTCATTTGTATCACCGCGAGCCGGTTATCCCACTTCTTCATCATCATGGAGAGGCCTGCGATTACTCAACAAAAACTCCACAACACAACTTTAACATACATCAACCAGACACAGGTTCGCTTTCCCGCAACCCGTTGGATTGCGGCCAAACCGGCCTTGATACCTGAAAAAACGAACTCAAACAGAACTCGTCCGAAAGGAGCATATGCCTTCGATACTCAAGGATCGAGATAGCTTGTGGATAGAAATCCTTGCCCCTTGTCGAGATGCATTTAGGCAGGATCGGGGGTGGAGATCAATGGCGATTTTTCTGCGAAACGGAAGATCGACCATTGACTCACACAGGCCATTTTGCATCGTTTGGACGGCTGTCTGGAGAATCTCTTATGAATCAATGAGATTCAATTTTCTGGTTTTTCCATAGCCTGATTTGATGGAAAAATAAAAAATCTCTTGACTCACCCTTTCAGCAACCTCTCGTAAGGTAAGGGTGGAAGCTTTTGAGAGACCTTTTGTAAGTCATTGTTTTTACAATCATTTCTCCGTCATCGCTGTGACGCAGAAGTGTCATGTCAAAAGTCGAAACATTAACAAGTCGTTAGAAACAAAAAAAGCCCGGTCAAACGACCGGGCTTTTTGTAGTAAATTTGTATTAGCCGGATTAGGCAGAAAGTGCCTTAACACGCTGTGCCAAACGAGACACTTTGCGGTCTGCCGTGTTGCCTGGCATCACACCGCGAGTAGCGGCGCGCTGGATCTCAGGCTGTGCTACCTTCAGGGCTTCAGCCGCGACTGCGAGATCACCGGATGCGATGGCTTCTTCGACCTTGCGAATGAAACCACGAACGCGCGAACGGCGAGCCTTGTTGACTTCAGTACGGCGAGCGATCTTGCGAGTCGCCTTTTTCGCCGAAGTTGTATTGGCCATGTATGCCTCTCTTCGAATTCAAACCAAAATCCGCAACCACAGGATCAGGTCTGTCGAAGACCTCGCGTTCCAAAGAGTGCGGGAGTAATTGGAACAAGCCGGATGGCTATTCCTAACCGTGGGCGGGCATATAACCCTAAAGCCGCTGCCCGTCAACGCGCATTTTCAGCAAAAACGCTGATATTGCGAATCCTCGCGTCGATCTAGCCGAAAAATGCAGAGTGATTTTCTGCCATATCCATAGACGGAGACTAGCGATTTTGAAAGGCAGGTTTCCTCTTTTCCACAAAGGCCGCCATACCCTCTTTCTGGTCCTGCGTCGCAAAAAGGGACTGGAACAGACGGCGCTCGAAACGCAGGCCTTCACTCAAGGAGACCTCGAAGGAGCGATTGACGCTCTCTTTGGCCATCATCACCGAAGCGCGAGACAGTTTTGCGATCACGCTTGCTGCTTCCAGCGCCTCGTCCAGCAACCGTTCCTGTGGCACGATGCGGGAAACGAGCCCTGCCCGCTCTGCTTCGGCAGCGTCCATCATTCGGCCCGTCAGGACGAGGTCCATGGCTTTGGCCTTGCCAACCGCCCGTGTCAGTCGCTGCGAGCCGCCCATACCGGGAATAATGCCCAGCGTGATTTCCGGTTGGCCAAACTTGGCGGTGTCTGAAGCGATGATGAAATCGCACATCATGGCGAGCTCACACCCGCCCCCCAATGCAAAACCCGACACGGCTGCAATAACCGGCTTGCGGCTGGCCGCCACCTCGTCCCAACCACCCAGGAAGTCGCCGAGATAGGCATCGACAAAATGCAGTGACTGCATCTCCTTTATATCGGCACCTGCGGCAAACGCTTTCGGGGAACCGGTGATGACGACGGCACCGATGGAATCATCGGCAGAAAACGACGATAATATGTGACGCAACTCCTTGAGCAGGGTCGAGTTCAACGCGTTCAATGCCTGTGGCCGGTTGAGAGTGACGACGCCTACCGCATCGCGCTTTTCGACAATCAGCGTCTCATAATCCATGGTGAAGTCCTCTCCCGTTATTTTTGGCAGGCGGCGCAATAGAATGTGGAGCGCCCCGCCTGCACGATCCGCTCGATAGTACCCTTGCAATCCGGGGTGCGGCAAGCATGACCCTGCCTGTCATAGGCCGAAAAGGAATGCTGGAAATAGCCCAGCGTGCCGTCCGTTTGTATGTGGTCACGCAAAGATGAGCCTCCGGCTGCAATGGCATGGGCGATCACGTCGCGGATTTTCTGTGTGAGCTCGATGAGTTGCGCCTTCGGCTTGCCCGTTTTCGTCACCAGTGTACCGGCGGCGCGCAGCGGTGAAAGATGCGAACGCCATAACGCCTCACACACATAGATATTGCCCAGCCCGGCAATCACCTTCTGATCCAGCAAGGTGCTTTTCAACGGTTGGCTTTTGCCATCAAAGCGGCTGGCCAGATAATCAGCGCTCAGCGCATTGCCGGTCGGCTCCGGTCCCAGTTCAGCAAATGCAGGGTAGAGATCGATATTGGCTCGATCCACGAGATGCATGAAACCAAACCGGCGTGGGTCGTTATAGATGACGCGCACAGCCCCTTGCGCACCTCTCAAATGGAAGATCACATGGTCATGCTTTCCGTCCTTGGAGCGTGGATGATGAAACTCTCCGGGCGTTTCTATCTCTAGCGGGCTCTCGATACGAAAGGAACCTGACATGCCCAGATGAGACACGATGGTCAGTCCGTCCTCCAGCTCAATCAGTAGATATTTTGCCCTTCGCCCGAGAGAGATGATGCGCTTTCCCTCAACCAACTCCGAGAAGCCCTGCGGAAAAGGAAAGCGAAGATCGGGCCGCCCGAGCTCCATCTTCTCGACCACGGCACCCTCCATAGTCGGCGCAAGGCCACGTCTGACGGTTTCGACTTCGGGCAATTCTGGCACTGGAGTTTATCCCACATGTTTATCGCGACGGTCTTGTGATCGAAAGCCTGCGGGCATACATGTCGCAGGCACTTTGCACCGCAAAAGATAGCGTTGCATCCACCTTTCCGCTATGGTCCGCAACGCAATTAATGATGGAGACCGCTCATGACCGAAGCCCGCACGACTGCCGATGGCGGCATGGAAACCTCTTACGGCTTCCACAAGGTCGATGAAGGCCAGAAGCAGGGCATGGTCAACGAGGTCTTCCATAAGGTCGCCAAACGCTACGATATCATGAACGACGTCATGTCGGCGGGCATGCACCGGGTCTGGAAAGACGCGATGATTTCCGCGCTGAACCCGCGCAAAGACGCTTCCTATAAGACGCTGGATGTCGCAGGCGGCACCGGCGATATCGCCTTTCGCATCATCGAAGCCTCCAATCGGCTGGCGCATTCCACCGTTCTCGATATCAATGGCTCGATGCTAGCCGTGGGCGAGGAACGGGCCGCCAAGAAAAAACTATCCGAAAATCTGACATTCGTCGAAGCCAACGCCGAAGAGTTGCCGTTCGAGGCCAACAGTTTCGACGCTTACACAGTCGCGTTCGGGATACGCAACGTGCCGCGCATCGATGTGGCCTTGAGCGAAGCGCACCGCGTGCTCAAGCGGGGCGGACGTCTGCTGGTGCTGGAGTTTTCCGAAGTGGACATGCCGCTTCTGGACAAGGTCTATGATGCCTGGTCGTTCAATGCGATTCCGCAATTCGGCAAGATGATTACCGGCGACGCGGAGCCCTATCAGTATCTGGTGGAATCGATCCGCAAGTTCCCCAATCAGGAAGACTTTGCCGCCATGATCCGCACGGCTGGTTTTTCACGCGTCACATACACCAATTATACCGGTGGCATCGCCGCCCTTCATTCCGGTTGGAAGCTCTGATCGACATGGCGTTTAAGAGCAGGAAGAAGACATCCGCATGAGCACTCTTGGCGCTTATTTCCGGCTTGCAAAGGTCGGCTGGGTTCTCGTGCGTGAAGGCGTTGTGCTTGCTCTGCCATCTGAAGACCTGCCTCCCTCAGCCAGATTAGCAAAGGCGATTCTCAAACCTTTCGCCCGCAACAGAGCAAAGCAGGTCGATCGTCGTGACCGGCTGGCAACTGCTGTGGAAAGACTGGGGCCTTCCTATGTGAAAATGGGCCAGTTTCTGGCCACTCGTCCTGACGTGGTGGGCAACGAATTTGCCGACGATCTTTCCCGCTTGCAGGACCGTATGGCCTTCTTTCCTAACGCGTCGGCGAAGGCAAATATCGAGGGATCGCTGGGACGTCCGGTTTCCGAGCTTTTCCTCGAATTCAAAGACCCGATCGCAGCAGCTTCCATTGCACAGGTTCATCCTGCAATGGTGCGCACCGCATCGGGCCAGAAGAAAGTGGCCGTCAAGGTCATTCGCCCGGGTGTGCGCCAGCGGTTTCAGAACGACCTGGAGGCCATGTATCTCATTGCCGACCTCCAGCAGCGGTTTATACGCTCGGCACGCCGTTTGCGCCCCGTCGAAGTCACGCGCGCATTGGAGCAGACCACCAAGATCGAAATGGATCTTCGGTTGGAAGCTGCGGCCTTATCCGAGATTGCCGAAAACACGCGTGATGATCCCGGCTTTCGTGTGCCTGAGGTGGATTGGGAACGCACGGGCCGCGATGTCGTCACCATGGAATGGATCGACGGCATCAAGATGTCGGATGTTGCCGCTCTAAAAGCTGCCGGTCACGACCTCAATGCACTCGCTGATACGCTCATTCAGTCTTTCCTGCGCCACACGCTGCGTGACGGCTTCTTCCATGCCGATATGCACCCCGGTAATCTGTTCGTCGATCCGCAGGGCATGATCGTTGCCGTGGACATGGGCATTGCCGGGCGGCTGGGCAAAAAGGAACGCCGGTTTCTTGCTGAAATCCTCTACGGCTTCATCACACGGGATTATATGCGTGTCGCTGAAGTGCATTTCGAAGCGGGCTATGTTCCCGGGCACCATGACATCGCGAGTTTCGCCCAGGCCATCCGCGCCATCGGCGAACCGATCCACGGTCAGCCGGCTGAAACCATTTCCATGGGCAAATTGCTGACACTTCTGTTCGAAGTGACCGAGCTGTTCGACATGGAAACGCGCCCGGAACTGGTGATGCTGCAAAAGACGATGGTGGTGGTGGAAGGCGTATCACGCATTCTCAATCCACGCTTCAACATGTGGAAGGCGGCAGACCCTGTCGTCAGCAGCTGGATCCGTGACAATCTCGGCCCCAAGCGCATTGTCACCGACCTGAAGGATGGACTGAAAGCCGCCGTCAAGCTTGCAGAAGCCGCACCTGAGATCGCTGCTAAAACGGAGAAGCTGCATGCCGATCTCGTTTATATGAGCGAACACGGCCTGCGCTTTGATGAGCGGACCGCCCAGGCGATTGGCAAGGCGGAAGCCCGTCATACCCGCGGGGGACGGATGGCGCTGTGGGTGATCGCGCTCGTCCTGCTCTATATCGCCATCAGGATCAGTTGATACGGAAGCGGCTTACCGGAGCTTCGTCTTCAAGGACGCATCTGGAAAGCATGTAGGCCGCATTCCGTTCTTTGCCTGCCAGTCACCCAGCGAACGACGCGTCTTGAAACCTGCCAGGCCGTCCGCCTTACCGACATCATAGCCTTTGGCGACGAGTGCCTTTTGCATGGAGAGCACGTCGGATCGCAGCATGGAGCCGACATCGCCCCATTTTCCCTGAAATGGTCCGGCACCATAAGCGATGCGATCTGCCAGATTGCCGATGAAAAGGGCATATAGGTCGGAGTTGTTGTATTCCTTGATGACGTAGAAATTTGGCGTAACAACGAACTCGGGTCCATTGCGCCCCGCAGGCACCAGCATCATGCCATCTGCACTCAAGTCATTGGCAGGAAACCCTTTTCCCGAAATTCGCGTGATACCCAGCTTGGCCCAATCGGCGACGGGGCGGGCGAGATCAGGCCCTTCCTGTGCACACGATACATCGCCTGGTATGGAAACCTCAAAACCCCAATCGCGATTGCGTTGCCAGCCGCGCTTGGAAAGATAGTTGGCTATGGATGCCAAGGCGTCCGGCACGGAATTCCAGATATCACGATGGCCATCACCATCAAAATCCACTGCATATTTCAGATAGCTGGACGGCATGAATTGCGGCTGGCCGAGCGCGCCTGCCCATGAACCCATCATTTTGGAAGCAGGAATATCGCCACTTTCGACGATCTTCAATGCATCGATCAGCTCCGTGTGGAACATCTCCTTTCGGGTCGACGTGTAGGCTTTCGTGGCTAGAACGTCGATGACGACATTCGGCAGCTTGGCGCGCCCGAAGCCGGATTCTCGGCCCCAGACGGCGATCAGAATATTGCCGGGAACGCCATAGGTCGCTTCTATGCGTTTGAGCGTTGCTGCATGGGTGGCGGCCAGTGAGCGGCCTGTTGCGGCCAGTCCCTGCAAACGTTGTTCGGAAAAATAGGCACCGGGTGAGGAAAACTCGGCCTGGCTTTGCGCCTGATCCTTTGGTGGCTTTTGGCCGGGGATGATGAGGTCGGGTAATTTCCAGTTGATGGAAAGACCCGTCAGCGTTGCCTCAAGTGTTTTCTGTGAAATGCCAGCTTTGCGCGCTTCCGGCCAGATTTCCTTTTTCAGCCAGGCATTGAACTCGGCATCGTATTTTTCAGCGGCGGCACCTGTCGGGATCGTTTGAGAAAACGATGGTCCTGCGGAAAACGCGCAGATGACAGCGGCGAGGACCGGGCCGATAAATCGTAAGCGCATGAGTCTTCCTCTTCTCAAATTACCGTGCGAGCACGCAAGGCCGCCGTTAGCGTACCTTCGTCCAGATAGTCGAGCTCGCCTCCGACTGGAACGCCATGCGCCAGACGGGTGATCTTGACCCCGAGCCCCTGCAGGCGGTCTGTTATATAGTGTGCCGTTGCTTGTCCCTCGACCGTGGCGTTCACTGCGATGATGAGCTCTTTGATGCCGCCTGCGCTGACGCGCTCTATCAAACCCTTGATATTCAGGTCTTCCGGCCCTACCCCATCAAGCGGCGAGAGCGTGCCGCCCAGCACATGATAGGCGGTGTTCATCGCACCAGAACGTTCAAGGGCCCAGAGATCGGACACATCTTCAACAACGATGATGACCGTCTGGTCACGTCGATCATCGGTACAAACCGTGCACGGATCCATCGTATCAACATTGCCGCAGCGGGAGCAGACCTTGACCTTGTCATAGGCCTCGCCCATGGCATGACCGAGCGGTCCAAGCAGTTGCTCTTTCTTTTTAATGAGGTGCAGCGCTGCACGCCGCGCGGAACGCGGACCCAGTCCCGGCACTTTCGCCAAGAGCTGAATGAGTTTTTCGATTTCGGGGCCGGTGACTCGTTTTGCCATTCGCTGCTTTTAGCCCATATGAAGAGAAAACGGAATCGTTTGAGGGAGTTGCGTGCCATGAAACTTCATGCCGTCTGTATCGGGCAAGCCGAAAAATTACCGGGCAAAAGCTACAAAACCGGGATTTTCAAAATCCCTGTCACGGGGTCAGTCCTGATCGATGCAGAGGGCATCGTCGGCGATGCAATCTGCAATCGCAAACACCATGGCGGTGTCGATCAGGCTATCTACATCGAGGGGCTAGAAACACTCGCTTGGTGGGGTGAGACGCTTGAGAAACCCGTTGATCCCGGCACATTTGGTGAGAATTTGGTCATAGCTGGTCTCGACAACAGAGGCGTCAATATAGGCGACCGTTTCACCATCGGCGAGGTTGTTCTAGAGGCCACATCCGCCCGCATTCCCTGCGCAACCTTCACAGCGCGCATGCAAGACCCGACTTTTGCGAGACGCTACACAAAGGCAGCGCGCCCGGGAATTTATTGTCGGGTCATTTCGGGAGGTGCCGTGACCGCCAGCGACACCGTATCTTACGATCCATTCGAAGGCAGCAAGGTCTCAGTTCCTGAAACGATGGCGACATTCGGAAAACGGCTGAGCGAAGAAACGAGGCAGCGATTCCTCGCCGCCCCGATCCATTACAAGTTAAGACGCGAGCTTGAATCCTACTAGAAAGGCAGCTTCATGCCGGGCGGAATTGGCAAACCAGCTGTCAGGTCACGCGTCTTTTCAGCGGTTATGGCTTCCGCACGCTGCTTGGCATCATTGTGAGCCGCGACCAGCAGGTCTTCGAGGATTTCGATCTCGTCTTCCTTGAGAAGCGACGGATCGATTTTCACGCCAAGCAACGAACCCTTGCCGCTCATCTTTACCGTGACAAGACCGCCACCGGAGGTGCCTTCAACTTCAAGTGCAGAAATTTCTTCCTGCATCTTCTCCATCTTGGCCTGCATTTCCTTGACTTTGCCCATCATGCCCATGATGTCACGCATGTCGAAACTCCTGTATTTTTTAAAACTCTATGTCGTCGCCGGGAAGGATGTCGCCTTCGCTGGATTCCGCGACGGATGGTGGCGCTATGTCTTCGATGTCATCAGGCACGGGTGTGCGAATGCGGACGTCGGTGATCTTTGCGCCTGGAAACTGCGCCAGAATGGCGGCAACATCGGGGTCCTGCCGGGCGTCGACAAGGCGCGCGTCGCGGGCATTGACTTCGGCCTCCACAAGTGTCGCCTGGCCTTGCTCTTTGCTCAGACTGACCAGCCAGTGAATGCCTGTCCATTCCTTCAGCTTGACGCCAATCTCACCGGGAAGTGAGCCGGGCGCGCCCTCGCCGAGTCGCAGGTCGAGCCGCCCCGGCTCAAGCCGGACGACATGGACGAAATTACGCAGCTTCGCTTTGAGAATTGGATCGCGATATTGAGTGCAGAGATCAACGATGTCGCTCAGGGAATTGACCGGAACTTTCGGCTCCGGTCGCTCTTCCTGCTTGGGTGCTGCAACCTGCATCTCTTGCGGTCTGCTATCAGGCACGGCGCGCAGCATCGCAGTTGGCTGTGGTGCGGACTGGCGTTGTGGGGAGGATTGAGCCGTCGCCACGGCTTGCGTCGATGAATAGGCGCGCGCACCGCCGCCATTGCCGCCGCCACCTGATGGCGCACCGTTCGAAGCACCGCCGTCACCATTGGAAAGCTCCAGCAGGCGACGGGCCGCATCTTCCGGCGCGGGCAGATTGGCGGCGTGCGACAGGCGGATCAGCACCATTTCAGCAGCACCAGCGGGCCGCGAGGCGTTTTCTGTTTCCGGGATGCCCTTCAAAAGCATCTGCCAAATGCGGGACAGGGTGGAAACCGCAATGGTGTCGGCAAAGTCTGCGCCCCGGACGCGTTCCACCTCGGAAAGCGACGGATCTTCCGCAGCATCGGGCACATATTTCATGCGCGTCACGAGATGGGTAAAATCGGCAAGGTCATTCAAGACCACGACCGGATTGGCCCCGGCCTCATACTGTGCAGTAAACTCCTCCAGGGCAGATGCGACATCGCCCTTCACCACATGCTGGAAGAGGTCAACGATGCGCGCACGGTCGGCAAGACCCAACATGCCGCGCACGGCGTCGGCCTCCACACGTCCGCCGCCATGGGCAATCGCCTGATCCATCAACGACAAGCCATCGCGGGCAGAGCCTTCGGCGGCGCGGGCGATCATCGCAAGCGCTTGGGCCTCGGCCTCGATGCCTTCCTTGGCAGCAATGGCAGTAAAAAGGCCGACAAGATCGGCCGCACTGATGCGGCGCAGATCGAAACGCTGGCAACGTGACAGGACAGTGATCGGAACTTTGCGAATTTCAGTCGTCGCGAAGATGAATTTTACATGCTCCGGCGGCTCTTCCAACGTCTTCAAAAGACCGTTGAAAGCCTGCGTCGAAAGCATGTGCACTTCGTCGATGATATAGACTTTGTAGCGCGCCGAAACCGGGCGGTAACGGACCTGCTCGATGATCTCTCTGATGTCATCGATACCGGTGTGGGAGGCCGCGTCCATCTCGATCACGTCAACATGGCGGCCTTCCATGATGGCCTGGCAATGTTCGCCGGGAATACGCAGATCGATCGTCGGCTTGTCGATTTCGTCCGTTTTGTAGTTCAGCGCACGTGCCAGAATACGGGCTGTCGTCGTCTTGCCCACGCCGCGAACGCCGGTCAGCATATAGGCTTGCGCGATACGGCCGCTTTCGAACGCATTGGTCAGCGTGCGAACCATCGGCTCCTGGCCAACCATCAGATCTGAAAAGTCTTTCGGGCGGTATTTGCGCGCCAGAACCCGGTAACCTGTACCCTGCTCTTTGGTCTGGGGCATATTGGTTCCGGTTTCGCTCATCGCCTCGCCAGTGATTGGGTGCTGCCCGCTATGTGGCCGAACTGGCCCGGCGAAACCTGAGCACGTCTTCAAAAAGAAAAGGTGGGAGGCTGGCACGGCGACCCGTGCCTGGCTCGTTAGGGCTGCTTCCTTCCGGACCTGACCCGGTTGGCGAGTGGCTCGTCCACCACCAACCTCCCGAGGCACATATCGGCAATAATAAAACCAAATGCAAGCCAAGCCGTCAAAAAACTGCTATCACAGCGAAAACAATTTGGGAGGATGCCTTGGACACATTCCGGCTTGACGACAGACTGGCCCGCGACAGCGTGCTGATTACCAAGCTGGGCCTGTGCCAATTGCGCCTTCAAAACGATAAACGCTGGCCATGGCTGGTGCTCGTTCCCCAGCGAAACGACATGAGCGAGCTGTTCAATCTGACGCCGCTCGATCAGGCCATGCTGACCTTTGAGACCAATCAAGTGGCATCGACGCTGAAAGACTTGACCGGAGCCACGAAAATAAATGTCGGTGCTCTTGGGAATATCGTTCGCCAGCTCCATATCCACATTATCGCCCGCAATGAAGGGGACGAGTGCTGGCCCGGGCCGATCTGGGGACAAGGCACACCGGTCCCTTATGCGGATGATGACAGACACGATTTCATGAAAAAGCTGGGCGGCGCGCTCTAATGAACTCACAAAGCATTTTTGATACCAATTCCCCTCATCCAGAACCCAGCAACCTGACTGCATTTGCGCAAAACGCGATCGACCGGATGGCCGAAAAGCGCACCGAAGATTGCGTAGTCAATGCCTTGAAGATCGAGGGAACACATTTGCTGGCCTTTGCTGGCAACAAACTCGTTCTCAAACATGATGATCAGGTTCTCGACCCGCTGTTTGCGGCCTACGAATTGGCCGAACTCAGCCCCGATTTCGAAAATGCCATCCTGCTGGGTTACAAGGAGACTGGTGAACCGCGCGTTGCCGTGCCCGTGGGGATTGCCGCGGATGCACTGGCCAGTCATTACAAGCCGGTCGATGCGCGGACACTGTACCGAGATCAGCTGATTGGCGAAGAGCTGTTGGGAGAGGTTGCACAGGCCGTCAGCCTGCTCAATTGGAATGCTGACAACCGATTCTGTGGCCGTTGCGGCGGCACTATGGAACTGCGCATCGGCGGATACAAACGCATCTGCGCTGCCTGCGGCCATACGATTTTTCCGCGTACCGATCCTGTCGTCATCATGCTGACCATCGATATCGAACGCGATCTATGTCTGCTGGGCCGCGGAGCCCATTTTGCGCCGGGCATGTATTCCTGCCTTGCCGGTTTCGTCGAACCGGGTGAGACGATCGAGAATGCCGTGCGGCGCGAGACGCACGAGGAGGCCAATATCGATGTGGGCCGCGTGCGTTATCACGCCTCACAGCCGTGGCCCATGCCGCATACACTGATGATCGGCTGCTTTTCGGAAGCCCTGTCTTTCGACATCACGCGCGATGAGGCTGAGCTTGAAGATTGTCGCTGGTTTACCCGCGACGAAGTACGGGGTCTTCTGGAAATGAGCGCACCAGACGGCCGCACTCCGCCACCGCGCGGTGCCATCGCGCACCGGCTGATGCGCGACTGGATCGAATGGGACAAAACGGCAGAGTGAGATTAGATCGCAAGCTCAGAGATTGTTGAGCTTGCGGCGCATCTCATGGCCTTGATAGACGCCGAAGATGCGAACCTTTTCCGAGAAGAAGCGCAACTCTTCCAGCGCATGACGCACCGATTCGTCGTCTGGATGGCCCTCGATGTCGGCATAAAACTGCGTGGCCACGAACTTGCCGCCCAGTTGGTAGCTTTCCAGCTTCGTCATGTTGATACCATTCGTGGCAAAACCACCCATGGCCTTATAGAGGGCTGCTGGAATGTTGCGGACGTTGAAGACGAATGTGGTGACGATCACCTCATCCGGCGTTGTCCTCTTCGCCCAGTTTTCATCGCGCGAAAGAACGACGAACCGCGTCACGTTGTTTTCGGAATCCTCCACATTCTCGGCAAGAATATCGAGGCCGTACAATTCTGAAGCAAGCCGAGGCGCAAGAGCCGCCATGCTGCGGTCACCCAACTCTGAAACCTGCTTTGCAGCGCCAGCGGTATCGCCAGCGACAATCGGCTTCCAGCCATTGGAGCGGATGATCTTGCGGCATTGGCCCAGCGCATGGATGTGGCTGTGCACGGTCTTGATTTCATCTTTGCCGACACCCGGCAGCACCATCAGCTGAAAGCGGATCGGCATGAAATATTCGCCGATGATGTGCAGACGCGATTCGGGCAGAAGGTGATGGATATCGGCAACGCGGCCCGCCAGCGTGTTCTCGATCGGGATCATCGCGAGATCGGCATCACCGTTCTCAAGCGCGTTGAAAGCATCTTCGAATGTCGGGCATGGCAGCGGGTCCATGTCGGGAAAGACGTCGCGGCAGGCCATGTCGGAATTGGCACCATAGTCGCCCTGAAACGCAATGCGGTTGCTGCTCATGTGGATCGCCATCAATTCTGTTTGTCTGCGAGGATTTCACGCGCCCTGTCAAGCTGCGCCTGTGTGTCGACACCGAGCGGAACCGACTGAACGATTTCCGCATCGATGCGCATACCCGCTTCCAGCGCGCGCAATTGCTCGAGGCTTTCGCGCAGTTCCAGCGGTGAAGGTTTCAGCGTCACGAATTTTTCAAGCGCTGCGCGACGATAGGTATAAAGCCCGATGTGGTGGTAGAGCGGGCCTTGACCATAGGGCGCGGTGGCGCGGGTAAAATACAGCGTCCGTAGCCGCGTCTCCGAGATAGGGCTGCCGACGATCTTCACCACGCTGGGGTTTGTCTTTTCTTCCTCATCGGTGATCTCCACCGTGAGGGTCGCGATATCGACGGTAGTGTTTTCCATAGGACGGAGCGACGCGCGAATCGTTTCCGGCTCGATGGTCGGCAAGTCACCTTGAACGTTGATGACGAATTCGGCATTGCCGTAAGGGTCAGCTTTTTGAAGCGCTTCATAGATACGGTCAGAACCGGACTGATGGTCCTGCCGGGTCATGGTCACGTCAAAACCGGCATTTTTGACGGCTTCGAATACGCGTTCATCATCGACAGCGACGACGATGCGCTCTGCACCTGCTTCGCGTGCCCGCATTGCAACTTGAACGACCATGGGGTGGCCCGCAATATCCGCCAAAGGCTTGCCCGGGAGACGGGTAGAAGCCATTCGTGCCGGAATTAGCACGACGGCTTTTTCGAAATATCGATTATTCATCCAACACCCTTCAAATCCCGCAATAAAAGTGGCAATACGTCACGGTGCGGGGAACATATTCAAGTTGCGCAGGCTGTGCAAAAGCCATAGCTTTTGAGCAATTTCAAGATGTCCGTTTGATGCGAACGGTTGTGAGGGAGCGCAAATCAATGAATTCATATGTAAACATGGCGGTCGGAGCCCTTCTGGGCACGATATTCGTCCTTATGTCGGTATCGATAGCGTCGGAAGGTATTTTCCACGCACCGACACCCGAAAAGGAAGGTTTCGCCATTGTTGCAGAGACAAGCGGTGCCGATAGCGGAAGCGGAGAGGCCGCCGCCGTGGCAACGCCGATTGCGACGCTTCTGGCCAGTGCCGATGCTGCGAAGGGCGAGACCGTTTTCAAGAAGTGTATGAGCTGTCACACCGGGGAGAGCGGCGGCCCCAATAAAGTCGGCCCTAACCTCTATGATGTCGTCGACCGCCCCATCGCCAGCCATGCAGGTTTCAGCTATTCCGCTGGCATGAAGGACTTCTCGAAGGGCAGCACCGAGAAGTGGGATTACGATCACCTGAGCTACTTCATCGAAGCACCGAAGAAGCACGTTCCAGGCACAGCCATGGGCTTTGCGGGTATCAAGAAAGAGACAGAGCGCGCCGATTTGATCGCCTATCTTCGCACATTGTCGGCCAATCCCGCACCACTGCCTGACCCTGCGGCGGCGGCACCTGCCCCCGCACCGGCGGCAACAAATTGACATGATTTGGAAAAGCCCGGTTCGCCGGGCTTTTTGCTGACTGCGTCTTCTCCGTTCAGTTGCCCATCAACACGTCGAACAATGTCGTCTGCTTCGGCGCACCGTGGCGTTGCGGTGCACCACCGCCGACATCAGCAGGGGGAACCGGGCCGCCATTCTGCTGCGGAAATTGCTGAGCCGGAATATCGGCTGGCGGATAGGGAGATGTCGAAGCGGTCTGATCAGGGCCAACGGGTGCTGCTGGATAATCTTGCGGTGTCGGTGCAGGCGCGCCACCCAGAGCATTCGAAATGATATCGCCAATCGACTTCGGTGACGCTTCCGCCATCGGCTGGCCGATCTCAGGAGCACCGTAAGCGCCGAGCCCGAACAATGGAGATGGCGTGAGCCCGGCATGTGCCGCCGTCATGAATTCTTTCCACGCCTTGGCAGGCAGACCGCCACCCGTGACCTTCTTCATCGACGTACCATCGTCATTACCGAACCAGACACCGGTGGTCAGCGTGCTGGTGTAGCCGACGAACAGTGCGTCACGGAAGGATTGCGTGGTACCGGACTTGCCAGCGGCCTGCCAACCTTTTAGTCGTGCCGCCTTACCCGTGCCTTCATTGATGACACCGACCAGCATGCTGTTCATGGTCGCAGCGATGGCTTCGCTCAACACGCGTGGTGGATTGTCGTATTTGTTCTCGTAAAGCACCTTGCCGTCAGGATCGGTAATGCGTTTGACGATATGCGGCGTGGCTTTGAAGCCGCCATTCATCATCGGGGCATAAGCGGCAGTCAATTCCAGCAGCGAAACTTCTGAGGTACCGAGTGCAATCGAAGCATTGGCCTGCAGGTCTGATTCGATCCCCATACGGTGTGCGACCTGCGTCACCCGCTCAGGGCCAACTTCCATCACCAGCTGCGCTGCGATGGTGTTCAACGAATTGGCGATAGCCGTCGCGAGTGTAACTTCGCCACGATATTTCTGATCGTAATTTTCCGGTGTCCATTTGCCGATTTTGACTGGCGCATCATTGCGCACCGAATTCGGCGTCAAACCATTTTCCAGTGCGGCTATATAGACGAAAGGTTTGAAGGCAGAGCCGGGCTGGCGTTTTGCCTTTGAGGCACGGTTGAACTGGCTTTCCGTATAATCCGCCCCGCCGACGATAGCTCTGATAGCGCCGGTGCCATCAATGGAGGCAAGTGCTGCCTGTGATGCACCGAGCTTTTTGCCCTCGCTTTTCAAAACATCGGAGAGAGATTTTTCGGCCTCTTTTTCCAGATCGAGATCGATCGTCGTATCGACAACCAGATCCTGCTTTACGTCACCCACCAGCATGCGGACTTCTTCAAGCACCATGTCTGCGGCATAGTGCTCGGCACCAGACCAGAAGCGTTTCGCCTTTGTTGGCGGCTGCGACATGGCCGTCTTGATTTCGTCTTCGCTGATAAAGCCGACATCGCGCATGGATTGAAGAACGACCTGCGCGCGCTCCTCCGCTGCCTGCGGATCACGCGCAGGCGACAGGCGGGACGGCGCTTTCAGCAAGCCGGCGAGAAGAGCAGCTTCGCCAAGATTGACGTCGCGGGCGGACTTGTTGAAGTACCGGCGCGATGCCGCCTCAACCCCGTAAGCATTCGAGCCGAAATAGACGCGATTCAGATACATCGCAAGGATCTGGTCCTTGGTGTATTTCTGCTCCAGCCAGAAGGCGAGCAGCACCTCCTGAATTTTCCGCTCTAACGTTCTGTCGGGAGACAGGAAAAGGTTCTTTGCAAGCTGCTGCGTTAGTGTTGAGCCACCCTGAACCGTTCGGCCGCTGGTTATATTGGTGAAGATGGCGCGGGCCAGACCCAACGGATCGATGCCGAAATGCGAATAAAAACGCCGGTCTTCGATGGCAACGACAGCCTGTGGGAGGTAGGGCGACATGTCTTCCAGTGCCAGCGCCTCACCACCTGTCGTGCCGCGATTGGCAAGCACGGTGCCGTCAACAGCAACGATCTTCAGATTGGGTGGGCGCTCCGGTATGGTCCATGTGCTGGCACTTGGCATACGCGCACCGTAATACAGCACAAGACCTGCAACACCGATACCGCCCCAGATACCGAGCACGATGCACCAATAGAAACAGGAGCGGATAAAGCCTGTGATGCCGCCACTGGACCGTTTCGCGCTCGTCGGCGACGCTTTTCTGGAGCGTTCGCGCTTCTGCGGCTCGAAAGGATCGGAAGGTCTGGATTTTTTAGTGCCGCCTCTGGTCCCGTTGATCCGGTCGCTTGCATCAAGACGCAGGTCGTCGCCGGATTCGTGAAAATCCCCGAAAGAAGGTTCTACGCGCTGGCCTGACTTGCCATTACCTGCCATCTGCGGGACATCGCTCCATGATTTTGCGGTTCTGCACCCTGCCATGTGATCGTCGTTTCATCCCGATGAAGCTTAAATGCGGCGATTTAAGGTGGGGTTAAGGGACACGAGATGTCACGTTGCCGTCACTGGCAGACATCAACCCACTCGGCAACCGTCAGCGCGACCATGCGGTGAGGGCTGATACGGACCGCCGCATTGGTGGCACCGGCAGCGGGCACGACCTCGACATAATTCTTCAGCGACACATCGCAGTAAATCGGCAACGACGAAGGAAGCCCGAAAGGACAAACACCGCCGATGGGGTGGCTCGTAAATTCAACGACCTCTTCCGCACCCAGCATGCGCGGTTTGGCACCGAAGCGATCTCGAAATTTGCGATTGTCCAGTCGCTTTGTGCCAGCAGTGACGACCAGAAGAACAGTATCACCGGCTTTCAGACAGATCGTCTTAGCGATCTGGTCCGGATCCACAGCGTGCGCTTCCGCCGCTTGGGTAACGGTGGCTGAGCTTGCTTCCGTCACCAGCACTGTGACGTCGGGCGCAAGGGAAGCGAAGTATTCTCTGACTGATTCAAGGCTCATGCGCAATGTTTAGGCGCTAACGCGGCAAAGGGCAAGGTATCACCCATTAGCTATGCATTTGGCGCAATGCTGCGCTGCAATGTTTTGACTGTTTCGAAAGCAAAATTGTTGTATCTTCAAATCATCGAAGCGACGCACTCCTCCTCCCAGCGTCGCCCGATTGGACTGACAACACTCCTCCTCCCAGTTGTCGGTCAGTATCAAGAGCCCGGCGCACCTCCTCCCGCGCCGGGCTTTTGCTTTTCTACTTCTAATCATCGACCAGCCAGACGTTAGTAATCGCTGCGAAATTCGACACGCGCGGATGGAAAAAAGCTTGGTTTCGGCACGCCGAACCTCATCAAAGAAACTTGACATATCCGATGTGCGACATTAATTCTGCGCCATCGATATTTGTTTGACGACCAGAGCTTCGACGTCTTTTTGAGACGCATACGACGATCTTTCCTTCAAATTCGAGAACACCGCGCTGATTTTCAGTGCAAACGTAATTTGCCAACGGAAGGAACATCGTTATGGCGACTGGTACAGTAAAGTGGTTTAACGCAACTAAGGGCTACGGCTTCATTCAGCCTGACGATGGCGCACAGGACGTATTCGTGCACATTTCCGCTGTTGAGCGCGCTGGCTTGAACGGCCTCAAGGATGGTCAGAAGATCACCTATGAACTCGTTCAGGACCGTCGCTCGGGCAAGATGTCTGCAGACAGCATCGTTGCTGCCTAATTTGGCGTTATCGGCTGGCAATTGGCTGGCTTGAATAAGATTTTGAAAGGCCGGATTTTTCCGGCCTTTTTTATTTGCCTGCTCGGCAAAGCCAGTCTCTCTCGACGCAATCCATTCGATTTTTCTAAGAAACAAGATTTGCGGACTTGTAAACAGTCCACACCATACCAACATTGGGTTCATGAGTGTTTCGGGCAATCGTCCGAAGAGCAGATAGATTGCTTTTTGTGCGTTAACCAAAGATTAACCAAAGCAAGGCATTCTGTTTTCTGAAGACGCGAGCGACAGCAAATTTAGTTGGCGCCGTGCTGAGACACCAAACCGTTTTATGCACTTTGACCACGGATGTACTGGCACTGAAGCAAAAACGGTAGGAAAGGTCGGGCTTGCCCGGCCTTTTTGCTTTTTAGGGCAACGAGCCTGTTATAAAAGCGCCGCCGGGACAAACCGGCGGCGCTTTTATGTTATTTGCCGCCCAGTGCTGCCAAAATTCTTACCCAGGAGCGAATGCCCTTGTGGAAGGATTGCAGGTCGTACTTCTCATTCGGTGAATGAATGCGATCATCGGTCAGCCCAAAGCCGATCATCAATGAATCCATGCCGAGCATCTTTTGAAAGTCACCGACGATCGGGATAGATCCGCCCATGCCAATGACCACGGCAGGTTTTGCCCATTCATCCGACAGCGCGTTCTTTGCTTTCGTGAGAGCCGGAGAATCATAGGAGAGCTGAATGGCAGGCGAGCCGCCATGCTCATGAAAGTCCACCGAGCAATCGGCCGGGATTTTCGAGCGGACATAGGCACGGAAGCTCTCGCGGATTGCGGCCGGGTCCTGCGCGCCGACAAGGCGGAATGAAATCTTGGCGGACGCTTTGGCCGCAATCACGGTCTTGAAGCCCTCGCCGGTGTAGCCACCAATGATGCCGTTGACTTCCGCCGTCGGGCGCGCCCAGGTCAACTCGAGAACAGACCGCCCCTTTTCCCCCGCCGGAATGGACAAGCCGACTTCACCCAGAAATGACTCCGCCGTGCGACCAAGAGTGTCCCACGATGCTTTGATGTTGGCAGGCGTTTCCTCGACGCCATAATAAAAACCGGGAAGCGTCACGCGGCCCGTCTCGTCATGGAGACCGGCAAGAATATGTGTGAGGAGATGGATTGGGTTGGCGGCGGCACCGCCGAAGAGGCCGGAATGAAGATCACGGTCTGCGGCGGTTATGACGATCTCTTCGCCTACAAGACCGCGCAAGGCAGCCGCGATGGCGGGTGTCTCACGATCCCACATGCTGGTATCGCAGACCAGCGCGTAATCTGCCTTCAACTCCTCGGCATTGGCGTCCAGGAACGGCTTCAGAGATGGCGAGCCGGATTCTTCTTCACCTTCAAACAGAATAGTGATGCGTAGCGGCAGCGAGCCATGGACCTGCTTATAGGCTCGGCACGCTTCAACGAAGGTCATCAGCTGACCCTTGTCATCGGAGGTGCCACGACCGGTCAGCACCTGCCGACCCGCGCCGATGTCCTTGATCGCTGGATCGAACGGATCGTTTTCCCAAAGGTCAATGGGATCAACCGGCTGCACATCATAGTGACCGTAAAACAGCACATGGGGTGCATCGGGTGTTGCGCCATCATGGTGGGCAACGACCATCGGGTGACCGGGGGTATCACGAATCGAGGCGTTGAAACCGAGGCTCGTCAAATCGCGGACCAACCAGTCGGCAGCCTTGCGGCATTCTGCCTTGTAGGCCGGGTCGGTGGAAATCGATTTGACGCGGACGAGTTCGAAAAGCCGCTCGAGGCTGGAATTGATGTTATCGTCAACCGCCGAAAGTACGGGAGATATGTCTGTCATTACGCGATCCTGTCATGCAAAGATCAAAACAGGATAGAGCAAAGGCCGCGCAGTTTCGAGCCGGAAATTCAGGTTTCGGTTCTGGACGCCTCAATCGTGCGGTTCATATATTCGAGCAGCAATTGCCGTTCGAACTTCAAGAGCGTTCCCAGTATGGCATCGTCCGTTTCCTGGGATGCAGAAATGGCCTGCATTTCAAGTTCACGTCCTCTTTCCGTCAACTCGATGATCTGCGCGCGACGGTCTTTGGGGTGGGGCTTGCGCTGAATGAGGCCGTCGCGTTCCATTCGCGCCAGAGTGTTGGCCAGCGTCGCCTGCTCGACGTCGACGCGGTCCAGTAACTGGCGCTGCGTCAATGCATCTTCATGCCAAAGTTCGAGCAATATCGGAAACTGGCCGGGAGAGAATCCAAGCGTAGCTGCACGCTTGCTCAGCGCCTTCGAAAACGTCTTTGCAAGCTGGGCCGCAAGATAAGTTGCCGAATCGTTTCTCGAAAAACGCATCTAACCCCTGTGCGCGTGATGCGGCGATCCTATCTCCGCAATTACATATCAGGCTATGTACAGTGACAGGCTTTCGCGAGGCATGTCGTCACTGCGCATAAAAAACCGCCATGGCCGGGAGGGGACAGCCATGGCGGTTATATTGAAGGACAAAGGCCCGGAGAGGGGGATAGGCCTTTGTCCGGTCTGATGCGGCGGGGGACGAGCCTGCAATCAGACACGGCGTGATCAGTCGCCGTCCTCCAAGAAATGAGGCTGCAAATGCGGCTTTTCAAGGGAAGCCCGGATTACAAATTAGTAACGTTCTGGTGAAGGTCGCACGGTCTTTCAATCTGTCTGCAAACGGTGGGTTTCCGGCTTGACGCAGAACTTTATCTGGACGCCAACCATGGCCCGCGCTATCCATGCTTCCCATGAAAAAAGGCGATCATCTCTTCCTCGTAGACGGCTCCGGGTTCATCTTCCGGGCGTTCCATGCCATTCCCGCACTCAACCGCAAATCGGATGGATTGCCGGTCAATGCCGTCTCTGGTTTCTGCAACATGTTGTGGAAGCTGCTGAAGGATGCACGCAACACCGATGTCGGTGTGACGCCTACGCATTTCGCCGTCATTTTCGACTATTCCTCGAAAACGTTCCGCAACGAGCTTTACGATCTCTATAAGGCCAACCGCTCCGCGCCGCCGGAAGATCTGGTGCCGCAGTTCGGCCTGATCCGCCACGCCACCCGCGCCTTCAATCTGCCTTGCATCGAGACCGAAGGTTTCGAAGCCGACGATATCATCGCCACCTATGCCCGCCAGGCAGAGGCAATCGGCGCGGATGTCACGATCATTTCGTCCGACAAGGACCTGATGCAACTCGTCAGTGCCAATGTGCATATGTATGACGCGATGAAGGACAAGCAGATCGGCGTTCCCGATGTCATCGAGAAATGGGGTGTTGCACCCGAAAAGATGATCGACCTGCAAGCCATGACAGGCGATTCGACCGATAACATTCCCGGCATTCCCGGCATTGGCCCTAAAACGGCTGCCCAGTTGCTGGGAGAGTATGGCGACCTCGATACGCTGCTAGAACGCGCTGGCGAAATCAAGCAGCAGAAGCGCCGCGAAAACATAATAGCCAATGCCGAACTGGCGCGTCTTTCACGGCAACTCGTGGCGCTCAGAACCGATGTGCCGCTGGAACTGCCGCTGGATGCGCTGACGCTGGAGCCGCAGGACGGGCCGAAACTGATCGCCTTCCTAAAGGCCATGGAATTCACCACGCTTACGCGCCGCGTGGCCGAAACCACGGGTGCTGATGCCGCAGCCATCGACGCCGCCCATGTTCAGGTGGAGCGTGGCCCGCAGGCTCACGGCCCCGATCTGGATGCGGCAACGGAGGCCGCAGGCGACAAGCCCATATCGCTCGATGAAAGCGCGGTCGAAAACGCGTCCGCCATCGTGTCGAAACTGGAAGGAAGCACGCCCGCAGCGCTTGCCTCTAGCCGAGAAGCAATGTTCTCCGCTGCCCAAATCGACACCACCACCTATCAGACCATCCGCACGATTGAAGAGCTTGATCGCTGGATTGCCATGGCCCGGGAAACAGGTGTCGTTGCTTTCGACACCGAAACGACCTCGCTCGATCCAATGCAAGCGGAGCTGGTTGGCTTTTCTCTGGCGATTGCCAATAACCGAAAGGATGCGACAGGCGCGGATATCATTGCCGCCTACGTGCCGATTGCACACAAGACCGGTTCGGGCGGCGATCTGTTCAGCGATGGCATCAAGCTCGCCCCTGATCAGATCCCGGCACGCGACGCGCTTGATCGGCTAAAAGCTCTGCTGGAAGACCCATCCATTCTCAAAATCGCGCAGAACCTGAAATATGACTACCTGCTGGTCAAGCGCCTCGGCATCGTCATGCAGAGTTTCGATGATACGATGCTGATGTCCTATGTGCTGGAAGCGGGCAAGGGGCTGCACGGCATGGACGCCCTGTCCGAACGCTGGCTCGGTCACAAGCCGATTGCCTATAAGGATGTCGCGGGCTCGGGCAAATCAGGCGTTACCTTCGATTTCGTCGATATCGACAAGGCAACGGCCTACGCCGCAGAAGATGCCGATGTAACGCTGCGACTGTGGATGGTGTTGAAGCCACGCCTCGTGGCAGACCGCTTGACCGCCGTCTATGAGCGGCTGGAGCGCCCGCTGCTGCCGGTTCTTGCTCGCATGGAAGAGCGGGGCATCACCGTCGACCGTCAAATCCTGTCGCGCCTCTCCGGCGAACTTGCGCAGAAGGCTGCCGCGTTCGAAGAAGAGATTTATGAGCTGGCGGGCGAAAAATTCAATATCGGTTCCCCCAAGCAGCTGGGTGATATCCTGTTTGGACGAATGGGTTTGCCGGGAGGTTCCAAAACCAAGACGGGACAGTGGTCCACCTCTGCGCAGGTTCTGGAAGATCTGGCCGCCGAAGGCGCGGAATTGCCGCGCAAGATCGTGGACTGGCGCCAGCTGACCAAACTGAAATCCACCTATACCGATGCGCTTCCGGGTTATGTTCATGCAGACACGAAGCGGGTCCACACATCCTATTCGCTGGCATCCACCACCACAGGCCGCCTCTCCTCATCTGAACCTAACCTTCAAAACATTCCGGTGCGCACGGCAGAAGGCCGCAAAATTCGCACGGCTTTCATCTCCACCCCCGGCAACAGGCTTCTGTCCGCGGACTACAGCCAGATCGAGCTTCGGGTTCTTGCCCATGTCGCCGATATTCCGCAGTTGAGAAACGCCTTTGAAAATGGCATCGACATTCACGCGATGACGGCTTCGGAAATGTTCGGCGTTCCAGTCGAGGGTATGCCATCCGAAGTGCGCCGCCGTGCCAAGGCGATCAACTTCGGCATCATCTACGGCATTTCCGCTTTCGGCCTCGCCAACCAACTCAGCATCGGGCGCTCGGAAGCGGGAGAATACATCAAGAAATATTTCGAGCGCTTCCCTGGTATCCGCGACTATATGGAAAACACCAAGGCTATTGCGCGCGACAAGGGTTACGTCGAAACCATCTTCGGCCGCCGCATCAACTACCCCGAAATCAAGTCGTCCAATCCTTCGGTACGCGCCTTCAACGAACGCGCAGCGATCAACGCGCCCATCCAAGGCTCTGCCGCCGATATCATCCGTCGTGCGATGATCCGTATAGAACCGGCACTGGAAGAGGCCCGGCTTTCTGCGCGCATGCTGTTGCAGGTGCATGACGAACTGATTTTCGAAGTGGAAGAGACGGAGATCGACAACACCTTGCCGGTCGTGGTGTCGATCATGGAAAATGCGGCCATGCCTGCCATAGACATGAAGGTGCCGCTGAAGGTGGATGCGCGCGCCGCCGCCAATTGGGACGAGGCGCACTAAGTCCAACTTGTCATTGAAGTGTCGCGTGCCGGGAGTAGGAGGCTACCTTGCTTACAAGGAGCCTTTGCACCATGCACGCGCCGTTCGTTTCACAGAAGCTTGCTGCCCTCTCCGCCGCCAATAACGATGCGCCGCCGCGCCATATTGGAACCCGGTATGACCTGAACGGCGACTTTCTGCATGAGCCGGGAAACACGGTCGTCTGTCATCTGGCAGACGGGTCACGCACCCAATATGCGATCATCAAGGCCCGCAAACAGCTTCTCGACATGCCGGAGGCCCATAGCCATCTGGCTTTCACCCCCATCTCCAGTCTCCACATGACCGTATTTCAGGGCATCATCGAGTATCGCCGCAACTGGCCCTATTGGCCAAAGGAGATGCCCGGCGATACACCCATCGAAGAGATGACGGATTTCTATCTGAACAAACTCCAGGCCTTTCCCCATCTTCCAGCCTTTGCAATGCAGGTAACCCGCGTCTCACCGCTCGGGCTGACGTTGAAAGGTGCAACGGTAGAGGATGACCGCGCCGTTGCCGAATGGCGCAATGCCTTTGCCGAAGCGTTTTCTTATCGCCATCCTGACCATGAAACCTATGAGTTTCACATTACCTTCGCCTACATCATGCGCTGGTTCGATCCTGGGTGCCTGCCGCAATGGCAAAGAATGCTCGATGAATGCCTTGAGGAACTGCGGTCCGCCGTGCCGGTTCTCGAAATGCGCCCACCAGCATTCTGTGAATTCAATGATATGAAGCATTTTGAGGAATTGATCGTTTTCGATCCAGTCTGATAGTCAGGGTAAAAAGCTTTCGCGTGAAACCCTTCCGCGATTCGGACATTCTGGAAAAAATCGACGCCGGGGCTGGTCAAAGCCTTGGGAGGCATGTATAAGCGCGCCAAAATTCAGATATAGAAACATGTGACATTCGGCCTGGGTCCTGGCTGGTTCCCGTGTTTCGCCGCTCAAGTGGAGTTACACAAATGGCAGTACCAAAGAGAAAAACTAGCCCGTCCAAGCGCGGCATGCGTCGTTCGGCCGATGGCCTGAAGTCTGCAACTTATGTTGAAGACAAGAACTCCGGCGAACTTCGCCGCCCACACCACATCGACCTGAAGACAGGCATGTACCGTGGCCGTCAGGTTCTGACACCAAAAGAAAGCGCATAATTTTTAGCGCAGTCTTCGATTGACGATTAAGCCGGCCTTTGGGTCGGCTTTTTTGTTTTGTACGGGTGCACTTCGATCGTGCTTGGAAAATCCAGCGCCTCCACTTAGACTTGCACATGGGAATGTGGAAGGGGGAGATCGGTGACATATCGCTGGATCGGTATCGTGCTTGTTTGCCTGGGGCTTGGCGGCGTCGCCTTGACCAGAGGAAGCGATCTCGTCGCCGAAAGTTATTTCGATGAAGTGGCTGCGCAAGGCGGCACGACGTTGCGGCTGGCGGTCTCTGCGCTGGGCGGGCATTTGAGCCGCTACGAGCCTCTACCGGCATTGATGGCCGATCATGACGATATCGAGGAGCTTGTCGCTCATCCACAAGATCAATCTTTGCGGTTGCGAGCCAATATCTACTTGAAATCCATCAATGATCTGCTGAAATCATCCGATATCTACATCATGACGTTGGATGGCGAGACGATTGCCGCCAGCAATTATGATGGCCCGGCAAGTTTCGTCGGACAAAACTTCAGCTACCGTCCCTATTTTCAGGACGCCGCCAAAGGCCAACAATCGAAATTCTTTGCGCTTGGCACCACCTCGCACAAGCGCGGTTATTATTTTGCCTCGCCCATTCTGTTCAACGCAGAGATCAAAGGCGTCATTGTCTTCAAGGTGGATATCGAAGGCATCGAGGCATCCTTCGGTAATGGCGAGAACCGGATTTTCGTCAATGATCCCGAAGGCATCATTTTCATGACGGGAACACCGGAATGGCTTTATTCGGCCATCCAGCCGCTGACACCCGAACGCATTGCCAGAACCGAAAGCTCTCGGCGCTATTCGGACGCCAATCTAAAGCAGCTTGCGGTGACACACAGCACCTTCGGCGCACATGATCTGATGACTATCCGCGAGGGTGAGCAAGACCGGGAGTATATTTCTTTTTCGCAGGACATGCCCGACGCCGGATGGACGGTCAATATGTTGATGGACACCGGTTCCATACGCACACAGGTCAAAACGACGATGATCGCCGTCGTTCTTTGTCTTTGCCTTGCCGGCGCGCTGGTTGCCGCAATGCTGCAACGGCGCAAGAGCCTTCAGGACAGATTGATCCATCAGGCAGAAGCGCAGGCCGAACTTGAACGACGGGTAGAAGAGCGCACCGCCGATCTCGCCCGCGTCAATGTTGACATCAAGCACGAAATTGCCGAGCGACGGCAGACCGAAAAGCGGTTGCGCAAGACGCAGAAGGATTTGATCCAGGCCGGCAAGCTGGCAGCACTCGGGCAAATGTCTGCGGCTCTCTCCCACGAGTTCAACCAACCGCTGGCCGCCGCCAAGACCTACGCCGAAAGTGCCTCATTGTTGATCGAGCGCGGCAGGGTTGGCGAGGCCTCCGATAATCTCAAACGCATCTCGGTGCTGATCGACCGTATGGCCGCCATCGGCAAGCACTTGCGTAATTTTGCGCGCAAGCCGAATGAAAAGCTCGGCCCGGTCTCGGTGGATACCGTGGTCAGCGACACACTGGAGATCGTCAATGCTCGTCTCAAGGCAGCCGATGCGCAGTTGACCGTGAATTTTGGGGCCGTGCCGCTTCAGGTCAAAGCTGGCCCTGTCAGGCTTCAGCAGGTCCTGGTCAATATCATTTCCAACGCCGCCGATGCCGTGGAGGGGCTAGAAGATCGCCGTATCGATCTGACTGCCCGGCAGGAGGGTGAGAAAATCATCCTTTCCATTCGCGACCATGGTCCTGGCGTACCGCCCGCCATCATGGAGCGCATTTTCGATCCGTTCTTCTCCACCAAGGGCGTGGGCAAGGGCTTGGGTCTTGGGCTTTCCATTTCCTACAATATCGTCAAGGATTTCGGCGGGCGTCTGAGCGTGACCAATCTTCCCGAGGGTGGCGCACGGTTTGATATTGAACTGGACGCCGACGTGCCGCTGGAGATTGCTGCTGAATGAACATGTCGCGCGTTTTGCTGATCGATGACGAAGAGGATTTGCGGCTTTCCACCGCACAGGCTCTTGAGTTGGCAGGTCTCGACGTCGTCACCGTCGACCATGCCGACCATGTCTTCGAACTCATTGGCTACAGCTTCGATGGCGTCATCGTCAGCGATATCAGAATGCCCGGCATGGATGGGATGACTCTGCTGCAAAAGGTGCGGGAACTGGATGCGGAAATCCCCGTCATTCTCGTCACCGGCCACGGCGACGTGCAGTTGGCCGTCAGCGCCATGCGCAACGGCGCTTATGATTTCATCGAAAAGCCCTTCAGCGTTCAATATCTCGCCGGCATCATCAAACGTGCGATAGATCGGCGCTCTCTTGTTCTAGAAAACCGCCGCCTCCGTGCCGTAGCTGGCAAACGTGACGATTTGGAAACGCGCCTGCCGGGACGCACGCAGGTCATGGTCGATCTGCGCTATCGCATCAGGGCAATCGGTGCTGCCGATGCCGATACGCTGATCATCGGCGACACCGGTGCCGGCAAGGAGGTCGTTGCCCGTGCGCTTCACGACGTGAGCGCTCGTGCAGACAGACCCTTCGTCGCCATCAATTGCGCAGCCCTGCCGCAGCACCTTATCGAAAGCGAGCTGTTCGGCCACGAGGCCGGCGCTTTTCCCGGCGCTTTGCGCCCGCGTTACGGCAAGTTCGAACACGCCCGCGGCGGCACGGTGCTGCTGGATGAAATCGGCTCCATGCCATCAGACATGCAAGGCAAGCTGCTGCGGGTGCTGCAAGAGCGTACGATCACCCGCCTTGGCTCAAACGAGACCGTGGAGCTCGATGTGCGCTTTATCGCGACCAGCAAGGCTGATTTGGCACAAGAGGCGCTGGCGGGGCGCTTTCGGCAGGACTTGCTGTACCGGCTGAATGTCGCGACGGTTCATGTCCCCGCGCTTTCGCAGCGCCGCTCCGATATTCCGCTGCTTTTCCTCCAGTTGGTGCGCGAAGCCGCGGCCCGTTATGGCAGGGATGATCTCGACGTACCCACCGATGTCATCTCGACGCTTGCCATGCAGGATTGGCCCGGCAATGTGCGGGAACTGAGAAATGCCGCAGATCGGCTGGTACTGGGGTTGGATGGCGGCGCATCGGATGGACCACAAACGACGTCGGAAAATGCTGCGAGCCTCTCGGACAAGGTCGCGGAGTTCGAAAAATCCGTTCTGGCAAGAGCGATCGCGCTCCACAAAGGCAATCTCAAAGCTGTCTACGAAACACTCGGAATATCCCGTAAGACCTTGTATGAAAAAATGCAAAAACATGCGCTGACGAAATAATACTTGGTGATGGCGGTTAAAATAGAATGAGAGGATCGGTCCATCCAATTTAATCATATATTGGAATAGAAAGGATAAATTTTACGAAATTCAAAACATTTCATTGAGTATTCATTCGCCATGTATATCTCTACATCCACTCATTTCAATTTATATCTGACTCGGGGGATATGGGCTTTGTTTAAATTCTTTTCTGTTTTATTTGCTGCTGGCGCGGTTGCTTTTGGTGCCGGTTCTGCCAGCGCCCAAACAAAGGGTGACTGGGTTCTTGGAAACTACAAAGGCGCTGGCTACTGGTTTCCAGGTGTTGTTGAGAAACTTTCTGGCGACAAGATCACTATTCGCTACGACGATGGCGACAGGGAAACCGTCTCAATCAATGCCGTCCGTCCTTACGACTGGATGATTGGCACGAAGGTTGAATGCAACTACAAGGGTGCAGGAAGCTGGTATTCTGGCCGCATCGCTTCACTCGCCGGTGAGAAAATCGGCATTGCCTATGACGACGGCGATAAAGAAACGACCAAGACTGGCCGCTGCCGCACGAAGTAAAGCTTTGTTCTAAAGACAATTCTCGCAGAGCCCGTCGCATCCGCGCGGCGGGCTTTCGACTGAGAAGAGCAATGAAACCGCAAGCCAATATTGAAATGGGTGGATTTTCACACATCGATATTGGCAAATGTTTCGAAATCCACCCATCTCCGGCCGTAGCGAACCACTTTGTTATTCGCTTCCTCGCGAAAGCGTTGCGTGAACGCTGACACCGATTGCAAATAGCCTCACCCCGACCGACGGCAATAGGAGTGCGCCGGTCGATGAGGCCATATTTCATCGGGAGGAAAAGATGAAAATTCTCAAGACCGTCACAGGTGCCGTGGCTGCTGCTGCCGTATCTCTATTCGCTCTGTCCGCTGCTGCGCAGACCTATCCGCAGCGCAACATCACCATGGTCGTTCCCTTCGCCGCAGGCGGCCCGACCGATACGGTTGCTCGCCTCGTTGCCGAATCCATGTCGAAGGACTTAGGGCAACAGATCATCGTGGAAAATGTCGGCGGTGCCGGTGGCACACTGGGTGCGGGCCGTGTCGCATCCGCTGATCCGGATGGTTACACCGTCCTTCTCCACCACATCGGTATGGCAACCAGCGCCACGCTGTACCGCAAGCTGGCCTACAACACGCTCGAAGCCTTCGACTATGTCGGCCTCGTCACCGAAGTGCCGATGACCATTCTATCGCGTAAGACGCTTGAGACCAACGACCTCAAGGGCCTGATCGAATATGCGAAAGCCAACAAGGACACGGTCACCGTTGCCAATGCTGGCATTGGTGCCGCCTCGCATCTGTGCGGAATGTTGTTCATGAGCGCAATCGAAACACCGCTGGTCACCGTGCCTTACAAGGGTACAGGTCCAGCCATGACCGATCTTCTCGGCGGTCAGGTCGATATCATGTGCGACCAGACGACCAACACCACCAAGCAGATCCAGGGCGGCACGGTGAAAGCCTATGCCGTGACGACACCGAAGCGTCTAGATGTTCTGCCAAACGTGCCGACCTCGACTGAGGCCGGTCTGCCGAACTTTGAAGTCGGCGTTTGGCACGGCATCTATACACCGAAAGGCACGCCTGCCGATATCAACGAGCGCCTGTCCAAGTCGCTGCAGATCGCGCTGAAGGACCCGAATGTCGCAGCCCGCTTTGCCGAGCTGGGCACCACGCCCTCGCCTGAAGCAGATGGCACGCCTGCGGCCCTCAAGGCCAAGCTCGAAAGCGAAATTCCGCGCTGGAAAACGGTGATCGAGGCTGCCGGCCAGTACGCCGACTAAGGCTGCGCCCAAGCAACCAACCGGTGGCGTTCACATGCCGCCGGTTTTCACTCGTCAGCGGGGGACAAATTCATGAAATCACTTTCTTTCGATGCAACAGAGGCGATTTGTGGTGCCTTTTTCATTCTACTCGGGATTTTCTTTGCCTGGCAATCTTACGGGCTGGAGCTGGGAACCGCGTTTCGCATGGGGCCGGGTTATTTCCCGCTGGTGCTGTCACTCATTCTCGTCGGGCTCGGCACGCTCATTCTCGTGCGGGCTGGCAAGGTTCAGGGCGAGCCGCTGGGGCCGATTGCTTGGCGCGGCATTTTTCTCATTCTGCCTGCGCCGATCTTCTTCGGCATGACAGTACGTGGCCTTGGTTTCGTTCCGGCGCTTTTCATCAGCGCACTGATTGCATCTTTTGCATCGCATAAGATGAAACCGCTGATGGCCGTCATTCTGTCCATCGGCATCACCGTCTTTTCCGTCGCAGTCTTCGACTACGGTCTTGGCCTTCCCTTCCAGCGCTTCGGCCCCTGGCTCAATTTCTGAGGTGCATGATGGAACTGTTCAATAATCTCGCGCTGGGTTTTTCCACCGCAACCTCTATCGATAATTTGTTCTTCTGCCTCATCGGTGTGCTGCTGGGAACCTTGATCGGCGTGTTGCCGGGCATCGGTGCCACGGCAACCATTGCCATGCTGTTGCCCATTACCTTTCAGCTGGAGCCGGTCTCGTCGCTCATCATGCTGGCCGGTATCTATTACGGCGCGCAATATGGTGGCTCTACGACGGCGATCCTGATCAACATGCCAGGCGAATCCTCGTCCGCCGTCACCGCCATCGATGGCTACCAGATGGCACGCAAGGGCAAGGCCGGAGTCGCACTTTCGGTCGCTGCGCTGGGCTCGTTCTTTGCCGGTACGGTCTCGACATTCCTCGTGGCAATTTTCGCCCCACCACTCACGGCGATCGCGCTTCAATTCGGTGCTGCCGAATATTTCTCGCTGATGGTGGTTGGCCTTGTGTCCTCCATCGCACTGGCCCACGGCTCCATCATCAAGGCGCTGGCCATGGTGGTCTTGGGTCTGCTCCTGGGTCTCGTCGGAACGGATATTTATAGCGGCACGCCACGCTTCACGCTGGGCATCCGCGAATATGCCGATGGCCTGAACTTCGTTGCCGTCGCCGTCGGTGTCTTCGGTATTGCCGAAATTCTGCGAAACCTCGAAAACGAAAAGACCCGTTCCGTTTTGATGGCAAAGGTCAGCGGCCTTCTGCCCAGCAAGGAAGACTTCAAGCAGATGATCGGCCCGGTTCTGCGGGGCACGGCCATCGGTTCGGCGCTCGGCATTCTGCCGGGCGGCGGTGCGATCCTTGCGGCTTTTGCGTCCTACACGGTCGAAAAGCGTGTCTCGAAACATCCGGAAGAGTTCGGCCATGGTGCGATTGCCGGTGTGGCTGGCCCTGAGTCTGCGAACAATGCCGGTGCGCAGACCTCGTTCATTCCGCTTCTGACGCTCGGCATTCCCGCCAACCCCGTCATGGCGCTGATGATCGGTGCTATGATCATTCAGGGTATCGTCCCTGGTCCCAATGTCGCCACCGAACAGCCCGCTTTGTTCTGGGGCATCATCGCGTCCATGTGGATCGGCAACCTTATGCTGGTCATTCTCAACCTGCCGCTGATCGGGCTGTGGGTGAAGTTGCTGACCATCCCCTACTACGTGCTGTTCCCCATTATCATGGCGTTCTGCGCCATCGGGGTCTACAGCGTCAACTCCAACGTCTACGATCTCTATGCCGTCGCCTTCTTCGGGCTCATCGGCTATGCGCTGGTCAAACTGCGCTGCGAACCGGCACCGCTTCTGCTCGGCTTCGTGCTGGGGCCACTGCTGGAGGAGAACCTGCGTCGTGCGATGATCCTGTCTCGTGGTGACGCAACGACCTTCGTTACGCGCCCGATCAGCGCCACGCTACTGCTGATTGCGCTGGCGGTTCTGGTCGTCGTCTTCCTGCCAAGTGTGAAGAAAAAGCGCGAAGAGGTCTTCCAGGAAGAAGATTGATCCTCCATCACATCACGGAAACCTTCAAAGGCCGGGCATCATGTCCGGCCTTTGTCTTGTTTGCGGGATATAAAGCTGGCAAAGCAGGGCATTGACGAGGAGAGACCCATGGCTGACGACAGCGAAAATCGCATCATAGCGCTCGAAGAAACCGTGGCGCATCAGGCGAAAACCATCGAAGAGCTTTCCGATCAGCTAACTGAGCAATGGAAAGTGGTCGAGCAAACCCGCGCCAAGCTGGATCGGCTGACAGACAGGTTCCTGAACCTTGAGGAACAATCGCTCGAAGCGCCCGCCATTACCAAGCCACCGCACTATTAAGGAGCGCACCATGAGCAACGGTACCGCTACGTCCGCTTCCGATGTCATGGCGTTTTGGAAAGATGCCGGACCTGAAAAGTGGTTCGACAAGGACGCCCAATTCGATGCAACGTTCCATGACCGTTTCAGGGATTTGCATTTTGTCGCCGCACGGCGCGAGCTGGACACATGGTTAGAAAGCGCTGAGGACAGCCTTGCTCTGCTGTTGCTGCTGGACCAGTTTCCGCGCAATTGCTTTCGCGGCACAGCGCATATGTATGCGACCGACCCGCTTGCTCGCCACTATACTCAAGAGGTCCTGCGGCGAGGCCATGACAAGACAATCGATCCAGAGCTCCGCATCTTCTTCTATCTTCCTTTGATGCATTCGGAAGACCTCGAAGACCAGCACCTATGCTGCAAGCTGTGCGAACCGCTGGGTGAACGCTATCTGCCGTTTGCTATAGAACATCGCGACATCATCGAACGCTTCGGTCGTTTCCCGCATCGCAATGACGTCCTCTTGCGCAAGAGCACTGAGGAAGAAAAGCGCTTTCTAGAAGAGGGCGGGTTTGCTGGCTGATCGAGCTGACACTACCGCATAAAAAAGCCGCGCATTCTTGTCGAAGCGCGGCTTTGTCATAGACTTCAGAGGCTGAAATCAACCGTCGAAGAATTCCTTCATCCGGGCGAAGAAGCCCGTGGATTCAGGGTTATTTTCCTTAGATGACAGCTCTTCGAATTCCTGGAGCAGTTCACGCTGGCGCTTGGTCAGCTTCTGCGGCGTTTCGATCTGAATCTGGATATAGAGATCACCCTGCTGCGCAGATCGCAGAACCGGCATGCCCTTACCCTTCAAACGGAACTGCTTGCCCGCCTGCGTACCCTCAGGCACCGTAACGCGCGACTTCGTTCCGTCCAGTGTCGTTACATCGAACGTTCCGCCCAGCGCTGCCGTCGTCATGGAGATCGGCACCGCACAGTAGAGATCAGCACCGTCGCGCTGGAAGAACTCGTGCGGACGCACGGACAGGAAGATGTAGAGATCGCCCGAGGGGCCACCGCGCATGCCTGCCTCGCCTTCGCCTTGCAGGCGAATGCGTGTGCCGTCTTCGATACCAGCTGGAATATTAACCGACAGAGAGCGCTCTTCCGTGATGCGGCCCTGACCATGGCACTTCACGCAAGGGTCAGTGATCGTCTGGCCGCGACCGTGACAGGTCGGGCAGGTCCGCTCCACCGAGAAGAAGCCCTGCGCTGCGCGTACACGGCCTGAGCCCTGGCAAGTCGCGCAGGTTTTGGGCTGTGTGCCAGGCTTTGCGCCGGAACCGGTGCAAACGTCACAGGTGATGGAGGTCGGTACACGAATCTGCGCGGTTTTGCCCGCAAACGCCTCTTCCAGCGAGATTTCCATGTTGTAACGAAGATCGGCACCACGTTCGCGACCGCCGGAGGAGCGACGCGCACGGCCGCCACCCATCATCTCACCGAAGATGTCCTCGAAGATGTCGGAGAAGCCACCACTGGCACCACCGCCAAAGCCGCCGCCTGCATTGCCCATGCCGCCTTGTTCGAAGGCTGCGTGACCGAAGCGGTCATAGGCGGCCCGCTTCTGCGGGTCTTTCAGTGTCTCATAGGCTTCGTTGAGTTCTTTGAATTTCTTCTCAGACTCGGCGTCACCAGGATTCTTGTCCGGATGATACTTCATCGCAAGTTTGCGGAAGGCGCTTTTCAGCTCTTTTTCGTCAGCTGTCCTGCCAACGCCAAGTGTTTCGTAAAAGTCTGCTTTCGCCATTAACTACAAGCCCCGGAAATGGATTTCCGGCTGCACAAGGCAGCCGGATTTCAGTCAAGTATCAATTGGATTTCAAAAGCCACGCTTATGCGGACTTCTTGTCATCCTTGATTTCCTCATAGTCGGCATCGACGATATCGTCCTTGCCGCCTTCATGACCGGCTTCGCCACCTTCAGCCTGCTGGGCTTCATAGATGGCCTGACCAAGCTTCATGGACACTTCCATAAGGGTCTGGGTCTTTGCCTGAATGTCATCAGCATCGGGCTCCGACGCTTCGACCGAGGTCTTCAGCGCAGCAATGGCGTCTTCGATGGCCTTGCGGTCCGTCTCGGAAACCTTGTCGCCATATTCCTTCACGGACTTCTCGGTGGAGTGGATCAGGCTTTCCGCCTGGTTCTTGGCTTCTACACCGGCGCGACGTTTCTTGTCGGTTTCGGCATTGGCCTCGGCGTCCTTCACCATCTTTTCGATGTCGGCGTCAGACAGGCCACCAGATGCCTGGATGCGGATCTGCTGTTCCTTGCCGGTGCCCTTGTCCTTGGCCGATACCTGCACGATGCCGTTGGCGTCGATATCGAAGGTGACTTCGATCTGCGGTACGCCGCGGGGTGCTGGTGGCAGGCCAACAAGGTCGAACTGACCAAGCGACTTGTTGTCGGCAGCCATTTCGCGCTCACCCTGGCTGACGCGGATCGTCACGGCAGACTGGCTGTCTTCAGCGGTCGAGAAGGTCTGGCTCTTCTTGGTCGGGATCGTCGTGTTACGGTCGATCAGACGTGTGAAGACGCCACCCAGTGTTTCGATGCCGAGCGACAAAGGCGTTACGTCGAGAAGCAGAACGTCCTTGACGTCACCCTGCAGAACGCCCGCCTGAATGGCGGCACCCATGGCAACAACTTCATCCGGGTTCACACCCTTATGTGGCTCCTTGCCGAACAGCTGCTTGACGATTTCCTGAACCTTGGGCATGCGGCTCATGCCACCGACGAGGACAACTTCTTCAATCTCGGCTGCCGTCAGACCGGCGTCCTTCAGCGCTGCCTTGCATGGTGCAACAGTGCGCTGAACGAGATCGTCCACGAGGCTTTCGAACTTGGAGCGCGTCAGCTTGAGCGTCAGGTGCTTAGGACCGGTCGCATCTGCCGTGATGAAAGGCAGGTTGATTTCGGTCTGCTGCGAAGACGAAAGCTCGATCTTTGCCTTTTCAGCAGCTTCCTTCAGGCGCTGAAGCGCAAGCTTGTCACCCTTCAGGTCGATGCCCTGATCTTTCTTGAATTCGCCGGCCAGATATTCGACCAAACGCATGTCGAAATCTTCACCGCCAAGGAACGTGTCGCCATTGGTGGATTTTACTTCGAAAACGCCGTCGCCGATTTCCAGAACGGAAATATCGAAGGTACCGCCACCCAAGTCGTAAACGGCAATCGTCTTGCCTTCCTTCTTGTCGAGGCCATAGGCCAAGGCAGCAGCCGTTGGCTCGTTGATGATGCGCAGAACTTCAAGACCAGCGATGCGGCCTGCATCCTTGGTTGCCTGGCGCTGCGCGTCGTTGAAGTAAGCAGGAACCGTGATAACGGCCTTCTCGACCTTTTCGCCGAGGTAGGATTCAGCGGTTTCCTTCATCTTCTGAAGGATCATGGCCGAAATCTGCGAAGGCGAGTAACCCTTGCCCTGCGCCTGTACCCATGCGTCACCGTTGTCGCCCTTGACGATCTCGAACGGAACGAGGCCCTTGTCCTTACCGACAGTCGGGTCTTCGTAACGGCGACCGATAAGGCGCTTTACGGCAAACAATGTGTTGGTTGGGTTGGTAACAGCCTGACGCTTTGCAGGCTGGCCGACCAGACGTTCGCCATCATCGCTGAACGCAACCATGGAAGGTGTCGTACGCGCGCCTTCGGCGTTTTCAATAACTTTAATATCCTTGCCGTCCATCACTGCAACGCAGGAGTTGGTCGTGCCAAGGTCGATACCGATTACTTTTGCCATTTTCTTCTCTCCTTGAAGCGAGTTGTCGGAACCCCGTGAGGCATTCCACTGACAACTCCTTGACTTGGATGGTCTTCGTGTTCGTGCAGCATTCTTCAACGCTGTTCTGGGGGGTATATAAGGAGCGATTTTTCCCGCTGCAAGGCGGATAGATGTGTCCATCGCAGCAAAAATCAAGAAATGCGCCTGCTGACAAAACGCATTGGGTGTCACAACGACCCGGGATACGTTGATAATGAGAAACAACCGGGTTGTACGGCACCGAAAAATTCCCGCCAACCGTCATGTCTCTGTCATGCGCAATCCCTATAGGCGGGAAGCCTTTCCATAAAACATCACTCTTTAGAGGTTATCATGCGCAAACTTTTCGCCGCATTCGTTGCCACCACCGTTCTTGCCGGTGCTGCACAGGCAGCAACGGTCTATCCCCTTGATCGAGCAACGATTCTCACCGGCTCTCCTTTTGATTTCAAAGTCGAGTTCAAGAATGTCGTAAAGCCTGAAGACGTCAAGATTACCGTCAATGGCCAGGACTACAAGGCTATCTTCGGCGCCGACGTCACCTTCACAGCCGAAGAAAAGGGCAAAGAGGACAAGGTCCTTGGTTCTGCCGTTACATTGCGCGGTTTGAAGATTGCCAAGGCTGGCGATTACAAAGTTGAAGTTTCTGCCGGTTCTGAAACTAAAAACGTCACATGGACTGTTTATGGCACAGGTGAAGCACCAAAGGCCAAGAACGTGATCTTCCTTTTGGGTGATGGTCTTTCCGTCGCGCACCGCACAGCGGCCCGCATCATGTCCAAGGGCATGACCGAAGGCAAGGCAAACGGCCGTCTCAACATGGACGAGATGGACCGTATGGCGTTCATCGGTACGTCTTCTACAGAAGCTGTAGCGACCGATAGTGCCAACACGATGTCGGCTTACATGACCGGCCACAAGACAGCCGTGAACGCTCTTGGCGTTTATGCCGACCGCACACCAGCAAGCCTCGATGACCCGAAGGTCGAAACCCTTGCAGAAGCCCTTCGCCGCCAGACGAAAAAGTCGATCGGCATCGTGACGACATCGGAACTGCAGGACGCGACACCTGCCGCCGTTGTGTCTCACACCCGCAAGCGCGGGGACAAGGCCGAAATCACCGGCATGATGTTCGATGTCAAGCCAGACGTGGTTCTCGGCGGTGGCTCTGCCTACTTCCTCGGCAAGGACACCCCCGGTTCGAAGCGCAAGGACGACAAAGACTATATCAAGCTGTTCCAGGATGCAGGCTACACGCTGGCAACCGACAAGAGCGAGCTTGAAAAGGCAGAAGGGTCCAACACCGGAAAGCTTCTCGGCCTGTTCCACACCGGCAACATGGATACCGTTCTCGACCGCAACTTCCTCAAAAAGGGCACCGTCGACAAGTTTCCGAATCAGCCCGGCCTGGTCGATATGACCACTGCTGCGCTTGGTGAGCTGTCGAAAAACCCGGAAGGCTTCTTCCTGATGGTCGAAGCTGCCAATATCGACAAGATGTCTCACCCGCTGGATTGGGATCGCGCCGTCGTTGAAACTATTGAATTCGACAAGGCCATTGGCGTTGCACGTGAATTCGCTGCGAAGAACCCCGATACGCTGATCGTCGTCACCGGTGACCACACGCACGGCGTCTCCATCATCGGAACCGTCGATGACGAAAAGCCAGGCGATGAAATGCGTGCCAAGGTCGGCACCTATGCCGAAGCCGGCTTCCCGAACTACGAAGACAAGGATGGCGATGGTTACCCTGACCGGATCGACGTCAGCCGCCGCCTGTTCCTGAATGCCAATAATGGCCCTGACCATTATGAAACATTCCGTCCGAAGATGGATGGTCCTTTCGTTCCGGCAATCCAGAACGAGAAGAAGGAATACATCGCCAACGAAGCCTACAAGAACGTACCCGGCGCAGTCTTCGTCCAGGGCAACATTCCCAAGGATGGCGACAGCGGCGTTCACGCTGTTGACGACATCGTTCTGCAGTCCACAGGCCCAGGCTCGGAAGAGTTCAAGGGATATATGGAGCAGAGCGACGTCTACCGCGTGCTGGCCGATGCTTTCGCTCTTGGCACCAAGCAGACGCAGTAAGAACGCTTGAACATTACGTGGTCCGGCTCGCATCATGCGGGCCGGATCGTCCTCGTTTCAGACTATACCGGACAGGTCGAACTGGAGATCGTCATGGCGCACCATTCCCGCATGTTCACGCGCAGGCATTCGCTCAAACTCGCCGCTCTATCGGGGGTAACGCTCTGCGCCGGGCGTGCATTCGCTGCACCATCGCCACTCACCTTCGATGAGATGTATGGCAAGATCGGCGTTCTAGGACTGGAATTTTCCGATAAGCTGAAACAGTTGACCGGCAAGGAAATCCGCATGAAGGGCTTTATGGCTCCTCCTTTAAAGGCAGAGGCCGCCTTTTTCGTGCTGACGGAAATCCCCATGGCGCTTTGCCCGTTCTGCTCGTCGGATTCGGACTGGCCGGACAATATCGTCGTCGTCTACCTCTCGGAAAAGCAGACCTTCGTGCAGCCAAGCACGACAATCGAAGTGACCGGAACTTTGGAGCACGGTTCATGGACCGACCCGGAGACGGGTTTCGTCAGCCTCGTGCGCATCAGAGATGCGCAATACTCGGTGTCCTGAACATGTTGTCTTTGACCATATCCGGTCTTACCGTTTCCTATCCCGGCCTTGCCGCACCGGTTTTGTCCATAGACGAACTGAAGGTTGCCGCAGGCGAAATGATGGCGATTTCAGGCGCGTCCGGCTCCGGTAAAAGTACATTTGTCAATGTCATCACCGGCCTTGAACGCGTCCAAGAGGGCACGGTGACCTGGGGTGATCATAATATTGCCGGATTGACAGAAACCAGACGAGATCGCTGGCGCGGCGAAAATGTCGGGCTCGTTATGCAGGAGTTTCATCTCCTGCCTGGCCTTTCGGCTATCGAAAACGTGCTGCTTCCGGTTCGCCTGAGCCGCGCTATGTGCCGCGATTACGGCAGGCGTGCAGCGGAATTGCTCGAGAAAACCGGCCTGGGCCGGCCCGACCAGAACATCAACACCATGTCGCGCGGCGAGATGCAGCGTGTCGCGATTGCACGCGCGCTGCTGCGAAAGCCTGGCGTTATCGTCGCCGATGAGCCTACCGCAAGTCTTGACCCCGATAATGGCGAGACGATCGGCCGTCTGCTGGTTGATCTGGCGCGGGCAGCTGGCACGACACTCATCGTGATCACCCATGACAGGCTTCTGGCGCAACGCCTCGATCGCCGCCTGGAACTCGCCAATGGCCGTATCTTGAGCGATACCGCCGGGAACACATGATATGATCCGTTTTATACTCTCCGATCTAAAACGCCTTTGGGCAGGCTCCCTGGTTGTCGTGTTGCTGGTTTCTCTAGCAACGGCGCTCGGCGTGACCGTCACATTGCAGGAACGTGCATTGCGCTTGGGAACGGCGCGCGCTGCCGACAAATTCGATCTCGTCATCGGCGCGGCCGGCAGCGAAACGCAACTCGTTCTGTCCTCGGTCTTCCTTCAGGCTGCACCCTTGCCGCTGGTCAGTGGCGAAACGCTGGCGTCCTTGGCCAAAGACCCGCGCGCTGCATGGGCAGGCCCGGTCGGCTTCGGAGATTCCTTTGCCGGCTACCCAATTGTAGGGACGACGACATCGTTGATCGACAACACCTCCGGTGGCTTCGTAGAAGGTCAAGGTTTTGCCGATGGCGAAGACGCCGTCATCGGCTCTGCGGTTGATCTGCCACTGGGTGCGGAGATCAAGCCAATGCACGGGGCAGCGGAAGAAGGCGGCCATACCCATACCGAGATCGTCTACCATGTTCAGGGCCGACTAAAGCCCACCGGCACGCCATGGGATCGTGCCATTCTCGTACCCATCAGTTCCGTCTGGCACATTCACGGCATGGAGGCACATGAGAGTGGTCACGACCATGAAACAGCGCAAGAACATGAAGCTCATGCCCATGATCATGCAGAGGGTGAAGAGACCGGATTGAACGAGACATTCACGGCTGAGACACCGGGTGTTCCGGCCATTCTGGTGAAACCGAAAACAATCGCCGATGCCTATAAGCTTCGCCAGCAGTATCGGCAGGGCAACACACTTGCCGTGTTCCCAGGAGAGGTTTTGACAAAGCTCTATGCCACATTGGGAGATGCTCGAGAGGTTCTCTCCGTGGTCGCCCTCGGTGCTCAGGGTCTGGTGGCAGCCTCCCTCATTCTCGTAACGCTCACGCACATCGTACAAAGGCGAAAGCAGATCGGGGCATTACGCGCCTTCGGCGCGCCGCGCTCGTCCATCTCCTTGATCGTCTGGACGGAATTGTTCGCATTGTTTGCCACGGGGATCGCACTCGGCTTTGCAATCGGTTTTGCAGCTGCGAAAATCATAACCGGCATGCTCATCGCAAAAAGTGGCGTCGTGATGCCGGTTGAGTTTGCCAAGGCGGACATGACACAAGCCGTGTTACTGCTGGCGGTGGCTGCTGGTCTTGCCATTCTGCCCGCATGGCTGGCCTACCGACAATCTCCCGCCGAGGCGCTTCGCGGATAGGCCCTGCCCTTATTGCTTGGGGTGCGCGAGCGCTTTGACCCGTTGCGCAAAAACATCAAGCTGAAACGGCTTGGTCATGACATGCATGCCGTGATCGAGATGGCCGTGGTTAAGGACGGCGTTCTCGGCGTAACCGGTAATGAACAAGACCTCCAGTTCCGGTCGTTTCACGCGCGCAGCATCCGCCAATTGGCGACCATTCATGCCACCGGGCAGACCGACATCGGTAATCAAGAGGCTGATATCTCGGGCTGAATTGAGAATTCTGAGCGCTGACGCACCGTCTTCCGCTTCTATGACGGAATATCCCAGATCTTGCAGCTCTTCGACCGCCAGCATACGGACCAGCGGCTCATCATCGACAACCAGAATCGTTTCACCACCATCGGCGCGCGGCGCATCTGATATCGCCTCATGCTGCTCTTCCACTGCCTCCAAGTCGCCTGCATGCCTTGGCAGGTAAAGGCATATGGTCGTGCCTTGCTCCACTTCCGAATAAATCCGGGCGGCACCTCCGGATTGTCCGGCGAAACCATAGACCATGGACAGACCGAGCCCTGTACCCTGCCCGATCGGCTTGGTGGTGTAGAATGGGTCGAATGCCCGCTCGATGACCTCCTGCGACATACCGGTTCCGGTGTCAGACACACAGAGGGAAACATACTGCCCCGGCTCCAGTCCCCGCAGTCGCGCAGACTTTTCATCAATCCAACGATTACAGGTTTCGATCGTCAGCTTGCCACCACCTGGCATGGCGTCGCGCGCATTGATGCATAAATTCAGCAGCGCATTTTCAAGCTGACCGGCATCGACATTCGTAGCCCAAAGCCCAGCGGCACCGACGGTTTCCACATTTATGCCTGGACCAACACTACGGGTGATGAGATCGAGCATTCCTTCGATCAGAGAGTTGATGTTGAGCGGCTTAGGATCAAGCGTTTGCCTGCGGGAAAATGCCAACAGCCGTTGGGTGAGTGCCGCAGCGCGTTTCGTCGCGCCGACTGCGCCGGTGATGTAACGCGCCAGATCGCCTACACGACCCTGCACAAGACGCGTGTTCATCATCTCGAGACTACCGCTGATGCCTGCCAGAATATTGTTGAAGTCATGGGCAAGACCGCCGGTCAATTGACCCACGGCTTCCATTTTCTGGCTGTGGCGAAGCGCTTCTTCCGCAACCATCAACTCGCCGGTACGCTCTTCCACCTGCTGTTCCAGCGTCGCATTGAGTTTCGCCAGCGCCACTTCAGCACGTCGGCGAGCGGTGATGTCCTGAAACATGACGGCAACCTGCCGCCTGCTTTCGGGCTCGATACGAACCGCCGCCAGTTCAAGGTATCGGCCTGTCGCCACAAGCTCCTGCTGAAACCGTATCGACTTGCCGGTGCGCAGGACTTCCCCATATCGGGCAATCCAGGCATCAGCTTCGTCGGGCACCATTTCGCGCAATTTTTGGCCAACGACATTTGGAATACCGGCGTGACGGGCATAGGCGTCATTGGCCTGTATGTGTATGTAGTCGCTGTTGGGACCGTGTGGTCCGTCGAAAAATTCGATGACGCAAAAGCCTTCATCGATGGCATCGAACAGGCCTTTGTAGAGCTCTTCGCTTTCGCGGCGCTCGCGCTCTGCCAATGTCCGCTTGGTGACGTCAGACCCTTCAACGAAAATAGCCTCGACCTTGCCGTCGCCATCGAGAATAGGCTGATAAATGAAGTCGATATAACGCTCAGTGATTGGCCCACCCGGTTCGGACTGAACGGCATAATGCGCGCCGTTTGCAGAGTAGGGTTCCCCCGAGCGATAGACGTTATCGAGAATGCCGACAAAGCCTTGCGCACCAGCATCAGGCAGAGCATCGGCCACGGTGCGACCAATAAGGTCCTCGCGACCGACCAGCTTCATGTAACTTGGATTTGCCAGTTCGAAACGATGGTCGGGACCTCGCAACAGAGCGATGAAGGTCGGTGCCTGCTTGAACAATTGTGTGAGAATGGGGCCGATATTGTCTGTCTGTCCGTACAATCTCATACCCCACAAGCGTATTCGTATTGCTCATTGTCGGCTATTAGCCAGCACTCAGCTCTGCCAGTTCACTGCCGTCCGTGTCAGAGCTAAATTTGCCCGATGACGAGCGTCAGATTTGGTCAGACGCATCAATCGAGACGGATAAAAAAAGTTCCTGCCGCGGGGAAATATTTCTCTGTCCCCAAAAGCTTCACACATTGCATGGGCTCAATGCGGATCAATATGAGCCTTATGGAAAATATCATCCTGCGGTGGGATTGCCTGACGCTCGATCATGCGGTGGACCCTCGGGCGGGTAGCACCCCGGTGCAGCGCCAGAATGCTGTCCCAGCTTTCAGCATCGGCCTGTGTGCGGCGATGGTTATGCCTGACATATTCCACCCAGGTCGGAACATGGTAGATTTCGGTCCAAATGTCAGGATTTTCCAGATCGCGCATCAATGTCCAGTTTTGCGCGCCATCGCGCAAACGGATTCGTCGGCGCTCGGCCATGATCGTCATGAATTCCGGCAGATCGCTATCATCGATCTCGTAATCGACAAGAATGGCAATCGGGCCGCTTCGGGGTTTGACGTCGAGCCGCAGGTTCGGTTCGACAAAGCGGTTGAGCGGATCGAGATTGAGCGACGCGAAAGCCGGCATGGTGAGCTTGAAGCCGACCACCACACCCAGCAGCATCAGCACGCACGAACAGAGAAGCGAGTAGGACAGGCCGTAATTTTCGGCAAGCGAGCCCCACAGCCAGCTACCAACTGCAATGCCGCCGAAGGTCAAGGTCTGGTAAAGGGATAGCGCACGTCCCACCACCCAGCGAGGTGTGGACAGTTGAACGATAGTGTTGAACAGCGAAAGCGCCAAGACCCAGCTTGCACCGGAAACGGTCAGCACAAGCGCCGTCAGGATCGCACTCGTGCTGACCGCCGTGACGGCAGCACTGAAGGCGAAGCCTAAAAAGGCGACACGGACGATCCATTCGCTGCTCAATGTTTCGCGCAGGCGGGCGCTGATCAACGCGCCGCCAATCGCACCGACACCAAAAGCACCGAGCATGATGCCGTATGTCAGCGGACCACCCTGGACCAGATCGCGTGCAACAAGTGGCATTAGCGCCAGAATGGCACTGGCGGAGAGGCCGAACAGGAAACCACGAACCAGAACCTTGCCAATATTAGGCGACATCGCGACATAGCGCATGCCGGCGGAAATAGCGGCAAAGAGATGTTCGCGGGGCAAGCTGGATGTGTTTTTGGGTGGCTGCCATTTGAACAGCGCGTAGAGCAGCGTAAAATAGCTGAATGTGTTAACAAGGAAGGCGGCAGCAGCGCCTGAGATGGCAACGATGACACCGCCGATGGCAGGACCGACGCTTCGTGTGATGTTGAAGCCGACACTGTTCAGCGTCACCGCCGCCGGCAGGTCCTCACGCGGAACCATTTCGCCGACAGATGCTTGCCATGAGGGATTGTTGAGCGCCGTTCCGCAGCCAATCATGAAGGTGAAAAACAGCAGAAGCCATGGCGTCAGCCATTCAGCCCAGGCAAAGACCGTCAGCAAAATAGAGGCCACCAACATCAGAAGCTGCGCTGAAATCATGATGCGGCGGCGATCGAGACTGTCGGCAAGAGCGCCCGAAACGAGAGAGAAAAGCATGATCGGCAGCGATGTCGATGCCTGCACCAGCGCAATCATGTTTTCAGACGACGAAAGCGCCGTCATCATCCATGCTGCCCCAACCGCCTGAATGAGCCCGCCGAAATTCGAGGCGATGCTCGCAAACCAGATTGTTCTGTAAGTTGGATGCCGCAGGGGCGCGAGCGGGGATTTTCTATCGGGCACGGGCAGTCCAATGATGCGATTGGTGGTTATTCTTTGCGTCAGTATAGACGCCGATTAAGAGGACGCTACTGTTTCTAACTGCCCTGTGCTGAAATTGTGACGAAAGCCAATTTCGTTGCGTTCCGGCTTTTCCTTGCAATGTCGGGCATAAGCAGTTATACGTGCAATCAAATTCTTGATCGTCTGATGAAGAGTGGGGCCGAAAGGCTCCGCTCTTTTTCGTTAGGCGCCTTAAAAACCGGTGCAAAGCGTTTCCGGTTAGACATAAAGACCGGAAGACCAGAATGGCTGAAGCCGAACCAAGACTGATAACCGAAACAGGCGTGGACCAGCGCATCGCAGAAATCATCGAGCCGGTGTTGACTGGCATGGGCTTTCTGCTGGTCAGGGTTCGCCTATCCAACCAGAACGGTTCGACATTGCAGGTGATGGCGGAGCGCGAAGACGGCACCATGACCGTTCAGGATTGCGAAGCGGTCTCGCTGGCCATTTCACCCGTTCTTGATGTGGAAGATCCTGTCGAGAAGGCGTATCATCTTGAAGTGTCGTCTCCCGGCATTGATCGGCCGATGGTGCGTAAGACGGATTTTGCTCGCTGGCAGGGCCATATCGTCAAGATCGAGACATCGATCCTGGTGGACAACCGCAAGCGCTTTCGTGGCAAGATCGCTGAGATTGAAGCAGACGGCTTCAAGCTTGAACGCGACCAGATCGCCTATGGTGAGGAGCCTGTGGTTCTGATCCCGTTCAACACGCTTTCAGATGCCAAGCTGGTTTTGACGGATGACCTCATTCGTGACGCGTTGAAGGCGGATAAGCAGGCCAAGGCCGCAGCCGCTGCCAACCAGAACGAAGAAGCAGACGAAGACTAATTCTAATTACCACGTAAGCCCTGAGATAAGGGTTAGAACGCAACTTGCGATTTACGGAGACAGAAAAATGGCAGTAAGTGCTAACCGGCTTGAGCTTCTGCAGATCGCCGACGCCGTCGCGCGTGAAAAGGTCATTGACCGCGAAATCGTGCTCGCCGCGATGGCTGACGCCATCCAGAAAGCTGCCCGCTCGCGTTACGGTTCCGAAACCAATATTCGCGCCGACATCAATTCCAAGACGGGTGAAATCCGTTTGCAGCGACTTCTCGAAGTCGTTGAAAAAGCCGAAGACTACGGCACGCAGATTCCGTTGGAACTGGCACGCGACCGCAACGTCGACGCCAAGATCGGCGATTACATTGCCGATCCACTGCCGCCAATGGATTTCGGCCGTATTGCCGCCCAGTCCGCCAAGCAGGTCATCGTCCAGAAGGTTCGTGAAGCCGAGCGTGACCGCCAGTATGACGAGTTCAAGGACCGCATCGGCGAAATCATCAACGGTACCGTCAAGCGCGTCGAATATGGCAACGTCATCGTTGATCTCGGTCGTGGCGAAGGCATTATCCGCCGTGACGAGATGATTCCTCGGGAAAACCTGCGTTACGGCGACCGCGTTCGTGCCTTCGTTTACGACGTGCGCCGCGAACAGCGTGGCCCGCAGATTTTCCTGTCGCGTACGCACCCGCAGTTCATGGTCAAGCTCTTCACCATGGAAGTGCCTGAAATCTACGATGGCATCATCCAGATCAAGTCGGTTGCCCGTGACCCAGGTTCGCGCGCCAAGATCGCCGTTATCTCCAACGACAGCTCGATCGATCCGGTCGGCGCTTGCGTCGGTATGCGTGGTTCGCGTGTTCAGGCCGTTGTCGGTGAGCTTCAGGGCGAAAAGATCGACATCATTCCCTGGTCCCAGGACCCGGCATCCTTCATCGTCAACGCCCTTCAGCCTGCTGAAGTTTCCAAGGTCGTTCTCGATGAAGAGGCAGAGCGTATCGAAGTCGTCGTTCCCGATGAACAGCTGTCGCTGGCCATCGGTCGTCGCGGCCAGAACGTACGCCTCGCATCGCAGCTGACCGGCTGGGACATCGACATCATGACGGAAGCCGAAGAGTCCGAGCGCCGCCAGAAGGAATTCAACGAACGCACCGGCATCTTCATGGAAGCGCTGGATGTGGACGAGATGGTCGGCCAGGTTCTGGCATCCGAAGGCTTCGCGCAGGTCGAAGAACTGGCCTATGTGGACTTGAGCGAAATTTCGTCCATCGACGGTTTCGATGAAGACACGGCTGTTGAAATCCAGACCCGCGCCAAGGAATATCTCGAGCGTATCGAGACCGAGATGGACGCAAAGCGCAAGGAACTCGGTGTTTCCGACGAACTTCGCCAGATCGACGGCCTGACATCGCAGATGCTGGTCGCGCTGGGTGAAGAAGGCGTCAAGAACATCGAAGACTTTGCAGGCTGCGCCGCCGACGACCTGGTTGGCTGGAGCGAACGCAAGGACGGTGAAACCAAGAAGTTCGAAGGCACGTTCTCCAAACTCGACGTGTCGCGCGTTGAAGCTGAAAACATGATCGTTCAGGCTCGCCTTCTGGCTGGCTGGATCACGGCTGAAGATCTTGCCGCACAGCAGGAAGCAGTAGCGACCGAGGAGGCGGATACCGCCGATCAGGAATGATGTCGCAAGCGCATGAGCCGGACGAACTGTTCGATGACGAGCAGTTCGAAGGCACCGCAAGCGAGCGGATGTGCATCGTGACACGGCAAATCGGATCGCCGGATGAGTTGATCCGCTTTGTCGCAGGCCCGGACCAGAGTGTTGTTCCGGATCTGAAACGCCAATTGCCGGGGCGCGGTTGCTGGGTCACACCCGAGCGCGCCCTGATCGAAAAGGCCATTGCGAAGAAGCTTTTCGCGCGCGCCTTGAAGACGGATGTGAAAGCCGGGCCGGACCTTCTGGATATGATGGACCGGCTGATGGCACAGCAACTGGCCGGAATGATCAGCATGGCCCGCAAGGCCAGTCAGTTCATCTCCGGCGCTACGAAAGTCGATGCCGCCGTGCGTTCGGGAAAGGCCATTGCGGTGTTTCACGCCACGGATGCAGCGCCGGACGGTGTGAGAAAGATAAATCAGGCCCGCAAGGCCTGGACGCTCGGCTCAGGTGCCGAGACTGAAATACCGTCCTTTCGGCTCTTCAGTGAGCAGGAAATGGACGAACTGATGGGCCAGAATGCTTTTATCCATGCTTGCGTGCTTGCAGGGCAGGCGGGTGAAGGTGTAGTGAAGCGCGCAAAGATGCTCGAGCGGTATCGCAATGGCGATCAACCTCAAGCGGATTTAGACGCTGCCCGGACAGAACAATGACGCGGTCATCGGACGATATCCGCCACCGCGTTCGGATGCAGCTAGTTAAAGACAGGGCCTGATGAATGTCATCCGGCTCTCGTCCGAAGGAACGGGAACGGAATGACCGAGAACAACGACGACAAGACACTCAACGCACAGCCCAAGAAGACTCTCACTCTCAAGCCGAGCGGAGCGTCGACGGGAACTGTGCGTCAGGATATGGGTCGTGGTCGCACCAACGCGGTTGTCGTGGAGACACGCAAACGCCGCCCATTGCGTCCTGAAGACGAAAAGCCCATTACGCCGACAGTAACGGCAGCGCCGCAGCCTGCCCGGCCAGCAGCACCCGCTGCAACGCCCGCAGCAGCACAGCGCCCGCAGCAGCCTCAGTCGCAGCGGCCTTACCAGTCTGGCAACCAGAACAATAATAACAATCAGAACCGCTCTGCGCCATCTTCGCAGCCACAGCGTCAGCCGGACCGCCCACGTGGTGCCGTCCTGCATGACCTTTCGGCTGGCGAAATGGATGCGCGCCGTCGGGCTCTTGCAGAAGCTCAGGCTCGCGATATCGTTGAAGCCAAGCAGCGTGCCGAAGACGAAGCTCGCCGCAAGGTAGAAGACGAAGCCCGCGCAGTGGCCGAAAAGGAAGAGGCTGCGCGCCGCGCCGCTGAGGAAGCCCTCGCCGCCAAGACGGCACCGGCACCCGCTCCAGTTCAAGCACCTGCAGAGACTACACCGGTACCGGCCGCCAGCAGAACCCCTGCCAGCACCGGTCGCCCCGATGCGCGTCCTCAGACGACACGCACGGCACCTGCTGCCCCTACACCGATCGACAGCGCTGGCCCACGTGGCCGCCGCGCTGGCGAAGAAGAAGACGATCGCGGCGCTCGCCGTACCGGCGTGCCGGTTCGCGGCAAGATCACGGCACCGGTTCCGGCCAAGCCTGCCGCTCGTCTCAAGACCGAAGAAGAACGCCGTCGTGGCAAGCTGACGGTTACGTCCAATCTGGAAGAAGACGGTCAGGCCCGTGGCCGCTCGCTCTCTGCCATGCGCCGTCGCCAGGAAAAATTCCGTCGCGGCCAGATGCAGGAAACACGCGAAAAGGTCATGCGCGAAGTTATTCTGCCTGAGACCATCACCATTCAGGAGCTGTCGCAGCGTATGTCCGAACGGGCTGTCGATGTGATCAAGTATCTGATGAAGGAAGGTCAGATGATGAAGCCGGGCGACGTTATCGACGCCGATCTAGCTGAAATCATCGCTGGCGAATTCGGTCATACCGTCAAGCGCGTCTCTGAATCCGACATTGAAGAGGGCATCTTCAATGTCTCGGACGAAGATGGCGGCGGCGAACTGGTTTCGCGTCCTCCTGTCGTCACCATCATGGGTCACGTCGACCACGGCAAGACATCGCTGCTCGACGCTATCCGTCAGACCAGCGTCGTTTCAGGTGAAGCCGGTGGCATCACCCAGCATATCGGTGCCTATCAGGTCGAGAAAAACGGTCACAAGATCACCTTCATCGACACCCCCGGCCACGCCGCCTTTACGGCCATGCGTGCTCGTGGTGCGCAGGCAACCGACATCGCCATTCTGGTGGTTGCAGCCGATGACAGCGTGATGCCGCAGACGATTGAATCGATCAACCATGCGAAAGCCGCTGGTGTGCCGATCATCGTTGCGATCAACAAGATCGACAAGCACGAGGCAAACCCTGAAAAGGTTCGCCAGCAGCTGTTGCAGCACGAAGTGTTCGTGGAATCGATGGGTGGTGAAGTTCTGGACGTGGAAGTCTCCGCAAAGAACAAACTCAACCTCGACAAGCTTCTCGAAGCCGTTCTTCTCCAGGCCGAAATTCTCGACCTGAAGGCCAACTTGAGCCGCACGGCTGAAGGTACGGTCATCGAAGCTCAGCTTGATCGTGGCCGTGGTTCCGTTGCCACCATTCTGGTTCAGAAGGGCGTCTTGCGTCCGGGCCAGATCATTGTCGCTGGCGACCAGTGGGGTCGTGTTCGTGCCCTCGTCAATGACAAGGGTGAACACGTCAAGGAAGCCGGTCCGGCCATGCCGGTCGAGGTTCTTGGTCTCTCGGGTACACCGTCCGCCGGTGATCGCTTCGCGGTTGTCGAAAACGAGAGCCGTGCTCGCGAAATTGCAGAATACCGTCAGCGTTTGACCCGCGATAAGGCTGTTGCCCGTCAGACCGGTCAGCGCGGCTCGCTCGAACAGATGATGACGCAATTGCAGTCGACAGGCCGCAAGGACTTCCCGCTGCTCATCAAGGGCGACGTGCAAGGTTCCATCGAAGCGATTATCGGTTCGCTGGACAAGCTCGGCACAGACGAAGTTCGCGCTCGCATCATTCACTCGGGTGCCGGTGGCATTACCGAGTCGGATATTTCGCTCGCCGAAGCATCGAACGCAGCCATCATCGGCTTCAACGTTCGTGCCAACGTGCAAGCACGTCAGGCGGCTGAACGGGCTGGTATCGAAATTCGCTACTACAACATCATCTACGATCTGGTGGATGACGTGAAGTCGGCAATGTCGGGCCTTCTATCTCCGGAACGTCGCGAAACCTTCCTCGGCAACGCCGAAATCCTGGAAGTCTTCAACATCACCAAGGTCGGCAAGGTTGCCGGTTGCCGTGTGGTCGAAGGCAAGGTGGAACGTGGTGCTGGTGTTCGTCTGGTGCGTGACAACGTCGTCATCCACGAAGGCAAGCTCAAGACGCTCAAGCGCTTCAAGGACGAAGTCGGCGAAGTGCCGGTCGGCCAGGAGTGCGGTATGGCGTTCGAGAACTACGAAGACATCCGTGCGGGCGATACCATCGAGTGCTTCCGCGTAGAGCACATCACCAGAACGCTCTAAGCGTTTCGCCGCAACACAAGAAAACTGTCGGGCGCCGGCTTAACCGGCGCTCGCTCTGTTTGAGGCTTGATAAAAATGGCAAAAGTAACATCATCCGCGCCCTCGCAACGCATGCTGCGTGTTGGCGAACAGGTGCGCGCTGCGATCACACAGATTCTTCAGCGCGGAGAAGTGAATGACGATCTGATCGAAAAGACGGTGATTTCCGTTTCGGAAGTGCGCATGTCGACCGACCTCAAGATCGCAACCGCCTATGTGACGCCGATTGGCGTTGACGACCACACCGATACGATAACGGCATTGAACCGCCACGCCAAGTTTCTTCGCGGTCGTCTTGGCCCGAATTTGCGGCAGCTGAAATATGTGCCGGAACTGCGTTTCCGGGACGATACCAGCTTCGACAATTACAAGAAGATCGACGCGCTCCTGCGCTCGCCGGAGGTACAGCGCGATCTGGGACCTTCAAACGATAAAGACGACGAACAGAATTGAAGCATGTCCAAACCACGTAAACAGCAAAATCGTAAACCCAAGGGACGGCCGATTTCCGGCTGGATCATCCTCGACAAGCCTTTCGATTTCGGCTCGACTGAAGCCGTCTCGAAGATCAAATGGCTGTTCAACGCCCAGAAGGCAGGACACGCCGGAACGCTTGACCCTTTGGCTTCCGGCATGCTGCCGATTGCGCTGGGTGATGCTACCAAGACCGTTCCTTACGTCATGGACGGCCGCAAAATCTATGAGTTCACGGTCACCTGGGGTGAAGAACGCACCACCGACGATATGGAAGGCGATGTTCTGAACTCATCGACCAACCGTCCCGCTGAACAGGCGATCCGGGATTTGCTGCCCAACTATACCGGCACCATCTTTCAGACCCCGCCGCAGTTTTCGGCCATCAAGATTGCCGGTGAGCGGGCTTATGATCTTGCTCGCAGCGGCGAAGCAGTCGAAATTCCAGCGCGCGAAGTTGAAATTCACCGCATCACCCTCCTCGCCTGCCCGGATGCCGATACTGCACATTTCGAAGTGGAATGCGGAAAAGGCACCTATGTCCGTGCATTGGCGCGCGATCTTGGCCGTGATCTCGGCTGCTACGGCTTCATTTCTCAACTGCGCCGTTCCATGGTCGCACCCTTTGCGGAAGACGCCATGGTTCCACTTGAAAAGCTGGTCGAATTCGAGGCCATCGAAGACCGCGATGAAAGACTGGCAGCACTCGATGCCTATCTGATCGATACGTCTGAAGCCCTCTCATCCTTGCCTCATCTCATCATCAATGATGACCAGGCCCATCGTCTGAAAATGGGCAACCCTATTCTGTTACGCGGCCGCGATGCACCGACGCAGGAAACGGATGCCTATGCCACCGCGCGCGGTAAGCTGGTTGCCATTGGTGACATCACAGAAGGCGAATTCCGCCCCAAACGCGTTTTCGGCTAAAGCGTCGAACGACTGATAGGCTGAGAGGGGCGGTGGTAATCGCCTCTTTCCTTTATAGACCAATTGGTTTATAGGCAGCGGCAGCTTGGGCAGCGCCCGCGCTAATGAATGGCCAGTGCTGGACGACATCCCGGTGCTTGGCGTCCCGTTTTTCCTTAAATAGAAAGGATCGTCCGATGTCGATTACTGCAGAGCGCAAAGCCGCCCTCATCAAGGAATATGCCATCAAGGAAGGTGATACCGGTTCGCCGGAAGTTCAGGTCGCAATTTTGACCGAACGGATCAACAACCTGACAGGCCACTTCAAGGATCACAAGAAGGACAACCACTCGCGTCGTGGCCTTCTGACCATGGTTTCCAGCCGCCGTTCGCTTCTCGACTATGTCAAGAAGAAGGACGAAAGCCGTTACACCAAGCTGATCGGTGCCCTCGGCATTCGCCGCTAAAAACAAATCCCGGCGGGTTTCGATAAGAAATTTCCGCCGGTTTTCTTATGGCAGTCCTTAACAGGACGCCGAAAACGAAGATGGGCCGGATGGGCCGGTGCCATCTGAAATAAACCGATGACCTGTCATGGGGCAGGATTGCCGGATGCTTTTGTTACGCTGAACGCGTCACCGCATATCGATGGATATGCCGCTCCAAAGCCTCCAGCTGTCTTGCCCGTGACGTGTTAAAGCCCGCGTGTTTTCCTTCGATGTGAGAACCGAGGCTTCTTTTAAGGACAAGATATGTTCAATCAACATTCCGTCGAAATCGAGTGGGCAGGCCGCCCTTTAAGACTTGAGACAGGCAAAGTTGCCCGTCAGGCCGATGGTGCGGTTATCGCAACCTACGGCGAAACAATGGTTCTTGCGACCGTCGTTTCCGCAAAGTCGCCGAAGCCAGGTCAGGATTTCTTCCCGCTGACCGTCAACTACCAGGAAAAGACATACGCAGCCGGCAAGATTCCCGGTGGCTACTTCAAGCGCGAAGGCCGTCCTTCCGAAAAGGAAACTCTGGTTTCCCGTCTGATCGACCGCCCAATCCGTCCGCTGTTTCCTGAAGGCTACAAGAACGACACACAGGTTGTCGTCACCGTCATTCAGCACGATCTCGAAAATGACCCGGACGTTCTGTCGATGGTTGCGGCCTCTGCTGCCCTGACGCTGTCTGGCGTTCCTTTCATGGGCCCAGTCGGCGGCGCGCGCGTCGGCTATATCAACGGCGAATACGTTCTGAACCCACATCTCGACGAGATGGACGAATCGGTTCTGGATTTGGTCGTTGCCGGTACGCAGGACGCCGTCCTGATGGTCGAGTCCGAAGCCAAGGAACTCAACGAAGAAATCATGCTCGGCGCTGTGATGTTCGGTCATCGCGGTTTCCAGCCGGTCATCGACGCCATCATCAAGCTGGCTGAAGTTGCTGCCAAGGAACCACGCGAATTCGAGCCGGAAGATTTTTCCGCTCTCGAAACAGAAATGCTCGGCCTTGCCGAAGCTGAATTGCGCGACGCCTACAAGATCACCGAAAAGGCTGCCCGTTACAACGCAGTTGACGCCGTCAAAGCCAAGGTCAAGGCGCACTTCTTCCCAGAAGGTGCAGAACCTAAGTACACCAACGAAGTCATCGGCGCTGTTTTCAAGCACATTCAGGCGAAGATCGTTCGCTGGAACATTCTGGACACCAAGAGCCGCATCGACGGTCGCGACTTGTCCACCGTTCGCCCGATCGTTTCTGAAGTCGGCATGCTGCCACGCACCCACGGTTCGGCGCTCTTCACACGCGGCGAAACCCAGGCCATCGTTGTTGCCACACTCGGCACCGGCGAAGACGAGCAGTACGTGGACAGCCTGACGGGCATGTACAAGGAACGCTTCCTTCTGCATTACAACTTCCCTCCCTACTCGGTTGGTGAAACAGGCCGCATGGGCTCCCCGGGCCGCCGCGAAATCGGTCACGGCAAACTGGCATGGCGCGCAATCCGCCCTATGCTGCCATCGGTCGAACAGTTCCCTTACACGCTGCGCGTCGTCTCCGAGATCACCGAGTCCAACGGCTCGTCCTCGATGGCAACCGTTTGCGGCACATCGCTCGCTCTGATGGACGCAGGTGTTCCGCTTGCCAAGCCAGTGGCCGGTATTGCCATGGGCCTGATCCTTGAAGGTGAACGCTTCGCCGTTCTGTCCGACATCTTAGGCGATGAAGATCACCTTGGCGACATGGACTTCAAGGTTGCTGGTACTGCAGACGGCATCACCTCGCTGCAGATGGACATCAAGATCGCCGGTATCACCGAAGAGATCATGAAGGTCGCTCTGGAGCAGGCAAAGGGCGGTCGTACGCACATCCTGGGCGAAATGGCCAACGCCATCACCGAAGGTCGATCGCAGCTCGGCGAATTTGCTCCACGCATCGAAGTCATGAACATTCCGGTCGACAAGATTCGTGAAGTCATCGGCTCCGGCGGCAAGGTCATTCGCGAAATCGTCGAAAAGACCGGCGCGAAGATCAACATCGAAGACGATGGCACCGTGAAGATCGCGTCTTCTTCCGGCAAGGAAATCGAAGCAGCCCGCAAGTGGATCCACTCCATCGTTGCAGAGCCTGAAGTTGGTCTTATCTACGAAGGCACAGTCGTGAAGACCGCTGACTTCGGCGCATTCGTCAACTTCTTCGGCGCACGTGACGGCCTCGTTCACATCTCGCAGCTGGCAGCCGACCGTGTTGCCAAGACCTCCGACGTCGTCAAGGAAGGCGACAAGGTTTGGGTCAAGCTGATGGGCTTCGATGAGCGCGGCAAGGTTCGCCTGTCCATGAAGGTTGTCGACCAGACAACCGGCAAGGAAGTTTCGGCTGAGAAGAAGAGCGAAGGCGAAGCTGCCGAATAAGGCGGCTTGCGCTATCCGATATCGAGGCGCGGGCTTTTCCCCGCGCCTTTTTTCTATTTGACCTTAGGAACCACCCCATGAGCCGTGACGCCGTTAAAACCCTGTTCCATCCCTTCGCTGCGCAGATGCTTGACGCACCCGGTCAAGGGGAGCGCGTATTGTTTCTCGGCGCGGAAGCAGGCGCGCCGCGTCTGGAAGGCTTTGATGCCACGATTACCGCAGTCCAGAGCCAGCGCCCGCTTTACCGGGCATTGCAGGCACAAGGTGCCGAGGTCACACCTGACCTTTCTGGCGAGGATTTCGACAGCGCACTCATCTTGTGCGGCAAGCATCGTGGTGAAAATGAAAACCGGGTTGCCGAAGCTCTGAGCCGTGTGAAAGCCGGTGGCATGGTCGTAGCTGCTGGTTCCAAGGAAGATGGCATCGCCACCCTGCGCAAGACCCTGTCGAAACTCGGCATCGAAGCAGATTCGACACCCAAATATCACGGCGTTGCCATTTGGTTCAAAAGACCGGAAGAGGTTTCAATGACCGTTTCCAAGCTCAAGCAGGAAATTGCCACGATCGAAAACCGCTTCACGGCCCTGCCCGGCATGTTCTCGCATGACCGTGTGGATGGTGGCTCGGAACTTCTGGCCTCACGTTTCCCTGCTGATTTCGATGGCAATGCAGCAGACTTCGGCGCGGGCTGGGGTTATCTCTCCGTCATGCTGGCTGAAAAATCGCCGCGCACGGCGCGCATCGATCTATTCGAGGCTGACTGGAACGCTCTCGAATACGCAAAAACCAACATGCTGGAAAACTGCCCGCGTTTGCCGACACGTTTCTTCTGGCAGGATCTGGCTGCAGAGCCGCCGAAGGAAAAATACGACCTTATCATCATGAACCCGCCATTCCACGCAACCGGACAGGCCTCTGAGCCGGCTCTTGGTCAGGCGCTGATCAAAACTGCCGCAACGGCTTTGCGAAGCGGCGGCAAGCTATTGCTGGTTGCCAATCGCGGCATGCCCTATGAGACGGTTCTGTTGACGGACTTCCGTTCCAGCCAGGAAGTGTGCCGCAACTCGCGCTTCAAGGTGCTGAGCGCGCAGAAATAATCAACTGAGAAACCACGCCCAAAACGACACGGTCAGCACCCCGAATAAGGTGGAAATGCTGATCGTGGAGGCGGCAATGCTGTGGCCGATGCCGAAGCGGTTGGCCAGCAGCCAGGAATTGATACCTGTTGGCACGCAGGACGTCAGAACCAGTGCTGCCGTCCATGCCGGGCTCAAGCCTAATGCATGGGCCGTCAACCAGACACAGGCTGGCATGAGCACCAGCTTGAAGGCCGTCATCGTCATGGCGATGCGCAGATTGCCGCGAATGGGATATTTGGTGAGCGCCATACCAAGCGAAATCAACGCCGCCGGTCCCGCCATCCCGGCAATCTGATCAATGACCGTCGTCATCACAGTGGGCATCGGCACGCTTATCATGTTGAAGCCGAGCCCCAGCACAAGCGCAATCACCAGCGGGTTCTGTGCCAGATTGCGCCCAACCTGCTTCAAGACGGTGAACATGCTGCGCTTGTCTCCGCCCGTGACTTTGTGGGTCGCATTCTCCATCAGAATAGTCCCTGCAATCATCATGATGGGCAGATGCACCACCAGAAGAATGGAAATGGCAACGATACCTTCACTGCCGATGGAGCGACCGACAAGTGGCAGGCCGATGAAGATATTGTTGGCAAAGGCCGATGAGATGCCAGCGATGACGCCGACCCGCAGATCCTGTTTGAACACATGGCGCGTGACCAACTGTCCGGCCGCCCAGGTGATGGCGACACCGGTAAAGTAGGTAAGCCAGAGTTTGAAGGGTGACGCACCGTGAAAATCGGCGGCCGCCAGAGTGCGAAAAATAAGTGTCGGGACCGCAATCTTGAATACGAAGTCGCTCAGGACGTCGCCAGCTTCCGCCTTGAAGAGCTTCGCTTTGACCGTCAGCCAGCCAATCAGGATAAGAAGAAAAATCGGCGCGACATTGACGGCGACAGCATACATGGGGGAGGACTTTCGCGGGCCTTGCAGGGGTGCGTTCGGTCTAACGCATATGGCACAGGCAAACAAATGATTTTGCCTTGCTTGCCGCAATCGGACAGCAACGAAAAAGAGAGCAAGAAAAAAGCGGGGTTGCCCCCGCCTTCATCCCGCACGCCGCGCCAGTACATCCGTGGCACAGCGACGCGCATTCTATAACAATCCTCCATGACAGATGCATGACGCGGAAAATTAACGACAAGGGTGTGCCGACGCCCTCCAGAATGCGGTTTTGGCTTTTCATGTCGGCAGAAATCTTTAAGACCGAGTTCTGGATAACGCATCGTTCGATGCGGTTCGGACGAGAGGCACATGACAAAATTCGACGTACTGACCGTTGGCAACGCCATCGTGGACATCATCTCCCGCTGCGATGACGCTTTTCTCAATACCAATAGCATCACCAAGGGCGCAATGAACCTGATTGATGCCGAGCGTGCCGAACTGCTCTATTCGTTGATGGGCCCAGCTTTGGAAGCCTCCGGCGGCAGCGCTGGCAATACGGCAGCTGGTATCGCCAACTTCGGCGGACGCGCGGCCTATTTCGGCAAAGTGGCCGAAGATCAGCTCGGTGAGATTTTCCAGCACGATATCCGTGCCCAGGGCGTTTATTTCGAGACCAAACCGGAGGGCACATTCCCGCCGACAGCACGCTCAATGATTTTCGTCACCGAAGACGGTGAGCGCTCGATGAACACCTATCTGGGTGCCTGCGTCGATCTCGGGCCCGAGGACGTCGAACCCGAAGTCGTCGCCCAATCAAAGGTTACCTATTTCGAGGGTTACTTGTGGGACCCACCACAGGCCAAGGACGCCATTCGTGATTGCGCCAGGATTGCCCATGAAAATGGCCGCGAAGTCTCGATGACGCTATCGGACAGTTTCTGCGTCGGTCGTTACCGCGATGAGTTTCTCGATCTCATGCGCTCCGGCACCGTCGACATCGTTTTTGCCAACAAGCAGGAAGCGCTCTCGCTCTACGAGACCGACGACTTCGAGCTGGCGCTGACGAAGATCGCTGCCGATTGCAAGATCGCGGCCGTGACCATGAGCGAAGAAGGTGCGACCATCGTTTCCGGCACAGAGCGCATTAAAGTCGAGGCCTACCCGGTTTTTGACGTGGTGGACACGACGGGTGCTGGCGATCTTTTTGCGTCCGGCTTTCTCTATGGCTACACGCAGGGCCGTTCGCTGGAAGACAGCGGAAAGCTCGGATGCCTGGCGGCAGCAGCCGTCATTCAGCAAGTAGGCCCACGGCCCATGTCATCGCTGAAAGCACTGGCAGAAAAGCACGGCCTTATTTAAAGGCCTCGCCGGGATAAGCTCCCCAAATTTCGCCTTGAGATACCCAGCCGGTCACCTGACCGGCATGGGCCCGGCACCAGTCGCCATTGCACTCGCCAATGCTGATCTGAACGCCTGGCTCCAGCCGGGCAATGACGGCGGCCCCGGACTGCGCTTCGCGGCGCATGTTCACGAAGACGTCCTTGCCTTTGCCACGCATCCACGGCGCAGCCACAGCCGTTCTCTCGCCGGACAGAAGCGCCTGGTTGACCCAGCCTTCGGTGCCATCCGCATCGCGAATGCGCCGCCAGTTTTCGTATTCCTGGATAATCTCTACCGGCATGCCCGATTTCATGTACATCCACGACACGGCATAATCAGTGCTTGGACCGATGCGCATGTTGACGCGACGCGACTTGAGGCTGACGAACCGTGGCAGCGGCAGGCCGCTAGCGCCCTTGGCTGCACCCTGCGCGTATGCGGGCGTGCTTGCGGCGTCGATCAAACCCAGCGACAATGCAATGCAGATAATCGAAACAATGCTACGCATGCCGGTTTCCGTTCCTTGCTTTTTAGCAATAGAGAAGTGTGATCGGGGTCATCGTTTCTAAAGGCTGCGACTGCGACATGCGAGATTTGTTTGTCTTCGTCGTTGGGTCTGGTAGAAACGCCCGTGGTGAATGAAATTATCGCTCTTTCTGGTTAATGACCTCTGAACAAGGTGCCTGCTGACGATGACGAATAAAAAGAGACCTTCCGTCTATTTGACACGCAAATTGCCGGATTTGGTCGAAACCCGCATGCGCGAGTTGTTCGACGCGGAACTGAACATAGAGGACGCCCCGCGTACGACGGCGCAACTGGTTGCAGCGATGCAGCAGGTGGATGTTCTGGTGCCGACCGTCACAGACCGAATCACGGCAGAGATGATTGATCAGGCTGGCCCGCAACTGAAACTGATTGCCGGTTTTTCCAACGGCATCGACCACATCGACGTGGATGCGGCGGCTCGCAAAGGCATTACGGTTACCAACACGCCGAACGTGCTGACCGAAGATAGCGCCGATATGACCATGGCCCTCGTTCTCGCCGTTCCGCGCAGACTGGTGGAGGGCACCCGTGTGTTAGCCAACGGTTCCGACGAATGGAGCGGCTGGTCGCCCACGTGGATGTTGGGACGGCGTTTGTCCGGCAAGCGCATTGGTATCGTCGGCATGGGACGTATCGGCACCGCCGTTGCGCGCCGCGCCAAGGCATTCGGCCTGTCCATCCATTATCACAACCGCAAGCGTGTGAACCCGGCAACGGAAGCAGAGCTTGAGGCGACCTATTGGGACAGCCTCGATCAGATGTTGGCGCGGGTCGATATCGTCTCGGTCAACTGCCCCTCGACCCCCGCTACCTACCATCTGATTTCCGCCCGCCATCTGGCGCTGATGCAGCCGACGAGCTACATCGTCAACACGGCACGCGGCGATATCATTGACGAAGCGGCGCTCATTCGCTGCCTGATGGACGGCAAGATCGCCGGTGCAGGTCTGGATGTTTTCGAAAACGAACCGGTCGTAAACCCAAAGCTCATCAAGTTGGCTAAAGAAGGCAAGGTTGTCCTCCTGCCGCATATGAGTTCGGCCACCATCGAAGGCCGGATCGACATGGGTGACAAGGTCATCATCAACATCCGCGCCTTCTACGATGGCCATCGCCCGCCCAACCGTGTGTTGCCGGGGCGTAGCTGAAGAGTTTCAGCCCAGGCGTTTGGTCATTTCGATAGAGGTGATGCTGTCATAGCCTGGGTGGGAGTTTTCAGCAGTTTTGGTAAAACCCCATGCCGAAAACCGCTGATGGTTTCCAGTCAGCTCGATGCGCGTTTCCAGCCGCAACGCCGCGAAACCCAAGCTGGAGGCAATGTCCTCGGCCCTGGCGAGCAGTGCGCGTCCCACGCCTTTTCCTTGCGCGGTCGGAGAAACCGCAAGCTTGCCGACATACAAGCTTGTTGCTTCCGGTTTGCAGAAAATACAGCCCAACAGGTCTTCACCATCAAGCGCTGCAAAGGCAATTTCGTCCGTCGCTTTCTGCTTTAAAGTTTCTGATGTCAGGCGATGCGCAGATGACGGAGGATCGATGACGCCATCCATGTAGGCGAAAGACGAACGGATCAGCGCCAGCAGTTCATCGAAGCGCCCCAAGCTTTGTCCTATTCTCACGATATCCATTACGCCTTTTCCTGTCGGCGCTTGTAACGAACCGTGTCGAAGCGGCATTCCAGCGCATCGTATAGAAGCAAGCGCCCCAACAGCGGCTCGCCTGTCTGCGTGATAAGTTTGATCGCTTCCATCGCCATGATCGTGCCGATAACGCCGGTCAGCGCTCCAATGATACCGGTTTCGGCACAAGACGGCACCACGCCCTGCGGCGGGGGCGTTGGGAACAAATCCCGGTAGCCGGGTAATAGCACGCCCTCGGGGCCTATCTCATAGGGTTTGAGAGCCGTCACGGAACCATCGAATCGACCCACTGCGCCCGTCACCAGCGGCACTTTGGCTGTCTCTGCCGCATCCGCTGCGGCATAGCGGGTATCGAAATTGTCGGAGCCATCGATGACCAGATCGAAGGACTTCAGATGATCATGTGCCCAGACAATAGAGAAGCGCTCTTCGAAATGGATTGTCCGCACGTGCGGGTTGAGTCGCGCGATAGACCGACGCGCGCTTTCGGTCTTCTGCTCGCCAATCGTGCCTGTATCATGAATGACCTGGCGCTGGAGATTGGATAGAGAGACGACGTCATCATCAATGATGCCAAGCGTTCCGACGCCTGCCGCCGCCAGATAATAAAGAACCGGCGCTCCCAGACCGCCCGCACCGATAACCAGCACTTTCGCCGCTTTCAGCCGCTGCTGCCCGACGCCGCCGATTTCCGGCAACAGGATATGTCGTTTGTAGCGTTCGATTTCCTCTGGGCTCAAGGGATCCAAAATCGCGTCTCCGGTGATTTTTAAGAGGATGTAAGCATTATCATCCGATGCTTCCATCGGAAACGTTGAAAAACTGTGCCCTGTCCTGCAACCCTGAAAACATCGATGCATCCGTTCCGGTCATGAAGCTTTGACCTCCCAGTGCGTGAATGAGATCAAACAGTGCGGCGCGGCGGCCTTCATCCAGATGGGCAGCGATCTCATCCAGCAACAACACCGGCGCATGGCCCGTCATATTGGCTGTCAATTGTGCATGAGCCAGGATCAAACCAACAAGCAGAGCTTTCTGTTCACCCGTGGAACAGCGGCCAGCATCCATATCCTTTTCAGCATGGCGGACGTAAAGGTCGGCACGGTGCGGCCCATCCAGCGTGCGCCCGGCACCGGCATCGCGATAACGATTGTCCTTCAACAGCGCGAGATATTCATCCTCCAAATCGACGGCGGGGCGGTGAAATTCGCCGTCCATGAATCCGGACAACGTTAGCAAAGCGGTCGGGAAATTCGCATCATTGCCACGGCTCTCGATCAGCGCTCTCAACAGGCCCAGCATCTCGTGACGCGCAACGGCCATGGAAATGCCGAGTTCGGCCATTTGCTTTTCGATGCCTTCCAGCCAGACCGGATCGAAACGTCCGTCTGACAACAGGCGATTGCGGCCACGCATGGCTTTTTCGAAATCACTGGCACGGCGTCCATGACTGGGATCGAGTGACAAAACCAGCCGGTCGAGAAAACGACGGCGGTCAGACGACGAGCCGGTGAAAAGCCCGTCCATGGAAGGTGTCAGCCACAAGACACGGAGGTGGTCGGTCAATTCGTCCACGGATCTGACCGGTGTCCCATTCAGCCGCAGCCGGCGGGAAAGAGCCTCGCCTTCGCCCTCGACACCGGTACCAATCGCGACGTCGCCATCCATGCCGGTGACTTCAGCAAAGATCGAAAAGCCGATGTTTTCCGCACCCACCTGGGTAACATCGGACAGGGTCGCACGACGCAAACCCCGCCCCGGCGACAAAAAGGAAATCGCCTCTAGCAGGTTGGTCTTGCCGGAACCATTATCGCCCGTCAGCACAACATGCCGCTGGTCCAGACGCAATGAAGCCTCCGCATAATTGCGAAACGCGTTCAGTTTCAACCTTGTGAGGAAAACCTTGGCAGTCATGCCGCATCCAGAATCGTCATGGATCATGACCTACAACATACGCTGAAAAATCGGAATCAAATTTCACCAATCGAGCGGGACAAGGAGCAGAAACCCCTACTCCCAGATGTCGATCTTGATGTCCGCCTCTTGCGAATTCTGAACCACGCGTTTGCCATTCGGCAGATCGTTTTCATAGAGTTTTGCGGCAATGCCAGCGTCGTCCAGCCCGTATCCGATCCAGCGATCTCGTAAACGCTGCTCCAGAACCTCGACGGTCGGTCCGACGAAAATGGAAAAATCGAAGCTGTTTTTCAGTCGCACCCATGGCTCCTCATTCAGCAGAAGATAGTTGCCTTCCGCCAAAATGAACCGTGTTTCAGAAGAGACGGAGCGTGCGGATGCAATGGCGATTTCCCGCGAGCGGTCGAAGACCGGTACCAGAACGTCCTGATCCGCCTTTCGCACCGCGGTTACGATATCAAAGAAACCGCGCACGTCGAACGTTTCAGGAGCTCCCTTGCGGGAGAGAAGGCCGCGCTCACGTAAAATGCCGTTGTCCATATGGAACCCGTCCATGGGCAGAACTTCGGCTTTTTCGCTACGCTTGATCAGTTCGCTGTAAAGTGCATCGGCCAAAGTGGATTTGCCGGCCCCTGGGGGACCGGCAATGGCGACGATGAAGCGGGAATGTCCCGACGCGCGCTGCAGGATAGCGTCGGTCAGCGTACCGAGTGTCATAGTCATGCGGCCATAGTTTCCCTTGGAGGCTCCTTGGCACCCGTCATGAAGGCAACCGCATCCGACATCGTGAATTCCTTCGGGTTTATGACGCAGAGACGCTTTCCAAGCCGGTGAATGTGAATGCGGTCTGCGACTTCAAACACATGCGGCATGTTGTGCGAGATGAGCACGATGGGCATGCCACGGGAGCGAACGTCCAGAATAAGCTCCAGCACGCGCCGGCTTTCCTTCACACCCAGGGCCGCCGTCGGCTCATCCAGAATAACGACCTTGGAGCCGAAAGCCGCAGCTCTTGCAACGGCCACACCCTGACGCTGGCCACCCGACAGGGTTTCCACCGACTGGTTGATGTTTTGAATGGTCATCAGCCCGAGTTCGGAGAGCTTGTTGCGGGCGAACTTGTCCATGGCCGCATGGTCGAGCTTGCGCAGGACCGTGCCCATAAAACCCGGTTTTCTGAGCTCACGCCCCAGGAACATATTGTCCGTGATCGACAGGGCAGGTGAAAGCGCAAGGTTCTGATAGACGGTCTCGATGCCAGCATCGCGGGCTTCGAGCGGCGTTTTGAACTGCACTGGCTTGCCATCCAACCTGATCTCGCCTTCATCAGGACGCACAGCGCCCGACAGAGCCTTGATCAGCGAGGATTTTCCCGCACCATTGTCGCCGATGACGGCAAGGATTTCGCCCGGATAGAGATCGAAATCCGCATTGTCGAGAGCGGTCACGCGGCCATAACGCTTGACGAGACCATGGGCGGAAAGAATGGGTTGCTTGGTCATATCAACAGTCATCACACGCCTGCCTTTCTGATCCATTGGTCAATTCCGACGGCGGCGATGATCAGCCAGCCGGTCAACATGACTTTCCATTGCGGGTCTGCACCGAGCATGTTGAGACCCATGGACACGACACCTACCAGCATCGCGCCAAACAGCGTGCCGAGAATGGAACCGCGCCCACCGAACAAGGAGATACCGCCGATAACCGTCGCCGTAATGGCCTGAAGGTTATAGTCGGTCACCGCAGCAGACGGTGAAATCGAACCGTTACGACCGATAGCGACCCAGGCGGCAAAGGCTGCGATAACGCCGGCAACCGTATAAACACTCAAGAGAACCTTGCGCGTCTGAATGCCGGACAGTTTTGCCGCCTCGGGATCATCACCCACCGCATAGACGTGGCGACCCCATGCCGTGTGATTGAGGACGTACCAAAGAAAAGCGACCAGCAGGACCATGGCAATCACGCCAAGCGTGAAGATTGCGGTTCCAACACGAAAGTTCGTGGCAAAGATATGAAGCAGCGGCGCACTCTGCGCCACATCCGCGTCACGTATCGTCTCGTTTGCGGAATAGATGAAATTCGTCGCCATGACGATATTCCATGATCCCAGCGTGACGATGAAGGGAGGCAATTTGACAACCGCGACAAGGAAGCCGTTGAAGAAGCCGCACAATCCGCCAACCACAAAGCCTGCGAGGATCGCAATGCCTGTCGGCAAGCCGTAGGTGACAGCAAAATTGCCCATGACGACGGATGAAATGACCATCACGACGCCAATCGAAAGGTCGATACCGGCGGTCAGAATGATCAGCGTCTGTGCTGAGCCCAAAATACCGACGACGGCAATCTGCTGCAGAATGAGCGTCAGCGTATAGGAAGAAAAGAAGCGCCCGCCGATGGTGAGACCAAAGATGGCGACCGACAATATCAACACGATCAGCGGCACCGCCGCAGGGGTCGAGTGCAGGAAGTGCTGCGCGCGTTTAAAGGGTGAAATCTTTTGCTGGTCGAAGGAAGCGACATTCTTGTCGCTTGAATCCAGCACTTTCTCGAATTCCTGTATTCCGCTCATGTTTCCTCCTGCCGCCCGCCAGCACAGCCATTCAAGGCGCCCGTTATTGAGCCGGGTAATCTGACAGCGAAATCTTTGGGACGGAACCGGCCGGGATTTGGTCCCGGCCAGCGCGCGTTAATCGATAGAGGCTATTAGCCCCAGCACTTGGCAAGGCCTTCCTTGACGCTGATGGCTGGCACGCCGGAAACCGGCTTGTCGGTAACGAGCGAAACGCCCGTGTCGAAGAACGACTTGCCTTCGGTTGGCTTTGGCTTCTCACCCGTGTCGGCAAACTTCTTGATCGCTTCCACGCCCAGCGCTGCCATCATCAGAGGATATTGCTGAGATGTCGCACCGATCACGCCGTCCTGAACCGATTTCACGCCGGGGCAACCGCCGTCAACGGAAACGATGAGCACGTTCTTTTCCATGCCGACAGCCTTCAGGGCCTGATAAGCGCCAACAGCAGCAGGTTCGTTGATGGTGTGAATGACGTTGATGCCTGGATCCTTCTGGAGAAGGTTTTCCATAGCCTTGCGGCCGCCTTCTTCATTGCCGTTGGTCACATCATGGCCAACGATGCGTGGATCGACTTCATCGCCGATTTTGTTCGGGTCTTTCGGATCGATGCCGAAGCCGATCATGAAGCCCTGGTCACGCAGAACGTCGACGCTTGGCTGGTCAGGCGTCAGGTCGAGGAAGCCGACTTTAGCGTCCTTCGCCTTGTCGCCCATCGTTCCCTTTGCCCATTCGCCGATCAGCTTGCCCGCGAGCAGGTTGTCCGTTGCGAACGTCGCATCTGCAGACGCGATTGGGTCAAGCGGTGTGTCGAGCGCGATGACGAGAATGCCAGCGTCGCGGGCCTTCTTGATGGTCGGGACGATGCCCTTGGTGTCGGATGCGGTAATCAGGATGCCCTTTGCGCCATCGGCAATGCAGGACTCGATCGCGGCAACCTGGCTCTCGGAGTCGCCATCAACTTTACCGGCATAGGATTTCAGCGTAACGCCGAGTTCCTTGGCCTTGGCTGTCGCGCCTTCCTTCATTTTTACGAAGAATGGGTTCGTGTCCGTCTTGGTGATGAGGCAGGCCGAAGTGTCGGCAGCGGATGCGACAGATGCAAAAGAAACGCCAAGCGCAAGCGCGCCGAGAAAGGCGGAAACGGTGCTTTTCATGTAGTCCTCCCAGTGATGAGTGCTTCTTGTCGAAGCGACTTTTGCGGCCCTTCTCCTCCTAGATCGGGTGCCACTGGCGCAGATGGAAACATCAAAACTGCACCCTGTCAATAAATAAATCCAATTGAATTATTAATTTGTTGTGGCATTTTATGATTTTCGTAACCATTGAAAAGTGTGTTTGGAGGCACTGCTTTTCGCAAACATGGTGGTTCCGAAGTGCAGATACTGGCGGCTTAAATGTCGTCATCGGGAGGAAAAGAATGACACGCTCAGCGGAAGCCACCCGGCACGCGCCAGCGAATGTGCCGGATCTGAGTGGCGGGGCCAATCAGGTTCGCGTGCGCGCCTATAATGAGCGCCTCGTTCTCTCCCTCGTGCGTCGGCACAGCGGCCTTTCGAAAGCGGAAATCGCCCGCAGAAGTGGCCTTTCGGCACAAACCGTCTCCGTCATCATGCGCTCGCTGGAAAGTGACGGACTGCTCATTCGCGGCGAACGCTTGCGCGGTAAGGTCGGCCAACCGTCTACGCCGATGAGGCTGAACCCGGATGCGGTGTTTTCATTCGGCGTCAAGATCGGCCGGCGCAGTGTGGATCTCGTCCTGATGGATTTCGTCGGCCGGATCAGGCTAAAGTTGCGCAATACCTACCCCTACCCCATGCCCGAGTGGATATTGCCGTTTTTGATCAATGGAATGGCGGAGCTGGAAGCACGCTTGACCCCGGATGAACGCGAGAGGATTGCCGGTATAGGCATCGCAGCGCCCTTCGAAATGTGGAGCTGGGCAAAGGAAGTTGGTGCGCCACAAAAGGAAATGGATCGTTGGCGCGGCGTGGATCTCAGGGCCGAAATCGCCAATCAGGTTAGCTACCCGGTTTTTCTCCAAAACGATGCCACCAGCGCCTGCGGTGCAGAACTGGTTTTTGGCCTAGGCCAGAACTACCCTGATTTTCTCTATGTTTTCATAGGATCGTTCATCGGAGGAGGCGTCGTGCTGAACTCCGCCCTGTTTTCCGGGCGAACCGGTGCTGCGGGTGCCATCGGGCCCCTTCCCGTTCAAGGGCGCGATGGCTCCACCGTTCCGCTGCTCAAGATCGCCTCTATCTTCGTTCTGGAAGACATGCTGCGTGAAAACCACATCGACCCCAAACCTCTGTGGTTTTCCCCTGATGACTGGGTCGATTTCGGCGAGCCGCTGGAACGCTGGATACAAAATACGGCCGCAGCCCTTGCGCAGGCCGTGCTCGCCGCAGCCTCGATCATCGATTTCGCATCAGTCATCATCGACGGCGGTTTTCCGGGCTGGGTCCGAACGCGCATCACCGATGCGACCCGTAAGGCTTTGGATTTGCACGATCTTCAAGGGGTAGTGGTGCCCGAAATACTGGAAGGTGCCGTCGGCAGCCAAGCGCGCGCCATCGGAGGAGCAAGCCTGCCACTCTTCTCACGGTACCTTCTGGACCAGAATGTTCTTTTCAAGGAAACGACAGTTTGAACGAATGACACGCATCAGCCGTGTTCTAAAGAACGCGAGCCTTGCTGGGGCTGTCGGATTGTTGGTCAACATCTTGAAGGGATGGCGGACAGGGTGGGATTCGAACCCACGGTACGCTTTCACGCACACACGCGTTCCAGGCGTGCGCCTTAAACCACTCGGCCACCTGTCCGTCTAAACATCTGCATTTCGTGAAAACTGCAAATCACTGGAACGGCGCGATATATACCGATGAATTCGCAGGGATCAACCCGAATCTGACAGTTTTTTTATTTGTGCAACAATTGCTTGCTACGGATGTGGATTGCAAAGACGGTTTGGCCGCATTATCCAGAGGGTTCTCGGTCAAAACATAGCGCGCCAACCGGCCCGCGGTTTTGCGATAATCATCGGAGCGGCCATTCCATGAAAACGGTTTTCCGGTTCATCAGCTTCATAGCTCTGGCTGCGGCAGTTGGCGTCGGCATTCTGGATTCGATCCGCTCTGTCTCGACGTCATCCGTCGATTTGATGAGCACGCAGGATGCGTGGGTGAAATTTTTTCCTGCGTCGGTCACCATGGTAGAAGCCGGGGTCGCGCACTATATTCATCCTGAAGCGTGGCGTTGGGTCGAAAATGGCCTGTCGATGGTTCCGGCTTTTGCGGTTCTTCTTATCCTGTCTCTCCTGTTCTGGATGGCTGGATACAAGAAGCACAGAGCCATGGGCCGCTTTGCCGCTTGAACCGGCCACAGTCACGCACATTCATGCTGAAGCCAGAAGAGGCCCCGTTTGGGCGCGCAAGGAGACTGCAATGTTCGGATTTGATACGATGTCCAAAAAAACCGTCATGCCGACACCGGAAACCGCCTATCCCGGTCGCGATGAGCCGTTGGTGATCCCGGAACATCATTTCGTCAACGGCAATCCGTTGAAAGGCCCCTACCCGGATAATCTGGAGACGATTTATCTCGGCATGGGATGCTTCTGGGGTGCGGAACGCCTGTTCTGGCAAACACCGGGCGTGTGGGTCACAGCGGTTGGCTATGCTGGCGGCATCACACGAAATCCCACCTATCAGGAAACGACCACGGGGCTGACAGGTCACACGGAGATGGTGAAGGTCGTGTTCGATCCGGCAAAGGTTTCGCTGGCAGCATTGCTGAAGACATTCTTCGAGGAGCACGACCCAACGCAGGGCATGCGCCAAGGCAATGATGTCGGCACGACCTATCGATCCGCCATCTATACCACCAGCGACGCGCAGTTGGCCGAGGTCCAGGCCGCCCGTGATGTATTCCAGCAAGCCTTGACGGATGCCGGTCACAGACAGGCGATCACCACGGAAATTGAGCCACTAGACGTGTTTTATTACGCAGAAGACTATCACCAGCAGTATCTGGCGAAAAATCCCGGCGGTTATTGCGGCCTTCGCGGAACGGGCGTGAGCTGCAATATCAGCTAAGTCTTTGTGCCGACCAGCGGTGAGGCGAAGGTATTGCGGTTTTTTTCGCTGACCTTTGCCGCCCTCTCGGTATTGCTTATTGTTATCGCAACGTCGCCGCACTTTTTTGCGCATGTTGCTTTAGAAAACAGCAGTTAACGGTTTTTCCACTGGGTAAAAAAAACCGGATGAATTTTTCTCGCAGCCGTGCAAGGATATCCTTACGCACAGTCTAGAAAAGGCTGGCAGTTCCGCAGACATGCCCGTTTCTCGGGTTTGCGGGAGGACCCTTTAAAAAACCAAACTGTAACAACAGGGCTGCACAATGAAAAAATCCCTTCTGACGCTTTTCGCGCTGGCCGCGATGTCGGCTTCCGCTTTGGCTGCGGACATCAAGCCTGCGCTGGTCTATGGCACGGGCGGCAAATTCGACAAGTCGTTCAACGAAGCCGCTGCGACAGGCGCGGAAAAATTCAAGGCGGAAACCGGCACTGAATACCGCGATTTCGAGCCAACCAGTGATACGCAGGGTGAGCAGGCGATTCGCAACTTCGCAAGCCGTGGGTTCAATCCCGTTGTTGCCGTGTCTTTCGCATGGACGTCAGCCATGGAAAAGGTTGCAGCCGAGTTTCCCGACACCAAGTTTGTGATCGTCGATTCCGTCGTCGAGCTGCCGAATGTGCGCTCCGTCGTCTACAAGGAAGAAGAGGGTTCATACCTCGTTGGTCTCTTGGCCGGCATGGCATCCAAGACCGGTAAGGTGGGCTTCATCGGCGGCATGGACATTCCGTTGATCCGCAAGTTCGCTTGCGGTTACGCACAGGGTGCCAAGGCTGCCAACGCCAAGATCGAAGTCTTCCAGAACATGACCGGCACGACCGGTGCCGCCTGGAACGACCCGGTTCGCGGTGGTGAACTGACGAAGAACCAGCTCGATCAGGGCGCGGACGTGATCTACGCGGCAGCAGGCGCCACCGGTCTCGGCGTTCTCCAGACCGCAGCCGACAACAAGAAATACTCCATCGGCGTGGACAGCAACCAGAACCACCTGCACCCCGGCTCTGTCCTGACCTCCATGGTCAAGCGCGTCGATCTGGCTGTCTACAACGCCTTCAAGGACACCAAGGACGACAAGTTCACCGGTGGCGTTCAGTCTCTGGGCGTTAAGGAAGACGGCGTTGCATACGCGCTCGACGACAATAATAAGGCTCTGATCACGCCGGAAATGACGGCAGCTGTCGATAAGGCGAAGGCCGACATCATTGCTGGCACCGTCAAGGTTCACGACTATATGTCTGACAACTCTTGCCCAAAGTGATGTGATTATTGGAACAAGGGCGCATCGCGGCATTCGCGTTGCGCCCTTTTCATATCCAGCCTCCGGAGACATTTGGGTTGACGATGGAACCTGCGATCGAGCTTGTCGGTATCGATAAAAAATTCGGCACCGTACACGCCAACAAGAATATCAATCTCACCGTTGCCAAGGGCACCATCCACGGCATCATCGGGGAAAACGGAGCGGGGAAATCGACGTTGATGTCGATCCTTTACGGCTTCTATTCTGCCGATTCAGGTGAAATCCGCATCGACGGCAAACCCGTCAACATCAGAGATAGTCAGGCGGCCATCGATGTCGGCATCGGCATGGTGCATCAGCACTTCATGCTGGTCGAGAATTTCTCGGTGCTGGAAAACATCATGCTGGGTGCTGAAGGCGGCATGCTCCTGGCCAAGGGCACCGCGGCAACCCGCAAGGAGTTGAAGCGTCTCGAAGACGAATATGGCCTCGAGGTTAATCCCGATGCGATCATCGAGGATTTGCCGGTGGGCCTGCAACAGCGCGTCGAAATCCTCAAAGCCATGTATCGCGGTGCGGAAATCCTCATCCTCGATGAGCCGACCGGCGTGCTGACACCGGCGGAAGCCGACCACCTCTTCAAAATCTTGGGGGTGCTGCGCGATCAGGGCAAGACCGTTATCCTCATCACCCACAAGCTGCGCGAAATCATGGCCATCACCGACGAGGTCTCTGTCATGCGCCGCGGCGAGATGGTTGCCACCCGCAAGACGTCCGAAACAACAGTCGAAGAACTGGCAGAACTTATGGTCGGCCGCCGCGTGCTTTTGCGTGTAGAAAAGGGTCAAGCCAATCCTGGCGATGTTCTGTTTTCGGTCCGCAACCTCACGGTCAAGGATAGCCGTGATGTGACCATGGTGGATGATGTGTCTTTCGACGTGCGCGCTGGCGAAATCGTCGGTATTGCCGGTGTCGCTGGCAACGGCCAGTCGGAACTGCTGGAGGCCATCGCTGGCATTCGCAAACCCTATTCCGGTGAAATTCTGATGGGCGGCAAGACGGTCGACAAGGTCGATCCCGCGGTCCTTCGCAAGCTGGGCTTGGCCCATATTCCCGAAGACCGCCACCATATGGGGCTGGTGCTGAAGTTCGAGGAGTATGAAAACTCCATCCTCGGCTATCACCGCGACGAGCGCTACGGCATGGGGCCGTTCCTTAATCCAGAAGCCATCCGTAAGGATGCCGTAGAGAAGATAGAGAAATACGATATCCGCCCGCCAAATGCGAATTTGAAAACCGCCAATTTCTCGGGCGGCAATCAGCAGAAGATCGTCGTTGCGCGCGAAATCGAGCGTGATCCGAAGATGTTGATCATCGGCCAGCCGACACGTGGCGTCGATATCGGTGCCATCGAATTTATCCATCGCCGCATCATCGAAATGCGTGATGCGGGCAAAGCCATTCTGCTGGTGTCGGTGGAGCTTGATGAGATACGGTCGCTGTCGGACCGTATTCTGGTCATGTTCGCGGGCCGGGTCGTTGGAGAGAAAACGGCGGAAGCCGAAGAACAAACGCTGGGCCTGATGATGGCCGGCATCGCCGCATAAGGCAAAGGCTTTAAAGCTCATGAGTACAGCTTCCGTCCCTCTCCCCAACTGGATGTCCTACGGCCTGTTGCCGTTTTTAAACATTCTCACCGCCTTTTTCATCTCCGGGCTTGTCGTCTGGGGCATTGGAGAAGACCCCTTCGCCGCCTTGCAGCTTTTGATCGAAGGTGCGCTGGGTCGGGGTGATGCCATTGGTTTTACCCTGTTTTACACCACCAGCTTCATCTTCACCGGTCTATCGGTGGCCGTCGCTTTCCATGCCGGTCTGTTCAATATCGGTTCCGAAGGTCAGGCTTACATTGGTGGCTTGGGTGCGGCCCTCGTGGCACTCGCGCTAGACCGTTACGTGCCTTGGTATGTGACCATGCCGTTTGCAGTCATCGGTGCGGCAGTCTTTGGTGCGGCCTGGGCCTTCATTCCCGGCTGGCTTCAGGCAAAACGCGGCAGCCATGTCGTCATCACCACCATCATGTTCAACTTCATAGCTGCTGCTTTGATGGTGTATCTTCTGGTCAATGTGCTGATCGTGCCGGGCAAGATGGCACCGGAAACCCGCACCTTTCTGCAGGGCGGGCAATTGCCGAAGCTGGACTGGTTGATGGCGATGTTCGGGCTGAAGCTGGGGCCGGCACCTTTCAACGTCTCCTTCATCATCGCGCTCGTTATGGCTTTTCTGGTCTGGGTGCTCATCTGGCGCACCAAGCTTGGTTATGAGATGCGCACGCTGGGCATCAGCCCCTCTGCTGCCGTTTATGCCGGAATTCCCTATTCGCGCACGGTCATCATCGCCATGCTGATATCAGGTGGTCTGGCGGGTATGATGGCGTTGAACCCGGTGATGGGCGCGTCTGCCCGTTTGCAGGTGGAATTTGTCGGCGGCGCAGGTTTCGTCGGCATTGCCGTATCGCTGATGGGCCGCAGTCACCCGCTTGGTATCGTCTTTGCGGCGTTGCTTTTCGGAATCCTTTATCAGGGTGGTGCCGATCTCTCGTTCGAAATGCCCAACATCACCCGTGAGATGATCGTCGTCATTCAGGGTCTAGTCATCCTGTTTGCGGGCGCGCTTGAATTTATGTACCGCCCCGCGCTCGTGCGCATCTACCAGCAATTCGTGAAGAGGTAACGGCCCATGGAAACCTTCGATATGCTGGTCAGCATTCTCGGTTCGACCGTTCGTCTGACAATCCCGCTTTTGTTCACGGCATTGGCCGGGCTGTTTTCCGAACGCGCAGGCGTGTTCGATATTGGCCTTGAAGGCAAGATGTTGGCGGCGGCTTTTGCCTCGGCCTGCGTGGCCTATTTGACCGGAAACCCATGGGCCGGACTTGCCGCAGGCATTGGCACTGCGATCTTTTTCTCGCTGGTGCATGGCTTTGCCGTTATCACCAATCGCGGTAACCAGATTGTCTCAGGTGTGGCCTTGAATTTCGTTGCCGCTGGTCTGACGGTGGTTCTCGGCCAGGCATGGTTTGGACAAGGCGGTCGCACACCGCAAATCCCTGGCGAAGGTCGTTTTCCGCCCATTATCCTGCCCGGCGCTGACATGATGCGCGAAGTGCCCTTCATTGGTCCGCTCTACGCCAACGTCATTTCCGGCAACAACATTCTGACTTACCTCGCCTTTCTCGCCGTGCCGATTTCCTGGTGGGTGCTCTACCGTACACGCTTTGGTCTTCGTCTTCGTGCCGTCGGTGAAAATCCCGGTGCGGTGGATACGGCAGGCATTTCGGTTGCATGGATGCGCTTCCGCGCGGTCATCGTTGCCGGTTTTCTCTGTGGCTTTGCCGGGGCCTATCTTGCCGTCGCACAATCGGCTGCCTTCATTGCTAATATGTCTGCGGGCAAGGGTTATATTGCGCTGGCAGCGCTGATCTTTGCCAAGTGGAAGCCGGTTCCCGTGATGTTCGCCTGCCTGCTGTTCGGTTTTTTGGACGCCATGGCAAACTTCATGCAGGGCAAGGCCATTCCGGGCATTGGGGAAGTGCCGGTGCAAATTTTTCAGGCCCTGCCCTATGTTCTCACATGCATTCTGCTGGCTGGCTTCATTGGCGTTGCAAAACCGCCGAAGGCCGGTGGCGTCGCCTATTCGAAGGAGCGTTAGTCCATGTCTCATGAGCTGTTCGAAGCCGCCCGCGAGGCCATGGCCTTTGCCCACGCGCCCTATTCAAAATTCCCCGTTGGTGCAGCCATCCGCACCGAAGACGGCAATATCTACAAGGGTGCCAACATCGAGAACCTTTCCTTCCCACAGGGCTGGTGCGCGGAACCATCCGCTATCAGTGCCATGATCATGGGTGGGGCAAAGAAGATCGCAGAAATCGCTGTCATCGCTGAAAAGTTGGCGCTCTGCCCGCCTTGCGGCGGTTGCCGCCAGAAGATTGCAGAATTCGCCTCTGCCGACACGAAAATCTATCTGTGTGACGAGGCCGGTGTTCAAAAGGTCATGACCATGGAAGAGCTTTTGCCTTTCAGCTTCAAGACCGAGCTACCGTGATGGATCACGCAATGATCGACGTTCTCGTCGACAGGCTGAATGGACTTGTGCCGCGAACCGCCATCGTTTTGGGCTCCGGGCTTGGGTCTTTGGTGGATGAGGTCACAGACGCCATCCGCATTCCCTATTCGGAAATTCCCGGTTTTCCGGAAAGTGCCGTCTCCGGCCATGCCGGCGAACTGGTGGCGGGATATCTCGGCGGACAGCCCGTCATTATGCTGGCGGGCCGTGTCCACTACTACGAAAAAGGCGATGCGGCGGCCATGCGACCCGCGATCGAAGCTCTCGCAGGTATCGGCGTCCAATCGCTCATTATGACCAATTCTGCGGGCTCCGTACGGCACGACATGCCACCGGGGTCGGTGATGCAAATTACCGACCATATCAACTATTCTGGCATGAACCCGCTGATCGGCGAAGAGACCGATCGCCGTTTCGTTGGTATGACCAGTGCGTATGATGCGGAATTATCGATTGCTATGCGCAATGCCGCCATCCGTGCAACTGTTCCGCTGTTCACCGGTGTCTATATGTGGTTTTCCGGCCCGAGTTTCGAAACGCCTGCGGAAATCCGTATGGCGCGCACGCTGGGCGCAGATGCCGTTGGCATGTCGACAGTGCCAGAAGTCATCCTCGCGCGATTTTTCGGGATGCGTGTTGCCGCTGCTTCCGTTATTACCAATTACGGTGCCGGTATGACTGGCGACGAACTGAGCCATGAAGAAACCAAAGACATGGCCCCGATTGGCGGCAAACGACTGGCCGCGATTTTAACGGAAATGATTTCTGGAGGAAATTGAGATGGAACTTCAGCGCCCGCGTGAAGCTGCCGCTCTCGCCCTATCCCTGCTGGACCTCACCAATCTGAAGGAAAATTGCACTCCGGAGCAGATTGCTGCGCTGTGCCAGAAAGCGCATACGCCATATGGCAATACGGCTGCGATCTGCATTTGGCCGCGTTTCGTGGCCCAGGCCCGTGCCGCCTTTGGTAAGGACCATTCGATCCGGATTGCCACGGTCGTCAATTTCCCTTCGGGCGATCTTGATCTCGCAACCGTCGTCGGAGAAACAGAGCGTGCCATCAATGATGGTGCTGACGAAATCGATTTGGTGATTCCGTACAAAAAATTCATCGCAGGTGATGAAAATGCCGTGGCAGAGATGGTCGCCGCCGTGCGTAAGGTCTGCGTTTCCCCCGTTCTGCTCAAGGTCATTCTGGAAACCGGCGAGTTGAAAGACAAGGCTTTGATTCGCCGCGCCTCTGAAATCGCCGTTGCCGAAGGCGCGGACTTCATCAAGACGTCTACCGGCAAAGTTTCTGTCAACGCAACGCTGGAGGCCGCAGACATCATGCTGCAGGTCATTCGCGACAGCAAGAAGAAGGTCGGCTTCAAGCCCGCTGGCGGGATTGGAACGGTGGCAGATGCCACGCTTTATTTGCGCTTGGCAGAAACCATCATGCAGCCCAACTGGGCCATGCCTTCCACTTTCCGTTTCGGCGCATCCGGCGTTCTGGATGATATCGTAAATGTGCTGGCAGGTGGTGAACCGGCCAAGGCATCCAACGGCTATTGATCGCCATGATCCCGCAGGAAATTATCCGTCGCAAACGTGATGGCGAAACGTTGACGGCCGTTGAGATTACCGCCTTCATCGACGCCTTGTCCAACAACGGAATCTCCGAAGGGCAGGCCGCGGCCTTCGCTATGGCGGTTTTTTTCCGTGGCATGAGCCGGGATGAGACGATTGCGCTGACCCTTGCAATGCGCGACAGCGGCGATGTTCTTTGCTGGTCGAATATCGACAAACCCATCGCCGACAAACACTCCACTGGTGGCGTCGGTGATAATGTCTCGCTCATGCTCGCGCCGATCGTTGCGGCTTGCGGGTTGGCCGTACCGATGATTTCAGGCCGGGGGCTTGGTCATACAGGTGGCACACTGGACAAGCTGGAATCAATCCCAGGCTATAACGTCATGCCGGACGAAGCCTTGTTCCGCCGCACAGTGGCCAAAGCGGGTTGCGCCATCATCGGCCAGACGGGAGACCTCGCTCCTGCGGACAAACGGCTTTATGCCATTCGCGATGTAACGGCGACCGTCGATTCGGTGCCATTGATCACAGCCTCCATCTTATCGAAGAAGCTGGCGGCGGGGCTGAATACATTGGTGCTGGACGTGAAGTTCGGTAATGGTGCTTTCATGCAAAGCCCGGATGAGGCTGAGACACTGGCGCGGTCGCTTGTCGATGTCGCCAATGGCGCGGGCGTGAAAACATCCGCCCTCCTCACCGACATGAACCAACCACTGGCCGACGCCGCCGGCAACGCAGTCGAAATAATCCACTGCCTCGATTTTCTCCGCGGCAAGAAGTCGGGCACACGTATCGAGACACTCGTTTTTGCCCTTGCCGCCGAAATGCTGGTTCAGACTGGGCTTGTTTCAACGCTTGAGGACGGTGCAGAAAAGGCCAGAGACGCGCTGGCGAGCGGTGCGGCGATGGATCTCTTCGGCCGTATGGTATCCGATCTCGGCGGGCCGAAGGATTTCGTCGAAAAGCCGGATCGCTATATTAAATCTGCTCCGCATATCGTCCCGGTGATGGCTCCGCAGATAGGTTGGCTCTCATCGTGTCAGACCCGTGATCTCGGCATGGTCGTTGTCGAACTTGGCGGCGGGCGGAGGAAACCTGACGATATCATCGATCATCGCGTTGGAATTTCGAATATCCTGCCATTGGGAACGAAAGTAGAAAAAGGCCAGCCAATCGCGATGGTACATGCCGCAACAGAGCGAGCTGCCGAGCAGGCCGTGGCTGCGGTTTTGAACACCTATGGTTTTTCGCCAATGCCCCTCTCTGAAACTCCCATCATCCACGGTCGCATTGCTTAGAGCGGTAGAAGCTGAACGCGTGATTGCACTTTGAAAGCTGAGCGCTTAGTTTCCCCATGAAATGGAAATTGGTCCGGCATCATGGCGCTTTCAGGCAAACATATTCTTCTCATTATCTCGGGCGGTATCGCGGCTTATAAGAGCCTCGATCTCATCCGCCGCTTGAGGGAGCGAGGGGCAAAGGTCACGCCGGTGATGACACGCGGCGCGCAGGAGTTCGTCACTCCGCTTGCTGTCGGCGCTTTGTCTGCTACCCATGTGTTTACAGAGCTGTTCTCGAGACAGGATGAGCAGGACGTCGGCCATATAAGATTGGCACGGGACTGCGATCTGGTGCTCGTAGCACCTGCTACGGCTGACCTGATGGCAAAGATGGCAAACGGACTGGCCGACGATCTGGCCTCTACCGTACTGCTCGCTACGGAGCGTAAAATTCTCATCGCACCGGCCATGAACCCCAAAATGTGGAGCGCCAAGGCGACGCAGCGTAACGTCGAAACCTTGAAAATCGATGGCATCCACTTCATCGGGCCGATGGGGGGTGAAATGGCAGAAAAAGGCGAAGCTGGACTTGGCCGCATGGCGGAGCCCTTGCAAATCGTCGAGACTGTCGAAGCGCTGCTTGATGATGGGCCAAAGCCTTTGGCAGGAAAGAAAGCAATCGTCACCTCCGGCCCGACGCACGAGCCGATCGATCCGGTGCGGTACATCGCCAATCGCTCTTCCGGCAAGCAGGGCCACGCCATCGCAAAAGCCCTCGCGGCACTGGGTGCGGACGTGACGCTGGTATCTGGCCCGGTCACGATTACCGACCCGTCCAACGTAACGACTGTCCATGTTGAGCGTGCCGAAGAGATGCTAGACGTAGTGCTTGCTCACCTGCCGGCCGATATCGCCGTGATGGTGGCAGCTGTCGCTGATTGGCGTGTTGCGGCGTCCGCGGATCAGAAGATCAAGAAACACCCGGACGACCTACCGCCAGTGCTACAATTGACGGAAAACCCCGACATCCTCAAGACAGTCGGCCATCATGCGAACAGGCCAGGTATCGTCGTCGGTTTCGCTGCGGAAACGCAGGACGTTGAAACCAACGGACGTGCAAAGCTGGAGCGCAAAGGAGCCGATATTATTATCGCTAACGACGTGTCCGCCACCACCGGCGTGATGGGCGGTGACCGCAATAGCGTGAAGGTTATCTCAAAGATAGGCATACAGGACTGGCCCGATCTCGAAAAAAGTGAGGTGGCCAGACGACTTGCAGCGTTGATTGCGGAAAAAATCACATGAGCCTATTCGACCGCCAAAGCTTTGATTCGACCTTGAAAACATGGCCGGGTGTTCATTTCGTTGATCAGTGGGATTCACATGTCGCCAAGGTAGGGGATAAGGTCTTCGCCGTGTTGGGCGAGCGGGAAAATTGGCGGCTTGTCGTCAAATGCTCGGAAGAGAGCTTCGAGATTTTGACCGCCCTGGAAGGAATAGGGCAGGCCCCCTACTTCAGCAAACGCAAATGGATATCGATCTCAGACCACTCTCCGCTCGACGCATCGGAAGTGGAGCACTATGTTTTGCGGTCTTATGAATTGGTAGCAAGAGGACTAACGAAGAAACTGCGGGCCGAGCTTGGAATTGCGTCGAGCTGAAAGACATCTGCTCCAACGTGCCGGTCGCGCATAGCTTTACCCGAAGCCCTCTACTGTTTCAGGGGAAATGCTCCAAGCGGTACTTAGGCCTCCACCTTGTCGCTGACGTCATCCAGCAAAAAATGCACGACGACATATTTTGTTTGAAATGGCTTACCACTGTCGGAAATCTCTTCCTCAAATCCGCCATCCACTGGGTGCCATTTCTGATAGTGAGGATTGTTGGTGATCAGCGTTATGGCCTTGCCCGACAAACGACCTTGGACGCGGTACCGTATCTCGGCGAGTGGCCATATGCGCTCATAGTCCGCCTGCGTCAGACGCGCGCTCAATGCCTTCCGCTTGGTCACGTCCCCGTCGGGGCCTGCTGCAGGAACATCAAGTGTAACCTCCCGCGCCTCGTTCAGAATAGAATTGAATTCATCCGGCCACATCCGTCTCATAAAACGCTCCTCCCAAGCTTTTCTCCCTAAGCCAAAGAAATATAACCGGTCCCCGTCAGCAAGCAATCCCTCTCTTTGAGGGTGGGGTGGTGAACGACATGGCGGCTTCACTTCGTGACAATGTCGATAAGAAGGCTTAGCTTCGCGTGATGCTGATCGTGCGGGATCTGATCCAGACGGTGATGATGTGCAAGACCCGGGGCCGCCAGCCAGCATCCTTGCAGGTGCATGGCGACATCCCCACCATCATGGGATATTTGGAGGTTATCGACATGATTGAACAGCGTTACCTCGCCTCTGCCAAGACCGAAGTGATACCCCGGCTTGTGTCGGTTGAGATCGACACGGCTGCCCGCCGCAAAAGGCTTTTCTACGAGTATTTGTGAGGCGCTTTGTGTCTGTATTTTAAATGATCGAATTTTTGGAATTTTTTGGTTGCGGGGGCAGGATTTGAACCTGCGGCCTTCAGGTTATGAGCCTGACGAGCTACCGGGCTGCTCCACCCCGCGTTACCAGCGTAAATCCCTATGGGATTTATCGCGCCAGAGCAAACTCGCAGAGTTTGCGCCTCTACCGGCGCAAATCCACTTGGATTTGTCGCCTCTACTCGACTTTTGCCGGAGGCAAAGTGTCATCTTTTCCCGGTAT